>NZ_JARVTG010000002.1:1180321-1513142 GCF_029846635.1 Pokkaliibacter sp. MBI-7 | reverse complement strand
GCAGTTACGACGTAATTTCGTGCCTATCCCTGACTTTGTTGATGCCATGCTGGCATCATTGTCCTCTGCTGACGGTAGCTTGCTCGAAGCGATAACCCATCAGCTACGCCGCATGACGGGAGTGCTCGTGCCTGCAGAGGCCTGGCAGCTAGACGCCCTTGAGGCGCATCATTTATTTAACCTGCGTGTGCTGGATTCCAAGGGCAAAGATCTTGGCATGGGGCGTGATCTCGAGGCGCTATGCGAGCAGTTTGCCGGGCAGGTGCAGCAGCAAATGGCACGCATGCCCGTGGCGGAGCTGGAGCGGACGGGGTTGACTGACTGGCCAGAGGATGTCTCCTTGCCTGAGGAGATAACGCTGGAGCAGGCGGGGATAAAGTTGAAAGGTTATCCAGCCTGGCAGGATGCTGGCGATCAGCTTGAGGTGAAAGTTTTTGATCACCCTGATCTGGCCAGAGCATCCATGCGTTTGGGGTTGTTGCGACTCTACCGGCTACGTCTGGCTCAACAAGTTAAGTATCTGCAGAAAAATATGCCTAAACTGAATCAGTCGGCTCTGTTCTTTGTGGCGGTAGGGCGGAAGGAAGAGCTGGTGGATGATGTTATTAATGCTGCTTTTGAACAGGTGTTTCTGCACGATAAAGATTGGCCGCGTACACGAGAAACCTTTGAGCTTGGCCTTGATGCAGGGCGAAATCAGGTTGTGGCGGCTGCCAATGAGCTGGCGGAGCTGGTGGCTGCCATATTGGAAAGTCGAAATCGTGTAGCAAAATTCCTGCAGGGCAAGGTCAATCTGGCCTGGGCTCTGATACTTTCGGATGTGAAGCAGCAGCTTGAAAATTTGGTATACAAAGGGTTCGTGTCTGCAACGCCTTTGCAGCATTTGAGGCGCATGAGTCTATACATGCGTGGTATTGAGCTAAGGCTGGAGCGTTTTCAGAATCATCTAGGCAAGGAAATGGCCGCCAGTCAGGAACTGCAGGCGTACTGGATGCAATACACTGAACGCAGGTCTGCTCATGAAAAACAGGGGATCGTGGATCCCAGTCTCGAAGCATTTCGCTGGATGCTGGAAGAATATCGGATTTCGTTATTCGCTCAGAATCTGGGAACATTGCAGCCTGTATCTGCAAAACGGCTGAACAAACTGTGGGAACAGGTACGACGTGCCTAAGGAGCAAAGCAGTGAGTGATGAACAGCAACCTGTTGTCCAGCCAGGATTCTACCTGCACTTCAAGGGCGGGCGGTATCAGGTGTTGGAGGTGGTGCGGCACACGGAGACTGAAGAGTGGATGGTGCTCTACAGGGCGTTATACGGAGAACGTGGCTTATGGGTAAGGCCGGTAAGCAGTTTCTGTGACAGCGTCGATGTGCTTGGCGAAATCGTTCCTCGCTTCTCCTTGCAGAAGGCGGGTTCCGGTTTGAGTGACAGCGAAGAGAGCGGGCAGTAAGTTAAGTACGCTGACTCACTGTACTTCTCTCGGCAGTGAGCCTGAATTTGCGCTGATGGGGCGCATGAAGCGGAGCCATATCAGGAAGCGGGATGGCTATAGGGGTTGGCCAGATACTGGTCAACCTTCTGCGTGCGCTCCTGACGTTCTTCGTCATGCATCACGGTACGGGCAATCATCGCCTTGGCATGCTTGAGGTGTGTGACACCCTCCTGATAATGACGTTGCTCCAGTGCCTTAATACCCTGTTGCGTGTGGGCGTCAATCTCAATGACGTTATGCACGTAGGAGAGTTGATGAATGCTTTCATCCAGCTGATGAGCGCTCAGCATGTTCTCTCCTCTCATCTGGCGAAGTGTGCGCATTACGTACTTTATATATTTTTGTGCCCGAACGATCGATCGGTCAGTGGCGGGTACCTGGTAAACGCCCTGCTGACTGCGTAGAGCCTCTTGCTCCTCGATAAGATCGTTAAGGTACGCTTCATCGGGTTTTACTTCTTTCATTTGTGTCAGCAGGCTGATATGGAAGTCGATGAGGTAGTTCCAGATCAAAGGGGGCATGATCAGGTGTTGAATGGCACTTTGAATTTCCTGAAGAAATTCAGTTCTGCTGCGTAATGCTCCAAACCGCTGTTCAATTGCCAGCATTGCCTGTTCACGCTTATAGGCCAGGTGGCTGACGAACAGTGAAGCGATCAGTACCAGCAGTAGTGCAGCGATAACAACGGTAAGCCACATAGAACATCGATCCAGGTAAATAACTCGAGATAGGATTGTACTTAATTTTGCTTTTGCTTCACGACTTATGCTGAAGTGTTTCCACTATCTACGCGAGTGATGAGTTGATTGGTAATAAAGGTCAGTAAGCAAATATCACACACGTGGTTGCGCAATCATTGCCGTTGGAGTGAAGGCGGCAGTAGTAAAAACTGCAGCTATCTTTGATACCGGCAAAACTGGTTACGTGCTGTACTGATACTGTCCTTAAATAAGATAAAACTTGACAAGGCGTTTTTGAGGTCGTTATAAGTGCCGCGCAAGACGTCGTATGAATTAGGCTTGATCCGCAATGCGCCTGCATCGTATTGCCTGGTTATGGGTTGTGGCTGTCACCCACCTGAAAGGGGTTTTTAAGGGGTTATGGGTAAAGTATTAGTAATTGTCGAGTCACCTGCCAAAGCCAAGACAATCAACAAGTACCTTGGGCCGGAGTATGTGGTTAAGTCCAGTGTGGGGCACATTCGTGATTTGCCTACCAGTGGTAGTGGCAAGACCGTAGACCCCAAGCAACGTGCTCAAGAGGCTGCGAAGACCAGAAAGATGTCAGCGGCTGAGAAAACTGTCTACAAAACCAAAAAGGCACATGAGCAGCTGGTTGCTCGGATGGGCGTCGATCCTGACAACAACTGGGACGCCCATTATGAAGTGTTGCCAGGCAAAGAGAAGGTAGTAGACGAGCTCAAACGCCTTGCTAAAGACGCTGAAGCTATCTATCTGGCAACGGACTTGGATCGCGAAGGGGAGGCTATTGCCTGGCACCTGATGGAGTCCATTGGCGGCAATCCTGACCGCTATCGTCGCGTAGTCTTCAACGAAATTACCAAGAATGCCATTCGCCAGGCTTTTACCAACCCTGGAAGCCTGGATATGAGTCGCGTGAACGCTCAGCAAGCGCGGCGTTTCCTTGATCGGGTTGTGGGCTACATGGTTTCTCCATTGCTGTGGGCCAAAATTGCACGAGGACTGTCTGCAGGCCGTGTGCAGTCTGTAGCAGTGCGCCTTATCGTTGAGCGTGAACGTGAAATTCGTGCCTTCATCCCTGAAGAGTACTGGGAGGTTGCTGCGGATCTGAAACAGAACAAAGATCAGGTGCGCTTTCAGGTGGTCAGACAGTCTGGGGAGGCGTTCCGCCCTGTCAGTCGTGGTCAGGTTGATAAGATTCTGGCATCCCTTGGAGCTTCACAGTTCAATCTTACAGAGCGTGAGGACAAGCCAACCCAGTCCAAGCCGGGAGCGCCATTTATCACTTCTACTCTCCAACAGGCAGCGAGTACGCGTCTTGGCTTTGGGGTGAAAAAGACCATGATGCTGGCTCAGCGTTTGTATGAAGCCGGTTACATAACCTACATGCGTACAGATTCTACGAACCTGTCAGCAGAGGCTGTTGCGGGATGTCGCGACTATATTCTCAGTCAGCTTGGTAGCGAATATTTGCCAGAAACAGCGAATGTTTACTCAAGTAAGGAAGGTGCTCAGGAGGCCCATGAAGCCATACGTCCTTCCGACGTAAATCTCAAGGCAACTCAGCTTGCTGGTATGGATCGTGATGCAGAGCGCTTGTATGACCTGATTTGGCGTCAGTTCGTTGCTTGTCAGATGGTGCCAGCTAAGTACCTTAGTTCAACACTGACGGTAGTGGCGGGCGAGTTTGAATTAAAAGCTAAAGGCCGGATTCTGAAATTTGACGGCTACACCCGTGTTCTGCCTGCCGCAGGCAAAAAAGAAGAAGATGTCATTCTGCCGGACTTGCAGACTGGATCGGTCATGACGTTGCAGGAGCTGTTGCCAAGCCAGCATTTCACCAAGCCAGCACCTCGATTTACTGAAGCAAGCCTGGTCAAGGAGCTGGAGAAGCGGGGGATTGGTCGCCCATCCACTTATGCTTCTATTATTTCCACCATTCAGGAACGGGGTTATGTAGAAGTACAGAATCGTCGCTTCTATGCGGAAAAGATCGGGGATATTGTCACCGATCGTCTGGTAGAGAACTTTCCCGACTTACTTGATTACGGCTTCACGGCCAAGATGGAAGAGCGTCTGGACGATGTGGCGACCGGAAGGGAAGACTGGCGTACGCTATTGAATGTGTTCTATCGTGAGTTCTCAGCCAAACTGGATGCGGCCAACGATGATGATGGCGGTATGCGTGCTAATGCACCGACTGAGACGGATATTCCCTGCCCTAAATGCGGTCGTCCAATGATGATTCGGACAGGTACCACAGGTGTTTTTCTGGGCTGCTCAGGCTATAACCTGCCACCAAAAGAGCGCTGTAAGGGAACTATCAATTTGGTTCCTGGTGATGAGGTGGTCAGCTTAGAAGGGGATGACGAAGAGGAATCCCGTCTGCTGCGTAATAAAAAGCGTTGTCATTTATGTGGTACGGCGATGGAGAGTTACCTCATAGATGCTGATCGCAAGCTCCATGTGTGTGGTAATAATCCGGACTGCATTGGATTTGATGTCGAAAAAGGTCAATTCAAGCTCAAGGGATACGATGGTCCACTGATCGAGTGTGATAAGTGCGGCGCTGATATGCAGCTAAAAACGGGTCGATTCGGCAAGTATTTTGGGTGTACCAGCGAGAGTTGTGGTAACACTCGTAAGCTTCTGAAAAGTGGTGAAGCTGCGCCCCCCAAGATGGAACCTGTCTCAATGCCTGAGATTCGCTGCCAAAAGGTAGATGATCACTACGTACTGCGTGATGGCGCGACCGGATTATTCCTGGCGGCCAGTCAGTTCCCCAAAAATAGAGAAACTCGTGCCCCATTTATCCACGAGTTGCTACCGCATAAGGATGAAATCGATTCTAAATACCATTTCCTGTTAGATGCACCTGTAAAAGATCCGAATGGTAATCCCGCAATGGTTCGCTTTAGTCGCAAAGCTAAAGAGCAATATGTCATGACAGAAGTTGAAGGGAAGGCCACCGGGTGGAAAGCACACTATAAGGATGGTCACTGGGTAGTGGGCTAGTTGAAACTGCGGTGTGGAAACATGTCGGTTTCGGTTCATGCCTGTTTGAGTTTTTAAACTCGTTGATGGGGCGACTTTGTTGAGGCTGGGTCGACCCTCAATTTATTAGTACTGCCTACTTATAATATCCTTGGTAGGGTTTCGCTATATTCTTCATGACAAGTTTCTAGTGCTTCCCTCTCTCTATTACCATCTAACGTCATAAGTTGAGGTCGTGATCATGAGCCCGCTCTATGCCAGCAGGACCAATAAGAAATTATATTTTGCACGTCTGCATCTGGATGCTCTTGTCCAGGCTGGTAATTCTACGAGTTGGGATAAACACGCTTTAATCGAGTCATTTCATGAATCCGTTTTGTTTCATCTCTACGGTGCTTATCATGCCTTTCTGAGGGAGATTGCTCAGGGCTATAAGCTCCCAGCGGAGCAGGTAAGATCTGCTTTGGATTTGCATGATTTACTCGAGCAGCGAGGTTATGAAGGGCCAGAGTATGCTTATATTCAGCAGTTACTGGGTGAGTCAGATAGCTGGTTAAGTATGCTCATTGCTGAATATCAAGGCTGCTGGCGTGCGGTTGATAAGGCTGCTACAGATCAGCCTTCCAGCAGTTCCGAAATACACATCGTCCAGCTGTCAGCCAATCACGCTGAAGACGGGTACAGATACGAGCAGTTAGCAACATGGTTGCAGGCATTGAAGGCGTTGGTTGAGCAGGGGCGCGAGCAGCTCGCTGAGTGGTAAGGTTGGTCGTATTTGCTCATAGCCTTGAGGTTATGGTCCTGGCTGTTGCGGCTTACAGAGCGTTGGTTTTCCTAAGATTCAGTCTCACCGTTTAATAGACTCAATGAATGGGTGAGCTTCATGTTGGAGTTTTGGATAAGTGAGTGAGAAGTTAGCCAGCTTGCTGGAAAATACAAAAGTATTGGAAATTGTTGAGCTGGAAAATGGGGAAATGTTGCTGCAGCTTCATGATGAAGATGAGGTTTTACCTCTAATCAAACTTCAGGTAGTGAGTGAGATGCGTGATTTTCTGGGTGAGCAATACCTGGAAATGGCCAGAGGAATGTTGTCATCAGGCGTACAAGCGTTGACTGAGAAGTTAGCGGAAAGGCAGTCTGCAGAAGTTGATTCGGAAGCGCCTCGCATATTGCATTAAGGTCGGAGCGGCTAAGCGCTTTGTGACGGGCTTGGTGGCTTGTTTGCTGAAGAGCTGTGCAGAATTAGATAGTGCCTCTATGCTGGCTAAGCCCACTGCCAAACATATGAGGCTTTTTAACTAGTTAAAGACGTCACTTATTTATTCTCATAAATCATCAAGCTAACGTCTAAGTTACTGATGAGTCTTACGTGGCATGCTTTTCATTAGGTTATGTGACATGCATCGCTCAGAACGAATCCATCTGTCCGAGTCACCGTCTTCAGTTGTCATTAAATGCCATTCACACGTTTATACAGGTGTTTAGCTGATTTAACGGGTGCGAATCAAAATGCAATGGCTGTCACCATCAAGAGCTGCTTGCTCCAAACCTTCATATTCCGCTGATGAAATTTCCTTTTCCGGCCAGTTGACAACAAGGTGGCAGTTTCCTTGGCGCAATGCTCGACGACTAAGATTGTAGACGTCATGGCCGCGACATGGTTTCAGCAGAATGCATTTGTTGAGGTCGATACCGACTGTGAGCAGCCAGTCCTTTTCCAGATTATTCGGGGGAGCTACCCAGGTAAACCAGCGGTCATCCACATTAAGCTGTGCCAGCATCGGCAGCAACCATAGTTCTTTGCCATCTCTCTGCTGATTTACCACGACTTCAGTTATACCTGCTTGGTTATGATTACCAGAGTATTCTGTGGTAGGTGGTAACGTCCGGATGTTGGCAATATGGTCTAGCTGCAATATTGAAGTGGCACGAGTATGGGATGACAGCATGGTTTAATTTCCTCTGCGAATGACGCCTACACCTAAACCTTCGATCACCAGTTCTTCAGTGGTGAGGTCTAACTCTATGGGAGAAAAGTCTGGGTTTTCAGCAATGAGTTGTACTGAGTGTCCATTGCGCTCAAAACGCTTTACGGTCACATCATCACCAATTCGAGCTACAACGATCTGCCCATTGCGGACATCCTGAGTGCGATGTACTGCGAGTAGATCACCATCAAGAATTCCAGCATCGCGCATGCTCATACCTTGAACGCGTAACAAGTAATCTGCTTTGGGGGAAAAGAAATCAGGTGGGACCTGGCAACGGTCAGATATATGTTCCTGAGCAAGAATAGGGCTGCCCGCTGCGACGCGACCGACTATAGGTAAGCCAGTCTCTTCCTCGGTTGAGGATTCATCATTGGCAGAGCCTGAATCGCTTGGAATGCGAATGCCGCGTGAGGCGCCAGCGATAATTTCGATTGCGCCTTTTCGAGCCAGGGCTTTCAGGTGCTCTTCTGCCGCGTTAGGAGAACGGAAGCCAAGCTCTCGTGCCAGGTCGGCGCGCGTTGGAGGAAAGCCAGTGCTTTCAATATACCGGCGAATGCACTCAAGAACTTCTGATTGGCGATGCGTTAGCTTAATCATTGTGATTTTATCTGTCTGTTTATACAGTATCTGTGATTATATACAGTCATCTCATGTTGTAAATCCAAAAGATGAAAATCTGACCAGCTCTGTTGGCTTGTAGTAGCACTGGTGGCAACGGACATACAAAGGGATTACCTATACAATGCTGGCGGAATGAGCCAGTCAGAATTGCGGAAGATGTTGCATGTTAGAAGAAAGCCATAAAGAGGCTATCCAGCAAGCCTATCGAGCTTATCTAGGGGCAAAATCTCTTCGACCCAGGCTTGGTCAGAGGCAGATGATTGGAACTATTGCGCGTACTTTTGGAGAGATCGAGCAAGATTCTGAGCATAACCGCATTGGTGGTCGGCACCTTTGCGTTATAGAGGCGGGCACTGGAACAGGGAAGACAGTCGCCTACTTGCTTGCTACCCTGCCGCTGGCAAAAGTATGGAAAAAGCAGGTTGTTGTATCTACTGCAACAGTTGCTCTGCAGGAGCAGATAACGCAAAAAGATCTGCCGGACTTGAAAGCTAATGGTGGTATGCAGTTTTCCTACGCTCTGGCGAAAGGCAGGGGGCGCTATCTCTGTCCAAGTAAGCTGGAGCGTCTGACAGGAGCGACAAGCGACCCGACGTTGGCATTGTTTGAACAGGATGCTCTGAACAATAAAGATGCAGAGGGTGAGGATTGGCAAAGTCTGATGCAGGTCTGGTCATCTGGTCAATGGAACGGTGACAAAGATAATTTACCCAACCCGTTGCCAGACAGCAGTTGGAGTAAGCTCACGACTGATCATCAGCAATGCACTCGCCATCGTTGCCAGTTTTTTAGTCAGTGTCCATTTTATCGTGCCCGACAGGAGCTTGAGGACGCAGATTGTATCGTCGCAAATCATGACTTGGTGCTGGCAGATCTCTCCTTGGGAGGGGGGGTCATTTTACCTGCTCCAGCCAAGACCATTTATGTATTTGATGAAGGCCATCATTTGCCTGACAAGGCGCTTGGGCACTTTACTTTTGCGATGGCTGTGCGCTCAACCGATCGATGGTTGAAGCAGCTGAACAAAAATATGGCATCAATGGCTGCGCAGTTAAGACTGACAGGCGATATGGTCAAGGCTGTGGAGCAGATTCCTTCCGAAGTGAGAACCCTTGAGCAGGGTTTGCTATACCTTAATGAATTGATTGGCAGCACTGTTACGTGGGGTGATGATAGCGAGTACAGCTCTAATGTATACCGTTTTGCTGAGGGGCGTGTGCCGGAAGAGCTGCGTGGCTTATGTGATCAGTTACGGCAAGGTTGGGGCGCACTGCAAAGTCTCGTTGATAAACTGAGTCGCGGCATTCAGCAGGCGATGGGTGGGGAATATCCTGATATATCTGCCAAGGAAGCTGAGGCCTGGTTCCCTATCATTGGGCAGATGCTTGCGCGTATTCAGGAGGCTCGGGCGCTGTGCACGAGTTACAGCGAGCATGATGCAGAAGGCGCTGTGCCATTGGCTCGGTGGGCAGAGAAGCTCGACTATCAGGATATATTGGATACTAATTTATGCTCCAGTCCGATACTGGCGGCAGAGCGTTTACGTCAGGTGCTGTGGAATAGATGTTTTGGCGCTGTAATATGCTCAGCAACATTAACAGCATTAAACAGGTTTGATCGCATTATGATGCGCGCCGGCTTGCCAAGTGATGCAGCTTATGAGCGAGTGCAGAGCCCATTTAATCATGGTGATGCTGCTGAGCTGTGGGTTCCTCTCATGCGTAATGAACCTACGCGAGCGCAGGAGCATACCGCCGAGCTGGTCGAGTGGCTGAAGCAAAACCTCAACCTGAATGAAGGGTCGCTAGTGCTATTCAGCTCTCGCAGGCAAATGGAAGAGGTGCTGGAAAAAATCGGCAAGCCCTGGGCTGATCTGATCCTTGCCCAAGGTACTTACAGCAAGCAGGAAGTCTTGAGGTTACATCGCGAAAACCTGGATGAGGGGCGAGGTAGTATTTTATTTGGGTTAGCTTCTTTCGCAGAAGGTATTGATCTGCCGGGAAAATACCTGACTCATGTTATCATTGCCAAAATTCCGTTTGCGGTGCCTGATAGCCCTGTTGAGGCTGGCCTGGCTGAATGGATTGAAAAGCGGGGTGGCAACCCCTTCATGGAGATCAGTATGCCTGATGCCAGTATTCGACTTGTGCAGGCTGCGGGAAGGCTCTTGCGCTCGGAGCAGGATACTGGCCGTATTACATTGCTTGATCGCCGGGTTGTCTCCAAAAGATACGGAAAGGCATTGCTGGATTCACTGCCCCCATTTCGTCGTCGAATAGATTAATGAATTAGTGCCTACCAGAGAGGATTTGATGCAAGAAAACAACGTGCGTGAGGCTGAAAAGCTCGACAGTGGGGCTGTGACCCAGTCTGAAGGCGAACGTGACCGTGGCGAGCGAAAGGCGTCTGGTCGTTCTAGTTCTCGTGGTCGTAATAACAAGTCTCGTCGACGTACGGATGGACGACGTAAACCCGCTTCAGAGCGTCTTGACCAGCGTGATGGTGACGAGAGCGACTCTGAGATAGAGGCCCTCTCTGCGTCAGATGATCAGCAAGAGAAAGCTGGCAATGCTCCCCGTCGTGCCAAGAATGGAACACGACGCAGTTCGCGAGATATTGAATCTCGTAACTCTTGGAGTCCTGCCGAGTTTGAGGTTTATCCAGCAGAAGGTAAGGTGCGATTTCATGATCTGAATCTGCCAGATGATGTGCTGCATGCAGTGGCTGAGCTGGGGTATGAGTATTGTAGCCCCATACAGGCCAAAACATTGCCCTTTAGCCTTCAGGGACGGGATATAACCGGTAAAGCCCAAACGGGTACAGGTAAGACCGCTGCTTTTCTTGTCAGCATTATTACCGACCTGATTGACTTCCCGTTAGATGTCGCATTGCCAAATGGAACTCCGCGTGCGCTGATACTGGCACCTACACGTGAGCTGGTAATGCAGATTGCCAAAGACGCTGTAGCACTGTCACGATTTACTGATTTGAATGTTGTCAGCATTCTTGGCGGTATGGATTTCGAGAAGCAACGTGAGCAGTTGATCGGTGAGAGAATCGATATTCTGGTTGCTACGCCAGGTCGACTGATCGACTTTATTGGCCGCGGTAATGTCAATCTGCGAGATGTTGAAGTGCTGGTTCTGGATGAAGCCGATCGCATGCTGAGCATGGGCTTTATTCCTGATGTGCGTCGCATTATTCGTCAGACTCCCCGTACGGGTGATCGGCAGACGTTACTGTTCAGTGCCACCTATTCGGGTGACATTTTGGCATTGGCTGAACAATGGACACAGGATCCGGTGCATGTCGCTATCGAATCAGAGCGATTGACCACTGACAGTGTCGAGCAAGTGGCCTACATGGTGGCCGAAAGCGATAAATACCGAATCATTCGCAATCTGGTTGTGGTTCGTGAGCTGAAACGGGTGATGGTGTTTGCTAATCGCAGAGATCAGACACGACGTTTGTACGAGCGTTTGCGCAAGGATGGAGTCAAGGTCGCAATGCTTTCTGGTGAGGTTACTCAGCGTAAGCGAGTGAGTACGCTGGAGGCCTTCCGTTCAGGATCAATTGATGTACTGGTCGCTACAGATGTCGCTGGACGTGGCATTCACGTTGACGATATCAGTCACGTGATCAATTACAATCTTCCAGAAGATCTTGAAGACTATGTCCATCGCATCGGCCGTACCGGGCGTGCGGGTAAAACGGGAACGTCTATCAGTTTGATTGGCGAAGATGATGCCTTCCTGTTGCACTCCCTGGAAGAACTGATTGGGCATAAGTTGCCGTGTGAACACCCCCCAGAAGATCTCTTAGGAGTTGCCAGTGAAAACACTGGAAACACTTGAGTTTATAAATCGATATAGCCGCTTGCCGCAGGAGTTCTATTCCCGGCAAGCGGTTGCTCCTTTAGCAGGGCTGCGGTGGTTGACTGGTAGTCCTGCCGCTGCGGCCTTGCTAGATCTGGATATCGAACAGTTCAAACGCCGTGACATTGCTGACGTCATTGCTGGTAGTGCATCGTGGGCTGGCTCCGACCCGCTCGCTATGGTGTACAGCGGCCATCAGTTTGGTGGGTATACTCCCAGGCTTGGTGATGGTCGAGGTCTCCTGTTAGGTGAAGTACAAAACACCAAAGGTGAAGTTTGGGATGTGCACCTGAAGGGGGCTGGCCCGACGCCTTATTCCCGTATGGGGGATGGGCGCGCTGTCTTGCGTTCGAGCATTCGCGAATATTTGTGTTCGGAGTCGCTTGCGGCATTGGGTGTACCAACGACAAGAGCGTTGGGTTTGCTGGGGAGTGATGAGCCGGTTTATCGAGAGTCGGAAGAGCGTGGAGCTATGCTGATTCGCATTGCTAAAACCCATGTGCGCTTCGGTCATTTTGAGTACTTCTATTACAGTCAGCAGCATGAGTTGCTAAAACGGTTGTCTGAGTTCTGCCTTGAGACGTATTTCACCCATTGCACATCGTTCGTACTTCCTTACGAAGCCATGTTTGCAGAGATTGTTGAACGCACTGCGAAGATGATCGCCTATTGGCAGGCCTACGGGTTTTGCCATGGCGTGATGAATACTGATAATTTTTCTATTCTTGGTGACACCTTCGACTTTGGGCCATTCGCATTCCTGGACGATTACGATCCACGCTTCATCTGCAATCACTCTGATTCGCAAGGGCGCTATGCGTTCTACCGACAACCATCAATTGCTTACTGGAACTTGCAATGTCTGGCGCAAGCGCTGACTCCTGTAATTGAAATGGAAGGCCTGCGAAAAGGATTGGAAAGTTTTGAGCCTGTTCTGGTGAAGGAGTTCTCTGAGCTGATGAGAAGACGCTTAGGGTTGCCTGAGTTCACGGAAAGCGATCATGAGATGCTTAAGGCCTGGTTACAGCTATTAGCTACTAATAAAATGGACTACACCCTGGCATTTCGTTGGCTGGGGGAGGTTAGGCCAGGTCGACAGCCTGAAAAATTGCGTAATGAGTTTATGCAGTTGCCTGAATTTGATGCTTGGCTTGAGCAGTATCAGCGCCGTCTGAAAGGGCAAGACTGGGATCAGCGTCAACAGTTGATGAATGCTGTTAATCCCCACTACGTGATGCGTAATTATTTGTTACAGGAAGCTATCGAAAAGGCAGGGGCAGGAGATATTAGTGAAGTCGAGCGTCTTTTCCTGATCATGCAAAATCCGTTTGATGAGCAGCCAGAGTTTCTGAAGTATGCGAAGAGATCTCCACAGTGGGGGAAATCGCTTGAGATTAGCTGCTCGTCCTGAATGTAGAATGCAAAGTACCGCACCGTAACAAAAGACCCGAGCCGACAATTAGTCGGCTCGCACTTTTATATTGATAGGCTCTTGTTAAAACGTGCTTATTTTTCTGGCAGCGTGATGTTGAGCTCCAATACCGAACAGTTGTCGGTATTGTCGATCTGAATCGATATATCGTCCTGTGCAACCTGCACATATTTCTTGATAACTTCCAGCAGTTCCTTTTGCAGCGCAGGTAAGTAATCCGGCTGCTGTCGCTGTGAACGTTCATGTGCAACGATAATTTGCAAACGTTCTTTCGCGACGGAGGCGGAGTTGGGCTTACGGCTTCGGAAATAATCGAAAAAACTGGCCACTTTAACCTCCGAACATACGTTTGAAGAATCCTTTTTTCGGAGCAGTCAGGAAACGCATCGGGCGTTCATCGCCGAGCAGTCGGGACACGGCATCTTCATAAGCCTGACCGGCGTCGCTCTGTGATTCCAGAATGACGGGAATACCTTGGTTGGAGCACTTTAGTACTGCTTCTGACTCAGGGATTACACCAAGCAGAGGAATGGCAAGAATGTCCTGCACGTCTTTGACGCCGAGCATTTCTCCCAGTTCTACACGTTCTGGGTCATAGCGGGTCAGCAGCAGGTGCTCTTTGATCGGCTCCTGACCTGTCTCTGCACGACGTGATTTACTGTGGAGAATTCCGATAATCCGGTCAGAGTCTCTTACGGAGGAGACTTCGGGATTGGTAACCACGACAGCTTCGTCTGCGAAGTACAGGGCCATCAAGGCACCTTTCTCAATGCCCGCTGGGGAATCGCATACGATGTAGTCAAATGTTTCGGCCAGTTCATTCAGTACCTTTTCCACACCCTCACGGGTCAGCGCGTCTTTGTCGCGTGTCTGTGATGCGGGCAGGATGTAAAGCGTTTCAACTCGCTTGTCCTTGATCAGGGCCTGATTGAGGGTTGCCTCATTGTTGACTACGTTAATAAAGTCATAAACAACACGACGCTCGCAATTCATGATGAGGTCGAGGTTTCTTAGACCAACGTCAAAGTCGATAACGACTGTCTTGTGGCCACGCAGGGCTAAGCCTGTGCCAATGGCCGCGCTAGAGGTGGTCTTGCCTACTCCACCTTTACCGGAGGTGACAACGATAATTTTAGCCACGGTCGTGTTTTCCTTAAAAAGCAAAAATCTGATTACTGCGTAAAATTGAAACGGCCAATTCTATAAATGACATCAAAGCACTTGGGTGAACGGCCAGCGCGAAGTTAGCTGAGCGAAAGTGGGCTCAGCTGAAGTTTGCTTTCATCCTCTAGCATGGCTTGTACACTTTGCTTCCAAAGCTCGGAATGCTGCAAATCTTCGCTCAATTTATATTGGCCTGCGATTGACAGCAGTTCTGCTTCCAGTGCATTGCAAAAAATTCTTGCCTGAGTATTGCCGTTTATACCTGCCAGAGCACGTCCGCGTAAAGGCGCGTATACGTGAATATCACCATCTGCCAACAATTCAGCCCCCGCACTGACGGGAGCAAGAACTATCAGGCTGGTATTCCGTGCATATATTTGCTGGCCAGAACGCACAGGTCGGTCAACGATACGGGCCGGTACCAGGCTGGGCTCCACAGCGGCTGGCTGTGCGTTGGAAGTCTGCGCCCGCTGTGGTGATGGAGACGGTGTGGCAGAGCCCATACTGGGTAGGCCTGCAGTAAACGCATTTTCCACCATGGCATCGCTCCCTCCTCGAATACCTACAGGATTCACCTTCAGTGAGCGGCAGATTTCGATGATTTCCTTGAAGTCAGGAGTGCTGTCGTCTGCGAGATGTTCCAGAGAGATAACCACTGGCATTTGCTGAAAGAAACGAGGTGCCTGGTTGACGGTTCTGGACAGTTGGTTGCTGAACTCTGTAGCCGAATAATGCATTAGCTCAATCATGCTGAGCGTAAACATGCTGCCTTTCAGGCGAAAACAGTCGGAAGCTTTCGATGGTGCGGGCGATGACATGAGTCGGTTGCCTGTATGTTTGCGATTGCCTAAATTGTTTGGGGCGGCTGCCAACCAGCAATCAGGGCGTGGTCGCAGGGTGAGTTCAGTAAATTAGCGGTGCAATAATAGCACGACTTTTTCATAGTTGTGTCTCAGAGGCCTCATTGACGCTGTGTAATTGCATGCGGCCTTATATCTTCAGCGAACAGCAGTGGTACCATTCGCGCAATCTCTGCCAGATTGGCGTTCAATATCGGAATATCGAGGAGAGCTATGTCTCATCATCAGGCCATAACCGTTCTGGGTGGAGGAAGTTTTGGCACCATCATTGCGAATATTGCGGCCGAGAATGGTCATCAAGTCCGGTTATGGATGCGGGATGCCCAACAGGCTGAAGAGGTCGAAAGTAGCCGCGTAAATAATCGTTACATGCCAGATTATCCATTGCTGGCAAATGTTGAGGCATGCAGTGATATAGGTTATGCCGTCGCAGATAGTCATCTGATATTTATGGCTGTACCTAGTAAGGCATTTCGACAGGTATTGCAGTTGATAAAGCCTTGTATTCAGCCCGAGGCTCAGATCGTCAGTACCACCAAGGGAATTGAGTCAGACAGCTTTAAACTGATGAGTCAGATCATGTGCGAAGAGCTGCCAGATCATCCTATTGGAGTCTTGAGCGGGCCCAACCTGGCCAAGGAAGTCGCCAGACGTCAATTAACTGCAACGGTGATTGCCAGTAACAATCCTCAGGTCCGTGCGTCTGTTCAACGTGTGTTGCGAAGAGATTATTTCCGCATTTATGCCAACAACGATATGTATGGGGTGGAATTAGGCGGGGCGCTCAAGAATATTTATGCCATAGCTACAGGTATGGCGGCCGCCCTTGGAATGGGAGAGAACACGCGTAGTATGTTAATGACGCGCAGCTTGGCAGAAATGAGTCGATTCGCAGTATGTCTTGGGGCTAATCCCCTTACCTTTATAGGATTGGCAGGTGTGGGTGATCTTGCTGTTACCTGTATGTCGCCCCTCAGTCGCAACTATCGGGTTGGGCACGCTCTGGGAAAAGGAGGATCGTTGGCCCAGATTGTTGAAGAGTTGGGAGAGGTAGCGGAAGGGGTTGGTACCCTCCAGATTGTAAAACACTGGGCGACAGAACTGGGTGTGTATATGCCTTTGGTCGATGGGTTATATGAAGTAGTGTTCAATCAGCGATCGGTACAACAGGTTGTACAGGCGTTGATGGGAGGGGAGCAAAGCTCTGACGTTGAGTTTGTACTACCAAGAGGGAACTAGATGAAATCGTCATTTTTTGGTCGGCTGTTCTCAGAAGAGAATATGATCCGCACGGTGTACATGATTTTCTTTGTTTTTCTATTGAAGCTGGCAGTCCTGGCAACCTTCGTTGTTATTGTCTTGCAGTGGCTTGTCCGCTTGATTATTGGTGAGTCCAGCCGTGCTCTGTTGGAGTGGGGATATTCGCTTCGAGAGTTTATTGGTCAGGCATTTGCATTCTTGACTTACCATTCTGAAGAAAAACCTTTCCCCTTCAGTTCATGGCCGCGCAGTAAATAGAAATCGCTATGACGTTAACCTGAGCTTGATGTGCATTTTGCTCGCTTAAGAGTGCCTGGAAAAATATGAAATTGATTGTCATGCGCCACGGTGAGGCGGAACAATGGGCAAATTCTGATGCCGAGCGGCAACTGACCTTGCGTGGTCAGAAAGACAATACGCAGGTGCTGGCTGCGTTGCTCGCACGTCATAGTCCGTCGCTTCTTTGTGCGAGTCCATTTGTACGTGCGCAGCAGACGGCTCAGCGTTGTTCAGAAATGTGCAAACAGCCGATCATCACCAGTAGTCTTTTAGTTCCAGATGCTCCCATTCATTCGACACTGGATTGGTTGAGGCATGTGCTCGAAGAGCAGCAGACTGTGATGCTGGTATCGCACATGCCTCTTGTAGGCGAACTGCTTGGTTGGCTGTTGGGGACGGATGGCGAACCATTGGGCACCAGTGAGGTTCGGGTAGTCACTATGGATGTGGTTGAATACGGGTGTGCCATGGCTGAAGGTCGTTGGATAGCAGCGCGTTAACTGAGCCGAGAGAAAAGAATGAAGGAAGTGAGTTTTCTGGGGCAGCGAATCGCTGCGCTGGAATGGGGAACACCAGGCGCTGAACCTGTGCTGGCAGTTCATGGCTGGTTAGATAATGCAGCCAGTTTTTCCCAGTTACTGGATGCGTTGGATGGGGTGTATCCCCAGGCTAGGCAGCAGATTCATCTGATTGCTGTTGATTTGCCAGGACATGGTCGCTCTGCGTGGCGGGATGAAAGTCAGCACTATCCGGTTGGGCAATATGTTAACGATGTATTGGCCGTAGCTGACGAGCTGCAATGGCGCTCTTTCACGTTGCTTGGTCACTCCTTGGGTGCGGCAATATCTACACTTGTCGCAGGTGTTGCGAGTGATCGCATCAGGAAGTTATTGCTGATTGAGTCGTTAGGGCCTCTGTCGACTGCCTGGAGTCCATCGGTATTGAAAGTGTTGCGAAAGCCCGAGGGGGCTGAACCGAAGCGGTCGGTGCGCTACTTCAAGGATTATGAGCAGGCTGCTCTAGCACGCATGAATGGGCTATGGCCACTGAGCCGACAAGCTGCAGATCGCCTGATTGAGCGGGGAGTTTCTGTGTCGGATAAAGGGCTCAAATGGAGTCATGATCCCCGTTTACGTGAAAGTACTAAGCGGATGACTGAGGAGGAAGTGATCTCTGTATTGGCTGGTCTTTCGATGCCAGTTCATTTGTTGCTAGGTGATCAAGGGAACATCAAGCTGTGGCCAGTTATGGCTCAACGTCGGGCTGTTATTTCGCATTTGCAGGTGGCTCAATTACCTGGAGGACACCACCTGCATCTGGAGGATGACACAGGCAAGGTGGCGGACTGGTTTTGGCAGGGGCTTCGAGAAGGCAAATTGCTAGTTGACTGATGCTTAAGAGCAGAAACGCGCCTCTTTAGGCGCGCTTCCGATTAACGCGTTAGCGTTTGTGAAACAGTACGCGTTCAGCTAGCACATCTGGCTGGAATTTCGCCAAAAAGTCATCAGCGCCTACTTTATCGACCATGGATTGATTGAAAACCCCGCTCAGCGAGGTGTGAAGCATCACATACAGGTCTTTCAGATCACTGTTTGAACGTATCTTTGCTGTCAGGGTATAACCATCCATTTCTGGCATTTCCACGTCGGAAATCAGCACATAGTAGTGTTCAGCTACGTTTATACCTTGGTCATTGAGCTCCAGCAGATGTCGGTAAGCCTCTGCACCGTCATTGAGCAACACGGTTTCTGCACCAACGGCCTCTACTGCTCGTTTAATCTGCTTCCGGGCCACAGACGAGTCGTCGACGATCAGTACACGGAAGTGTTCTGGGCGCTGATCCTTGACCTTGGTAACAATTTCTTCACTGACATCGTCATTGCGTGGCGCTACTTCGGACAGAATCTTCTCTACATCAAGAATTTCAATCAGACGATTCTCAAAGCGTGTAATTGACGTCAGATAGTGGCGATTTCCAAGACCACTGGGAGGCGGAAGAATATCTTCCCAATTCATATTGATAATGCGTTCAACCGCACGTACCAGAAATCCCTGAACGGTCATGTTGTATTCACTGATGACTATAAAGCTGCCATCAATGTCAGTGGGTACTGAACCACCCATTGCCAATGCCAGGTCAATAACCGGAATGGTACGTCCGCGAATATAAGCAGTACCTCTGATCACCGGATGGCTTTCAGGAATCTCGGTTAATTTGGGGGTTTGTAGAATTTCCCGTACTTTAAAAACGTTAATACCGTAGATCTGCGGACCATTCAGTCTGAAGGTAAGTAACTCAAGACGGTTCTTGCCCACCAGCTGGGTGCGCTGGTTTACGGAGTCTAGTACGCCAGCCATAGAAAATCCTGCTCGTTCAGTCCCATCTAGATGGGTTGTTGCATTCGATAAGTTCTGGCTCTATATGCTTGTTGAGCAACGGTATATCTTTGTTGTGCCAGCGCTTTTGGAAAGTGGCAGCGGTGCTGCGACAACAAGTATGATGCGGCCAGTTCACAATAGTATCAATAGTCTAGTATGTGGGGGCTGAGTGTGACAGCGTTAGCGGGAAGAATATCACTATTAGCGCGGTGGGTTGGTATCTTTGTCGTGCTTAATACAGTTTTGCAGATTTCTGCCTTTGCTGAAGATGATGTGCCAGGCAGTCAGGATAACCCTCTGTTCAGTCGTTACCCGGGTTCCTGGATAGTGACTTACCGACGAAACACCGTTGACTATCATCTGTTACCCACCGGTCCGATGGTTAAATCCAATGGTCAGATTCAGGCCGAGAGTGAGGTTCGCAGCAAAGGCAGATTATGGCGTCTGACTTACCAGTTGCCAGCTAATGTTGCACCACGAGAGGCTTTCGAATCGATCAAAGAGCAACTCGGGCCGCACGATCCCGAAGTTCTTTTTCAGTGTCAGTCGCGGGCCTGCGGTGATAGCAGCTATTGGTCCAGCGATGTGTTCAATGATCCCGTGCTTTACGGTATGGATAGAGAGCAGGACTATCTGCTAGCACGCTTTGCTGCAGAGGATGGCGATATCTACGTCGCTGCGTACTCGGTGTTACGTGCAAATCGACGCGCCTACCTTCACCTTGATATTGTGCAAACGGGGCGAAGCGGATCTGCCGAAGGGCCGCTGAAATTGCAGGTTCCGGTAGAGTTTTCGTCTGATGATCAGTTGGTGACACCTTTCCTGCCTGATCACTGGATCGATCCTGTTTTAC
The DNA here is from genome assembly GCF_029846635.1 of Pokkaliibacter sp. MBI-7. Lineage (NCBI taxonomy): Bacteria > Pseudomonadati > Pseudomonadota > Gammaproteobacteria > Oceanospirillales > Balneatrichaceae > Pokkaliibacter > Pokkaliibacter sp. MBI-7. Next base: position 1,493,239 of record NZ_JARVTG010000002.1, on the reverse strand, counting down.
AGGGGCAGTGGAAGTCTGTTTGGCTGGTCAGTCGCATCAAGGGGGCAGAGGATCCGGCTGACTTGCTGGAGCGTGCTCGCAACCGGGGTGAGCAGGTGAAACGTTTGCTCAGGGACCAGGGTGTCGAGGATGTCGAGATTGAAGTGTGGCCATTAGGACCATTCTCAAACGCCACTGACGATGGAGTGGCGCTCTGGGCTTATCCTAAAGACGAAAAATAGAGCTAAACAACAGTGTGAGGTCAGGGGAGTTCAGCGAGAACTCCCTAGCTTTGTAATGTTGAGCGAATCAGCGAATCAGTGACAGGAATTCGTTGCGGGTACGTTCATCGGTGCGGAAGTTTCCCAGCATCATGGATGTTGTCATGCTGGCATTCTGCTTCTCAACGCCGCGCATCATCATGCACATATGCTGAGCCTCGATAACGACGCCAACGCCTGCGGCCTCGGTGACCTGAAAGACCGCTTCAGCAATCTCTTTGGTGAGGTTTTCCTGAATTTGCAGGCGCCGAGCGAACATGTCGACAATCCGCGCCACTTTTGACAGACCTAACACTTTGCCTTTAGGAATGTAGGCGACATGTGCTTTACCAATGAAAGGCAGCATATGATGCTCGCACAGTGAGTACAGCTCGATATTGCGTACAATCACCATTTCACTGTTTTCAGAAGGAAATAGCGCATTGTTGACGATTTCCTGCAGATCTTGCTGGTAACCGCGAGTCAGATAACTCATCGCTTTGGCTGCACGCTTGGGCGTGTCACGCAGGCCCTCCCGGCCAAGATTTTCTCCTATGCTCGTGATGATATGAGCGAAAGCCTGTTCCATACAGGGTCCTCAGCTAGTCTGGCAAAAAGCCGCTAAATTACGGAATAATGCGCGTCGGGTAAAGCCCGCGAGCAGAGAGAAATGGTGAAAACTTCACACGTTGCCGTTCATGAAGTTCATCTTTGCCTGCCTTTTTTCAGCAGAACGTAGAGTGCGCCGTTGCCGCCGTCTTTGGGTAAGGCACTGCAGTAGGCCAGTACAGCAGGCATCTGTCGTAACCAGTCGTTAGTGTGGGACTTCAGTAACGGAAACTTGCCCAGATCACTGACGGCCTTGCCATGTACAACCAGTACTACGCGCATATCCATTCGTAATGCATCACGGATAAAGCGGTCTAGCTCTTCACGTGCCTGCTCTATCTTGAATCCATGCAGGTCCAGACCGGCCTCCCATGCCAGACGGCCCTGACGAAGTCGTTTGAATAAATTGAGTTGGACACCTGGCGTGCAGAACAGCAGTGGAGTATCAGATCCAACCAATTCGACGTGAGCATCAGTCAGTTCAGACTGATCCTGAACGATCTCCTGACTGGCAGCATAGCGGCGATACTGATTGAGGCTCTGATCTTTGCTTGGGCGGGAGTTGTCTACCTGCTGTGGTGCTTTTATCCGTCTTACCCCGTGCATCTGGTTGCGGAATAGCTCGAATTCGTCCTCAGTCATGGATGTTCACAGATAGCCTTGTGCTGCGTGTTTCATTAATATTGGGGCACTTTAACCGAACTGGTCCCTCCCAGCCAAATTCTGCTACTGAGACGGCAATGCTACTAAGAGTGCGCACGCTGTCCATGCTGGGACCAGGGTAAACAGGACTAGAGATGCAGTTAAACACCGAACAGGCCGTCGAAGAGCTTCGCACGGTACGCGACATGATCCGTTGGGCAGTAAGCCGTTTCAGTGAAGCAAAAATCTTCTTTGGTCATGGCACGGACAACGCATGGGATGAGGCCGTTAATCTGGTGCTCAATGCTGTTCACCTGCCGTGGGATGTGGACAAGGAGGTACTGGACGCACGCCTGACACGTCAGGAGCGCGAGAAGATTACTGACTGGGTGGTAAAACGCGTCAAGGATCGTATACCAGCAGCGTACCTGATTGGCGAGGCATGGTTTGCTGGCCTGAAGTTCTATGTTGATCAGCGTGTACTAGTGCCACGTTCACCTCTTGCAGAAATGATCGAGCAACGTTTCGAGCCTTGGCTGCAGTGCAAACCGGTACACCGCATTCTGGATTTGTGCACAGGGTCAGGTTGTATCGGTATTGCCTGTGCCAGTGTGTTTGATGATGCCAGCGTTGATCTGGTTGATATTTCTCCTGATGCGTTGGCTGTTGCCAAGCTCAATATCAAGCGCCACCAGATGGAGGATCGTGTCAAAGCGATACGTTCTGACGTCTTCAACGGTTTGGCAGAGCAGCAGTACGACCTGATTGTCAGCAATCCTCCCTATGTTGATGCCGAAGATATTGCGTCGATGCCTGATGAGTTCCACCACGAGCCTGCACTCGGTCTTGCATCTGGGGACGATGGACTGGATGTTACCCGTCGAATTCTGCGTCAGGCGGTAGACTATCTGACCCCTGATGGTTTACTCATCGTAGAGGTTGGCAATTCTGAGATTCACTTGCAGGAGCAGTACCCGCAGGTACCTTTCCTGTGGCTGGACTTCGAGCGTGGTGGACATGGTGTCTTCATGCTGACCGCTGATCAACTGCGGCAGTGTGCACATCTGTTCTGATGGCAGTATCCTGATGGGTCGGCTGGCTCATTAAGCTGCCAGATTAATCATGCTCCATGGAGCATACGAATTTTTTACAGGTTGTATGGGCAACCTGAGCAGAGGTTAGATTTCACATGGCAGGTAATACCATAGGCCAGGTATTCACGGTGACTACCTTCGGAGAAAGTCACGGTATCGCCTTGGGTTGCATCATTGATGGTTGCCCACCCGGCATTGCGCTGACTGAAGCAGATATCCAGATCGAACTGGATCGTCGGAAGCCCGGACAATCGCGTTATACCACTCAGCGCCGTGAGCCGGATGAGGTCAGGATTCTGTCCGGCGTGTTCGAAGGTGTGACAACGGGTACTTCCATTGGCCTGCTGATCGAAAATCAGGACCAGCGCTCCAAGGATTACTCCAATATCAAGGATACGTTCCGACCTGCTCATGCTGACTACACCTATACCCACAAATACGGTATTCGTGATTATCGTGGCGGTGGCCGCTCTTCTGCACGTGAGACTGCCATGCGCGTGGCTGCAGGTGCCATTGCCAAGAAGTTTCTGAAAGAGCGGCTGGGCATTGAGATCAAGGGCTACCTCTCTCAGCTGGGGCCAATCAAAGCAGATCCGGCCAAGTTCTCATGGGATGAAGTCGCCAACAATGCCTTCTTCTGTCCCGACGCGGACGCTGCAGTGCAGATGGCAGACTATATGGATGCACTGCGTAAAGAAGGAGACTCCATCGGTGCACGGATCAATGTGGTAGCCACAGGCATGATCCCTGGTTTTGGCGAGCCGGTATTTGATCGACTGGATGCCGATCTTGCCCATGCCATGATGAGTATCAATGCCGTAAAAGGTGTTGAGGTGGGGGCCGGATTTGCCTGTGTAGAGCAGAAGGGTACGGAGCATCGTGACGAGCTGACACCACAGGGTTTTCTGTCCAACAATGCCGGCGGCATTCTGGGTGGGATCTCCAGTGGACAGGATTTACTCGTCAGCATTGCATTAAAACCCACTTCCAGCTTGCGTCTGCCTGGGCGCAGTATTGATGCAAACGGAGAGCCTATCGAAGTCGTCACCCACGGTCGTCATGACCCCTGCGTTGGCATTCGTGCTACTCCCATTGCAGAAGCAATGATGGCTATTGTTGTGCTGGATCACTACCTGCGCCATCGCGCGCAAAATGCGGATGTTCAGGTAACTACACCTGTCATTCCCGCTTCTGCCTGAGCAGATGCAAGTACCTTTCAGTCGAGACGGGCTGCCTTATTGGCGCCTGTCCGGCTTTTACGCCTGCTACTTTGCCTTCATCGGCTGTTTCTCTCCCTACTGGGGTCTCTACCTCAAAGATCATGGTTTTGACGGCGTAGCCATCGGCCAGTTGATGTCCATTTATATGGCTACCCGCATCGTTGGTCCGAATGTATGGGGGTGGTTGGCGGATAATACCGGCAAGCGGCTGCGTATCATTCGTATTGGAGCCTTTCTTGGTACGCTCAGTGTCATCACTGTCTGGCTGGCCGATAGCTGGTTGACGATGGCGCTGGCCATGACGGCGTTCACCTTCTTTCTGAATGCCGTGCTGCCGCAGTTTGAAGTGATTACGCTGCAATATCTGGATTTGCAGCGGCCTTACTACAGTCGCATTCGTATCTGGGGATCGCTGGGCTTTGTACTGGCTGTGGTCGGCCTGGGGGCATTGTTTGAGAAGTTTCCTGTAAGTTTGCTGCCGCTGTTCCTGATGGCTGCACTAGCCGGAAGCTGGGGGTGCGCCTGTTCCATTAGCGAGCCACAGGTGGCCGTCAATAATCAGCAGCGACCTTCTTTCCTGCAGCGTTTTCTTGTTCCTCAAGTAATACTTTTCTACGTGGTTTTTCTGCTGTCGCAGGTCGCCATGGGGCCGTATTACACGTTCTATAGTCTCTATATGCAGGCGCATGGTTATTCCAGTATGGCCATCGGCGGATTCTGGGCGCTGGGTGTACTGGCAGAGGTGGTATTGTTTTTCTACATGTACCGTTTTTTGCGCCTGGGTGTATTGCGTCTGTTGAAGCTGGCGTTGCTGATCAGTATTGCCCGGTGGTTGCTGACAGCCTGGGCTCCTGAGTCGTTGCCGCTGGCGACGATCAGTCAGCTGTGTCACGCGGCAACTTTTGGCGTACTGCACGTTTGTGGTATCAACCTGGTCCAGCAGTATTTTTCCGGCGGGAATGAAGGGCAGGGGCAGGCGCTGTTTTCTGCAGTGGCGTACGGTGCCGGTGGCTCTCTGGGAGCCTTGGTCAGTGGCTATATCTGGGTAGAACTGGGTATGTCGCAAACGTTTATCTTTGCTGCCATAGTGACCGGCCTCGCACTGTTGCTGGCGTGGTGGGGATTGAAGGAACAGACAGCAGCAAGTACCTGATGCTTCACTCAGGGGCCGTTGGTATTGCAGCGGGCCCTCGGCTAGGCTTGGTGAAAAGATATTTAAGTGATTGTTTACGGCGTCGCGTGTACCGAGGCCATACAGACATGGAGTAAAAACATGAAGTTCAATGTTGTGGTAGACGTCACGCCTGAGGAGTTGCGTAAAGTGTTCGGCTTACCTGATCTGGAGCCGCTGCATCAGGAAATGTTGAACCGTTTTCGCGAGCAGATGGAAGCAGGAGTGGAGGGCTACGATGCCCTCAGCTGGCTAAAGCCTCATATACCTGGAGCCATCGGGACCATGGAAGCCTGGCAGAAAATGATGCTGGGAATGATGAGCAACAGCTTCGGTATGCGTCAGGAGTCTAATGAGACTGATAAGAAGGAATAGTCTCTCCAGCGACTAGCTATGCTGGAGTCCTTCATTGTCCCTCACTACAATGGGCGGCTGTTGTTGGAGGGTCTATGAACGGTTTACTTGCTGCGTTCCTGTTGGGAGGAACGTTTTCCATGTCAGCCGCACTGTCAGTGCAGGCTCTGATGAAAAAGAGCGCCTCGGAAATCAATGCAGAATTGATGATTTGGGGCAATCTTGGTGCGTTAGTGCTGATTCTTTCCGCGGTCTATGGCGCACTGAATCTTAACGGATGGATGGTGCTCTGTAGCTTGTTCGTTACCTTCCCCATTCTGCATTTCGTCATTCTGCAAAAAATTCTCAGTGGCCGGCTGGCAGCACGCGTTTATGGCGCGTTGTCAGTGCTGTCCGCTGTCTGGATGATCCTGAACTGGTAGAGACTCCTGCATCATGTCCTTAAGCGTGTGGATTACGTTCTTTGTCGCAACCCTGTTGCTCAGCCTTACTCCCGGGCCAGGTGCCGTCAATACCATGAGTAATGGGCTGAAGCATGGTTTGCGTGGCTCTATTGCCGGTATTGTCGGACTGCAGCTGGGATTGCTGGCGGTTGTTGCTATTGTGGGGATTGGATTGGGGGCTCTGGTGGCAACGTCTGTCGTTGCCTTCACGCTGATCAAGTGGATCGGTGTTGGCTATCTGGTCTATCTGGGCATTCGCAAGTGGCGAGAGAAATCCACTCTGGACTGGCAGGCGGGCGGAGATCCGCGCAAGCAGGATAGTCTCAAGCAGCTGTGGACAGCGTTTTTTGTGAATCTGACCAATCCGAAATCGATTATTTTCCTGGGGGCACTGTTCCCGCAATTTCTCGATCTGAATAAACCACTGCTGGCGCAGTACCTCATTTTGGGAGCCACGATGGTCAGCATCGACTTTGTGGTGATGGTAGGGTTTGCGTCATTAGCTTCCCGTCTGCGGCCTTTTTTCGCGGACAGTGCGCGGGTCAAAATGCAGAATCGTGTGTTGGGTAGCTTTTTTATCGGTGCCGGCAGTCTGCTGGCTGTAGCCCGCATGGGGCACTGAGTAAGCTGCTCACTCACTATACGGGCTGCTCAGGTGGCCCGTCTGAGCATGCTTTTAAACTACTCTTCCCACTGCCTGTTGTGCGGTAGTGGGATACATCCTGTCAGCTGCCGCCTAACTGGCGATACAGACCCTCACTGCGTACTTTCCGTTCAGCCCCCGTGATTTCCCCCCGTTGCTTTAGATCTTTGATAATCGTCGGAAGCAGCTTTTGCACTTCGGTGGTGCTCATGCCTGTCTGCAAGCGCGAGTCAAACAAGATCTTCAGCAGTACGTAGTCCAGACCGGACAGGTAACGGTCAATGCTGTGGTCATTGAAGATGGACGGGAAAACCTGATCCGAATCATTGGGCAAACCAAGTACCTGAGTCGTCTCCTCAATTAAGCAGTCGATGGCTTTACCCTTGGCGATGGCATTATCGATAGGGATGACTATCGTCGCGCCCTGCAGCACGCTGTTGTGCAGCTTGACCTGGCCATAACACACCGCATGACTGGTAATTTTCTTATTGAACGGTTGCCGTCCGTAGAAGCGAATCAGGGTTTGATCTACCTGAGCCTGAGGGACAATAAATATCTGCATGCGCGCTTGCTTGAAGGGCACTGATCGAAGGGGTAGTCCGGTGATGTCTGATAGCTGCTGCAAATGTGTTTTCATCAGGGCCGCGAAGGGGGCAATGGCCTCATTGGGTGTGTAGATGTAGTAGTCAATCGGATTTTGCCACTTCAGCAGGATGCCGCTGCGGACTTGCTCATGTTCGCGCTGCAGTGCGATTTTGATAAAGGATGAGGCGATGTAGCTGGGGGCTTGCCAGTTGTGTACTGAAGTAGTCTGAGCTGCATCTGCCATACCGCTCAGTAATAACGGCACAAGGCTCGTCAGGCTGCTTGCCCAGCGCTTTATTGTCCTTTTCATAACACCCTCCTCGTCAAGATCCGTATTCAGCATAGCCGATCAATAGTTAGCCATGTGCGCTAAGGATCCGATCTGCAAACAACTTACTTGTTCGTGGATATCGCTACCAAACTTTGTGTCGGGCAGTTGACGGGTAAATATTAATGTATATAGTTGTATATACAAGCAAGTACATGCAGGAGCAACCTCATGCCTCAGGTCAACCATGGCTGCGAACGTGTCTTGATCAACGCCAACCTCATTACGCTGGATCCGCAATGTGACGGAGCCTATGGCGTAATGGAGCGCGCGGCGCTACTGATTGCAGATGGCAGGATTGCCGCGATCAGATCAATGGAGGAATGGGCCGCCACCACACTGAATACTGATGGCATCGAAGTTGTTGACCTGGTAGGTCAGTGGGTCAGTCCCGGCTTTATCGACTGCCACACTCATCTGGTGTTCGCTGGCAACCGTGCTGCTGAATTTGAGCAACGCTTGTTAGGGGTTCCTTACGAAACCATCGCCCGACAAGGTGGTGGGATTCTCAGCACTGTGCGCGCTACGCGGCAGGCTGAAGTGGAAGAGCTGGTGGCAGCGGCACGTCCGCGTTTGCTGGCGCTGATGCGAGAAGGGGTGACCACCATTGAGATCAAGTCAGGGTATGGCCTGACACTCGAGGATGAGATCAAGTTGCTGCGAGCGGCGCGGCAATTGACGGCCGATATGCCAGTCAACGTATCCTTGACCTTGCTGGCTGCTCATGCCATCCCTCCTGAATTTCAGGGTAAGGCAGACGACTACGTCGACATGATCTGCCAGACCCTTATTCCTCTGGTCAGCGAAGAGAAACTGGCTGATGCCGTCGATGTGTTCTGCGAAGGGATTGCCTTCAGCCCTGCCCAGTGTGAGCGGGTGTTTCAGGCAGCGCAGACACATGGGCTGGCTATCAAGGGGCATACCGAGCAGTTGAGCCTGCTGGGGGGCACTGAGCTGGTCGCACGCTATCAAGGCTGGTCGGCGGATCATGTCGAGTATCTGGATGAGGCTGGCGTTGCTGCGATGGCCGAAGCAGGCACGGTGTCGGTATTGCTGCCCGGGGCGTTCTACTTCCTGCGTGAAAAAACCTTGCCACCCATCGAACTGTTGCGGAAGTACCGGGTGCCGATGGCCGTGGCTACGGATTTCAATCCAGGCACATCACCGCTGGCATCAATCCGACTCATGATGAACATGGCCTGCACGCTGTTCCGTCTGACTCCGGAGGAAAGCTTGCGTGGCGTCACCCAGCATGCAGCAACCGCACTGGGGCGTAGTAGCCAGCTGGGCATGCTGCGTGAAGGCATGCAGGCCGATCTGCTGGTCTGGAGTATTCGTCACCCCGCAGAGCTGGCTTATGAATTTGGGGTATCTCAGCCCACATTACGGTTTTGGAAAGGACGGCTGTCAGAGCATGAGCCTGATAGCAAGTCGATATAGGAAATACCGCCCGCGTGTGCGTGGCAATGAGAAAACTGGAATCAGCAGCAATCTCCGTTGAATTAGTAAACATCTCCGTTGGAAAAATAACTGTGCTCCGACCCGGTCGGAGGGAAAGATCAGAGGTGCATCAGCATGACTCAACAAAATACTCAAGCTAACAGCCGCCTGGATACCAGCCGGGTTATCCGTGCGCCCCATGGCACCGAGAAAACCTGTAAGAGCTGGCTGACCGAAGCCGCCATGCGTATGTTGATGAACAACCTTGACCCCGATGTGGCCGAGCATCCGCAGAGTCTGGTGGTGTACGGTGGTATCGGCCGTGCTGCACGCAACTGGGCCTGCTACGACAAGATCATTGAAGTATTGCAGCGTCTGGAAGATGACGAGTCCCTGCTGATTCAGTCCGGCAAGCCCGTGGGTGTGTTCAAGACCCATGAGAATGCACCGCGTGTTCTGATTGCTAACTCCAACCTGGTACCTCACTGGGCCAACTGGGAGCATTTCAACGAACTGGATAAGAAAGGCCTGATGATGTACGGCCAGATGACGGCTGGTTCATGGATCTATATCGGCTCACAGGGCATCGTTCAGGGTACCTATGAAACCTTCGTCGCCGTCGCCAAACAGCATTTTGGCGGTGTTGCTACAGGGCGCTGGATTCTTACTGGCGGTCTGGGTGGCATGGGTGGCGCCCAGCCTCTGGCCGGTGTGATGGCAGGCTTCAACGTACTGGTTGTTGAGTGTGATGAAACCCGTATCGACTTCCGCCTGCGTACCCGATACGTGGATTACAAGGCTACGTCGCTGGACGAGGCGCTGGAAATTATCAACGAAGCCAATGAGAGCGGCAAAGCTATCTCTGTCGGTCTGCTGGGTAACGCTGCCGATGTATACAGCGAGCTGGTCAAGCGTGGCGTCACACCTGACGTGGTCACTGACCAGACTTCTGCACATGATCCGCTGAACGGTTACCTGCCACAGGGCTGGACCATGGAGCATGCCCGCGAAATGCGTCAGCAGGACGAAGCGGTGGTAGTCAAGGCAGCCAAACTGTCCATGGCAGTGCAGGTGCAGGCCATGCTGACCTTGCAGGAACGCGGCGCAGCGACGCTGGACTACGGCAACAATATTCGTCAGATGGCGCTGGAAGTGGGCGTGGAAAACGCGTTCGATTTCCCGGGCTTCGTACCTGCTTATGTACGTCCGCTGTTCTGTGAAGGTATTGGTCCATTCCGTTGGGCGGCACTGTCAGGTGACCCCGAAGATATTTACAAGACCGATCAGAAAGTGAAGGAGCTGATTCCTGATAATCCCCATCTGCACAACTGGCTGGATATGGCGCGTGAACGTATTGCCTTCCAGGGGCTGCCAGCTCGTATTTGCTGGGTAGGGCTGAAGGATCGTGCACGTCTGGCGCTGGCTTTCAACGAAATGGTCGCCAAAGGTGAGCTGAAAGCGCCTGTGGTGATCGGTCGTGATCATCTGGACTCAGGCTCCGTTGCCAGTCCCAACCGCGAAACCGAGTCCATGCTGGATGGCTCCGATGCGGTGTCCGACTGGCCATTGTTGAATGCCCTGCTGAACACCGCTGGCGGTGCGACCTGGGTTTCTCTCCACCACGGTGGTGGTGTGGGGATGGGCTTCTCTCAGCACTCTGGCGTCGTCATTGTGGCTGACGGTACTGAAGCTGCGAGCAAGCGTCTGGGTCGCGTCCTGCGCAATGATCCGGGGACCGGGGTGATGCGCCATGCGGATGCTGGCTATCAGATCGCTGTGGACTGTGCTCATGAGCAGGGGCTGGACTTGCCGATGCTGAACGGCTGATAGGCCCTTTGTTTTAATTACCCGAGGGATGAAGTGACTCACTTCATCCCTTCAGACTTTCAAAAAAATAAAAGTGCGTCCTGCACAAGTGGAGTGGTTGCTGTGTTCAAACTCACTATCAAACCCGGTCAGCTGACGCTGGCTGATCTGCGCCGAGTGGCTCGTGAAGCGGTTGAGCTGCATCTTGATCCGGCTTGTCATCAGGCCATCCATAAAAGTGCGGCAACTGTCCAGCAGGTGATTGCGGAAAACCGCGTGGTGTACGGTATCAACACTGGATTCGGGCTGCTGGCCAATACCCGTATCTCCCCCGAAGATCTTGAGCTGCTGCAGCGCAGTATTGTGCTGTCTCACGCTGCCGGTGTGGGCCAGTTTATGGAGCCTTCCACGGTACGCCTGTTGATGGTACTGAAAATCAACTCTCTGGCGCGTGGCTTCTCCGGTATCCGTCTGGAAGTGATCGACGCGCTGGTACGTCTGGTCAACGCAGAGGTATACCCCTGTATCCCTGAGAAAGGCTCAGTCGGTGCCTCCGGTGATCTGGCGCCACTGGCTCATATGAGCACCGTACTGCTGGGCGAGGGTGAAGTGCTTTACAAGGGTGAACGTCTGAGCGGTGCGGAAGGTCTGAAGATTGCCGGGCTGGATGCGATTACCCTGGCACCGAAAGAGGGTCTGGCACTGCTGAACGGTACTCAGGCGTCTACGGCTTTTGCCCTGCAAGGGCTGTTCTATGCAGAAGATCTCTATGCGGCGGCGACAGTGGCGGGGGCCATGTCGGTTGAGGCCGCATTGGGTAGTCGTCGCCCCTTCGATGCGCGTATTCACGAAGTGCGTGGCCATCAGACGCAAATGGATGCAGCGGCGGCCTACCGCCATTTGCTGCAGGACGCATCAGAGATTGGTTCTTCTCACCAGAACTGCGAGAAGGTGCAGGATCCCTACTCACTGCGTTGTCAGCCACAAGTCATGGGTGCCTGCCTGCAACAGATCCGTCAGGCAGCCGAAGTGCTGCTGGTGGAAGCGAACTCCGTGTCTGATAACCCGCTGGTATTTGCAGACGACGGTGACATTATCAGCGGTGGTAATTTCCACGCTGAGCCTGTGGCCATGGCGGCAGACAATCTGGCGCTGGCCATTGCTGAGATTGGTTCACTGTCTGAGCGTCGCATGGCGCTGCTGATTGACAGCAATCTGTCCAAGTTGCCGCCGTTTCTGGTTAACAACGGCGGCGTCAACTCGGGCTTCATGATTGCTCAGGTCACTGGTGCGGCACTGGCATCGGAAAACAAGACGCTGGCACATCCAGCCTCTGTAGATAGTTTGCCCACCTCTGCCAATCAGGAAGACCATGTTTCCATGGCGACCTTCGCTGCTCGTCGTCTGCGTGATATGTCAGACAATACGGCAGGGATTCTGGCGGTGGAGCTGCTGGCGGCCTGTCAGGGCGTTGATTTTCGTGCACCGCACAGGCCTTCGCAGCCGTTGCAGCAGGCCCATGCTATGCTGCGTGAAGAGGTGAGCTTCTATGACAAAGATCGCTATTTTGCTCCTGACATCGCCAGAGCACAGATACTGATCCAGCAGGCTCACTACAATGCGCTGATGCCAGCCCGTCTGTTGCCCAGCGTGGGTGAATAACCACAGCCTTTGCATTGGCTAATGCAACAAAGCCGACCACTAGGGTCGGCTTTGTTGTTTTCTACGGGAGGCTTTTCAGTTCGATGGCTACTGACGGCCAGGTGCTTATTGGCATTTGCCTGCAGTCGTCAGCTTCTGCACCTGTTCAATATCCAGTACATCCTGGCCTTTGTCACCATTACCCAGATGGCCTGATACTTCCGCCAGCAGCGCTTCCTTATCCTTGCCTTGCAGCTTTTTGTACATGTTTTGCAGGTTGAGTGCTTCTGGTGTTGCTGTCAGCTGGAAGGTTTTGCCACTGCTGCACTCTTTGAGTACGGCGATATCGCCCTGATAGCTGAAGATCCCCTTAAGAGGCAGGGCGTTATCTTCATCGCTCTGGTTCAGCGTCAGGCTGTAGTTCTGTTTGGAGTCGATGGGCTGACCGTCCTGATCCAGTTGGTGCAGGGTGTGATTACTGGTGACCGCATAGCCCAGTTTGCGCTGCGGGTTATCCAGCAGGACCCGGTAGTCCTCGTATCGCCAGTTGCCCACCTGAGTGGTGGTGTGAGACTCGATTCCCAGATATGTCTCCTGCAGAACATAGGTATGGGAGGCGAGCAGGATCAGGTGGGTCGCAATACCTTCACAGTCAGCGCAGGGCAGAGTGCCATTAAAGCTGGCAGGCATATTCCAGGGTGTTCCCAGAGTGACGGCCGGTGCAGGCGCGACCACTGGTTTAACCGGTTGTGCTGATTGAGCGGATGCCACTGGTGGCATGACCTGCAGATTCTGGCCCGACGTTGTGCTACCAACCTGCGCGGTACTCTGACAACCGGCCAACAGCAGAGCAGGGCAGAGCAGCAATGCCAGATGAAGAGGGCGGCGATTGGCAGTAGCTCTGTTCCTGATAGCAGTATTCATAGTGAGGTTTCCTGAGACGGATAACGATACAGGCAGCCAGCTTTATTGATGGGCAATACAGCGGGCTGCGAGAGACGGCGTCATAATAGCAGCCGTCGTGAGCTTCCCCTACGTCTGACTCGTGAAAGTATATTTCATTGAGGTCAGATGTCGGTGTTGTGGTGAGCAGTGTAGCGTGGGGCACATGGCCTGCTAGGGCAAATCAAATACGGGGGCTAGCTGTCCTGCCTCTTCTCCGGGAAGGGGGCGGCTGAAGTAGAACCCCTGAATTTCATCACATCCCAGCTGTTGTAGCATTTTCAGCTGGCCTTCAGTTTCAACACCTTCCGCCACGACTTTGATATCAAAAGTGTGAGCCAGATCTATGATGCAGCGGATGATTTCGACCTGCTTTTGCTCCGTCTCCAGCGGAATGACAAAACCTCTGTCGATCTTTAGGACATCAATCGGCAGCTTGCCGAAGTAGGAAAGTGAAGAATAGCCTGTGCCAAAATCATCGAGTGAAATACGTACCCCCAGTGCTCTGATTTCCTCCAGCAGGCTGCAAACAGAGGCGGGCTGATTGATCAGAACACTCTCGGTGATTTCCAGCTCGAGGTGCTCAGGATTAAAGCCCGTTTCAGACAGCACGCTATGCAGCTGGCCAATAAAGCCGGTGCTGAACAGCTGCACTGGTGAAATGTTGACCGCAAGGCTGCTGACAGTTTTGCCTTCCTCACGCCATCGCAAACACTGATTCATGGCATCACGCATCACTTGCAGACCTAACCGATGGATCAGCCCGGTTTCTTCTGCGATTGGGATCAGTAACGCAGGTGAAATGTAGCCGAAATCAGGGTGCTTGCAGCGCATCAGTGCTTCAAAACCCTCCAGTTGGCCAGAGCTGGCACACACCTTGGCCTGATAAAACACCTCGATATGATGGCTTTGAACCTGAGAACGCAGAAAGTACTCCAGATCCGCTCGCTGCTTGCTGGCCTTGGTCATGTCTTCGCTGTACATATAAAGCCGGTTACGTCCGGCTGCTTTTGCGTAATACATCGCTGTATCAGCACGCTGCAGTAACTCATCGTAATTGTGTGCGTGGGTCGGATAGAAGGATATGCCGACACTGGCGCTGACAAAGGTATTGACGCTACCGAGATGAAATTCAGCTTCTGTGGATTTTAATATGGCACGCGCCGCCTGTTCGGCCATGCTGACGCTGGTATCGGGAATAAACAGAATGAATTCGTCACCACCGTAGCGGGCAAGGATGGCCTGCTCTGGGGTGACTGACTGCAGACGCTGGGAGATCTGCTTGAGCAGCAGGTCGCCCACGTGATGGCCATGGACATCGTTGACCTGCTTGAAGCGATCAATGTCGATAAACAGCATGGCGCACACTAACCCATGCTGGCTTTGATATTCCTCGATCGAATCCTGTACACGCTTTTTGAGCAACGTCCGGTTTGGTATCTGGGTGAGAACGTCATAGGTCGCCTGATAGGTCAGCTGTTTTTCACGCACGAGAGCAGAAAGTGCGATGGTGCTTCTGTTAATGAAGGCGTCCAGTGCGGCCTGTTGTGCAGGCTCAGAGGGTGTGCTTTCAGTCTGGATGATCAGCCCGCCAAGCAGTTTCCCTTGTGTGATCAGTGGCATGTAAGAGCAGTGTCCGGCGCCGTACATCGCTACCACCGCAGGTTCGCTAAGGATGGCTTCGATAGGAACGGATGCAATGCTCTTGTCAGAGGCGGCAATTAATAACGATGGCTCTAGTGGTAAGCTTTCCAGCGTGAGGGTGGCTGGTCTGGAGTGAAGTGTGCGAGTTGCCTCAAAGTAAATGGATGCACGCTGATAGGGATACACATTGTTGAGACCCTGAAGGATAGCGCGTGCAATACGTGCTTCGGCATTACCAGTGAGGATCAGTTGATCAATTTCGGTCTGGGACGTCTCCTGCTCTCGGTGAGCGTTGAGTACCATTGCCATGTCGTTGAAGGCGACCGCCAGCTCGGAGAACTCATCATGGCTGTCAATCTCGATTCTGTGCTTAAGCTCGCCAGCAGAGATATGCCGTGCTCCGATAATCAGATTGTTGATAGGTTTCAGTGAGCGACGGATGGTTCGCACACTGAAAAGCAGAATAGACAGCAGTGATAAGCCCAGCAGTGGAATATACAGCGTGCGGAATTGTTGCAATGTGGCCAGTGCTCTGTCTTTGCGTTGACTGGCAACGATCGTCCAGGGGCGGCTATTGAACTCGTGGTCGAGGAATAAGTCCCAGAAGCTGGCGATATACTCGTGATCCTGATCCTGCCAGGTAAAGTTGCGCTGAGTAGACATATTCAGCTGTGACTTCACATCTTTAACGGAGGTAAACAGGCCGTTGTCGTAGCAGGAAATCTTGTTTTTGCGGCTATCCAGAACGCAGATATCAGTGTTCTCCGGGATCGCCGTATCAGGTAACACATAGCTGTTTTTTACGACGCCCAGGGCATAAGCGTTGCCTCTTTCAAGCACTATCGGGATGGAAAGAATGACGCGAGGTTTGTCTTCTTCGTCAGGTAATACGGACAGCTTGCTGCCGTCAGATTCTGTGGGGCGCAAGCGTTGTAATACCGCCGGAGGATGTCCAAACAGGGTTGCAACGCTGTTGCCGCTTACTATCAGTGCCGCGTCGAACATGCGCTCAAGTTTCGGCTTTTCAATCGAGGTCATCAGTGAGTGTGCAGATTCGGCAAGATAGGCACTGTCTCGTAGCGTGATCTCTGCGTCCTGCAGTCGCTCGAACAGGGCAAGGCCATAGCTCTTGCTGAGATCACGCAAGTAGACCTGACGCTCTTCTGTGATCAGGTTGCTCACCTGACGGTAGGATAGCCAGGCAGTAATACCGATAGGCAGCAGGGCGGAACAGAAGAACAGTATAAAGACGCGTCTTGCGACTCGACTGTTCAGGGAGCGGCGCTCAATCATCGAGATGCTTTGTCACCCTTAGTAGTCTGAAGCAAGGCCATAATACTGGCCGTTGTTGGCCCGAATAATATCGTCCTGACTGGCCTGCGCGGTAAGTGGGCTGACTGATTTGCCATCCGGGCCCATGCTATAGAGGTCGAAGTCCGAGTTGATTGGGACGAGGTTTTTGTCTTTGCGGACCTTTCCCTTGCCTTTCGTCGTGGCAATGTTGAGGTACTGGTAGGGGTTGCCCCAAGGGTCTTCGTAGCCGCCCTGGCCAATATCATCCAGAGAGTCTGGGAAACTGCCGTTGTGGTCAAAAGCATAGGATGAGATCTGGACCGACAGCAGGCGGATATCCTGAATTGCCTGTTCCTGTTTGATTCGTTCCTGATAGTTCTGATATTGCGCTACGGCAAGGGTTGCCAGAATAGCGAGAATCGCCGTAGCAACGACCAGTTCAAGTAAGGTGAGCCCCAGCTGGAGACGTTTAATGTTGTTAGATGTGGGATGCATGAAAACCTCTGAGGGGGTAAGCACTCAGCTTATTCGACATGTGGTTGAGTATCCCGTTGCAGACAGGTATAGAAAGCAATTAATGGAATAAGGCGTGGAAAAGGCGCTATCTGTCACGACAGGCATAGCGCCTTTGGAGATAGAAGGTTAACGAATCACTGTGGCAATGGATGATGCAACGTATTCGATATTGCCTGAAGCCAGTCCGGCAATATTGACCCGGCTGGAGTCGACCATATAAATGGCGAACTCTTCGCGCAAGCGCAGGATCTGTTCTTTATTAATGCCCAGGAACGAGAACATACCTTTCTGACGTTCGATAAAGCTGAAATCCTGATCGACTCCTTGTGTTTGCAGTGCCAGGTTCAGCTCGCGACGCAAGCCATTAATGCGCTGGTTCATGACATTCAGCTCATCCAGCCATTGTTTCTTGAGGTCGGCGCTGCTGAGGATGGTCTCAACGATAGCAGCCCCATGTGACGGAGGCATGGAGTAGTGCGCTCGGATAGTCGTCATGACCTGACTACCAGCGTTGACAGCCTGTTCGGCACTGGCTGACAGCACGACCAGATAACCCACGCGCTCACGGTACAGACCGAAGTTCTTGGAGCAGGAGCCTGCCACGACCATTTCAGGTACATGAGCCGCTACATAACGAACGCCGTAGGCATCTTCATCCAGACCATCCCCCAGGCCCTGATAAGCGATATCGATAAAGGGTAGTAAGCCTTTGCGCAGCATCAGCTCGGTGACAGCGTGCCACTGGTCCTTGTCCAGATCGGCTCCGCTGGGGTTGTGGCAGCAGCCATGCAGCAGCACGATATCGCCTGTTGCGGCCTGCTCCAGAGCGCTCATCATTGCATCAAATCGAATTTCTTTTTTGACACCGTCGTAGTAGGGGTAGGTTTTCAGCTGCAGACCAGCACTGCTTAGCAGTGGAATGTGGTTACCCCAAGTTGGGTCGCTTACCCACACGGTACTGCCTGGCGCGCATTGATGCAGAAACTCAGCAACCATACGCAGAGCACCACAGCCGCCGGGCGTCTGGGCAGTGACAATGCGTTTGTCTTTGATCGCAGGGTGATCACTGCCCAGCAGCAGTTCAGCGATACGCTCATTGAACAGGGCTGAACCGGCCATGCCGATGTAGGTTTTGGTGGTTTCTTCTGTCAGCAGACGTGTTTCTGCCGCGTGAACAGCCGCCATAATCGGCGTATTGCCCTGTTCGTCCTTATAGACGCCAACACCGAGGTCCACCTTATTGCTGCGGGTGTCCTGACGAAACAAGCCCATCAGGGACAGAATGGGATCCGGAGGCAGGGCAGTCAGTTTTTCGAACATGGCAATTCTCTATAGTTGGTCGGACATGATGAGTATCAGCCTGATCTTTCGTGGCGAGAGGCCATTTTACCTTGGGTCTGTTTCGGTGGCCGGGCAGTCTGCACTGGCTGTGACGTACAGAGGTAATGGATTGGCGCCTGGTCAGATCATGCGATGGAAGTCAGGCTCTCCTGAAGAGCGGTACGCTTAAGGAAATGATTTAGCGTGGCTGTATTGTAACGACGTCTGCAGGAAATTTGCTTGCTATTTCTTTAACAAAAACGGGTTGAAACAGTTTATTCTTTCTCAGGGATGGTATTAGTCACAATAACCTTTCTTTCGCCTGAGGTCTGCTGGAATGTCGTTTTTGCCCTTTGATCAATTTGACCGCCTAATACTAGCGGAATTGCAGCAGGATGGCCGCATAAAAAATCAGTTGCTGGCAGACCGGGTCGGGCTGTCTCCTGCTGCCTGCTGGCGCCGCGTCAAAGCGCTGGAAGAGCAGGGAGTGATCCGCAAGTACACGGCTCTGCTTGACCCTCAGGCGCTGGACCAGGGGCTCTGTGTTCTGGTAACGGTCACTTTGTTACGTCACTCAGCCGATGCCGGCCGGGAGTTTGAGGAGGCCATCGTACAGTTCCCCGAAGTCCTGCAATGCTATGCCGTGACTGGCAATTCCGATTATCTGCTGCGTATCGTGGTACCTGACATGGCGACCTATGATCGCTTTCTGAATCAGAAGCTGTTCAGCATGCCAGGTATCTCTCAAGTGCATTCCAATTTCGCGCTACGTGAGGTCAAGAATGAAACCAGCATGCCTATGCAGCGCGCCATGTCTTCTGTCAGTGGCTGATGTCCTGTATGTAGCGAGCCAGCGCCTGAGCCAGTCTTGAAAAGCGCTGCGCCTCAAGATTGCCTGAAGAAGGCATGACATAGGTGGAGTTGATCTCCAGTTGGATAGCAGGTACACCATGCTGATGGCTGAAGCGGGTGATGGTAGCGTTTTTTGCAGCAGGAAAACGGTTACCCGAAAGGCTGAAAATGCCGTCCTGATGCAAGCGCTGAACCAGGTCTGACAGCAGCTTATCTTCACCCTGCAGGGATTCTCCATTCATTGTGCCAACATCCACATCGTAAGAGCGGTAAGCATGGCTACCGTGAATATCCAGCACCATACGGGGCTTGTTAAGGGCGATGAGCTGTGCCAGTTGTTCCTTAAATGCGTTGTCGTCGTAATAGTTGGGGTCTGAAGGCCCCTCGTACGTGGTGTAGATGACAGTTGCGCCCGTCAGCTCATGCAGCAGTACTGCCAGCGATGCTGTACCTCCCCCGTCAGAAAAACGTCTTTTCCCTTCTCGCCAGGGCCGTGTGGCATGAGGGGCGGTGATGATGACGGGAATGGTGCCCGGCAGTACTTTGAACCAGTTTTCGCCAGAGGGAATGGCTTCATCGGTGCGACTGTTGAGCTGTTTCTCCAGCCCGATGGCCTCTTCCACCTGTGCCGGTTCAACCAGCGCTTTTTCCAGCGACATGGGTGAAGACAGCGCGGTGGTAACCGCCTTTTGCTGCGGAGCGCAGCCTGCCATTGCCAGAAATAACGCTGTGCCCAGTATCGTAACGGCGAATGGCGCTATTGATGCCTTCGTGGCGGATTGATGTGAAGTATCCATATTGAGTGTAATTCCTTCCTTGAGGTATGAATTTAATCGGTTTTCAGCATCCCAGCATCCCAGCATCCCAGCATCCCAGCATCCCAGCATCCCAGCATCCCAGCATCCCAGCATCCCAGCATCCCAGCGTGCCTGGGTTGGCCTGTTGACTCAGGCCAAGGTGACCAGCAGGGGTTGGTGATCGGAGCTGGCTGTCGTGATATCGACTTCAATGGCCTTGATCCAGCTGGCCAGAGCTTCACTGACCAGGGCAAAGTCACGGCAATGCGGGCCTTCAGGCCATTGGTCAGCATCATGAACACCACAGGTAGGGGCGTGTGCGCTTTCCGGGTGCAGCAGATGCCAGGCATCCAGCCAGAAACGCTGCTGTAGCAGCCATTGGTAGTCGTCACTGGTCTCGGCAAGGTTCAGATCGCCACACAACATGCTGGCCAGCGGTCGGGGAGGAAATTGATAGGAGCCCTGAGCAGTGGCACAGGGAGCTTCGTTCCACTGCCTGATGCTGTGCTCCCAATCAAGCAGATAGCCAATCTGTGCCCGACGTTCGGCCTGGCTATGGAATGCCAGATGAGTGTTAATGATCCGCAGTGATCGGGTTGATTCGGGTATTTGCACTATGGCTTCCACTGCACAGCGTGGCATCTGCTTGACGCCGTGGGCGGGTGGCATAGGCAGAGTATGGATGCGGCCATCCAGAGCCAGAGGCTGGCGCACCAGTGTGAGGTTACCAAATTCGCGCCTGCTGCCACCTTCGCCCGGCCAGTTGATGGCCGCTCCCCAAAATGGCACATAGTCAGTGAAAGCTTCAGTGATGGCTGATAACTGGTCTGGTTGCTGCGCATGGCAGTACTCGGGAAAGTGTCTTGCCACTTCTTGCAGGCACAGCACATCGGCAGCAAAGGCTTTCGCCTCTTCAATGATGCGATCCAGTCTGATTTGCCCGTCGCAACCGAGACCACATTGGATATTCCAGGTAAGAATCTTCATCTGTTCGATGACCCTGTCATTCAGCAGTTGAAAGCGAGGAGGCCAGCTCGGATTGTGGCAGGCATTCAATCACTGGCACGGATTCAGTCTCACACAGGGCGCGTAGCGGGGCGGGCAGATAGTCGGTAAAAAACTCGTCCACTTCGTTCAGATGACTGCTGATCACCGGTGCATTGCGCAAATATTTGCTGGCATCGGCGACCAGAATACGTTTCTCGCTGTTGGCGATAATGGATTGAGACAGATGCGACTCTTCAGGAGAGAAGTCGACCAGTGTGCCGTCGGCACCGATTCCCCCAACGCCGAAAATGCCATAGTTGATGCGGAATCGTCGAAAGAAGCGAGTGGTGTCTTCGCCCATGATGTCCTGGTCATCCGGACGTACTCTGCCGCCGGCCAGCAAGGTTTCGATGCGAGGGTTGTGGCAAAGGGTGAGGGCGACGTTGAGGTTGTTGGTCACAACGATCAGGCCGGGGTGATCTACCATGGCCAGCGCAATCTGCTGGGGTGTAGTACCGATGCCGAGAAATACGCTGGAACCTTCCGGCAGGCTGTCTACTATTGCCTTGGCAATAGCCTGTTTGGCACCCAGATTCATAACCTGACGATTACTGAAAGACAGGTTGCGGTTCGTAGTGGGCAGGGTAATGCCACCGTGTACACGCTTGACCAGACCCTGATCGCTTAATTCATTGAGATCTTTGCGTATGGTCTGCGCGGAGACGCCGAAGGCTTCGGTAATAGTACCGCTGGAAAGTGTTCCACCCGTCTGTTGTAACCAGTCCAGAATCTTTTTTTGTCTAGAAGACAACCCCATAGATCGCATCTCCTGAGTACATCGCTTGCCTGGGCAGCCAATGTCATATGATTCGTTTCACAGGCCAGTGCGCTCATTCGCATGGTGAGGTCGATCCCTCCACTCACCGCTTTACATTCCATGTCACTGCCAACAGCTGCGTGCGCTGACAGGCAACCCGTACTTCGCGCTTAGCTGAGGCATTGTGGCACGTCTGGCCGTATTGGATATCGGATTCACCACGTTGTAAACCTATTACCCTTTTGCGTCGAAATGATGAATCTTTGGCTTTAGGCTGTACTAAATCGAGATTCATAGTGCCAGGTTCTCTACAGACTCCGCAGAACAGTATCTGCCAGTTCGACAAACCCGTATCCACCGGGGTTAAAGGTGATATAGCGCGGTGGTGGATTGAGTGTAGTCAGGAAACGCTGGATATTGGCGACGCCTACCGTGTGAGGGAAGACCGAAAACATGTTGGCATCATTGGGTGAGTCGCCGATGAATATGCTCTGCGCCAGTGCTTTTTCGTGACTCAAATGCTGTTCCTGCTCTAGCCAGGCCAGCGCACTGGAGGCTTTGTCATAGGCTCCCATCCAGATATTGACGTGAATCGAGCTGACTCTTACTGACGCTGGTGAAAGACGAATGAGTGCGAGTAGCCTGTCTAAATCGCTATTGGCGAGCCGTTCATCCTGACCAATATCGTATGCAATATCCGTCAACCGATAAGGATGATCCTGGGTCAGTCTGGCCTGGGGTAACTCTCTGGCAATATTCTCGATCAGTTGTTCAAGCTGTGATCGATTCTGGGAGCGCTCTGAAAAGGGTAAGCGGAAGCGCTGCTGCAGGCGCCCCTGCTGATCCTTCTGAATCCAGAATGCGCCGTTTTCACCTATTACAGCGGCAATAGGCCAGGTGCGAATCATGCAGTCGCACCATCCAGAGCAGGCGCCGGTCACAGGGATAATTTTCACGCCTGCCTGCTGCAGGTTTTCCATCGCGGAGTAAGTCTCAGCGGGCAGGCGGCCCTGCCACGTCAGGGTGTCGTCCACATCAGTGAACAGGTAACGAGGCAAAAAGGGCAGAGTCTCCGGCAACCCTCCTGGTCTCATCATGGTTGAGTTCCTTACTGGTAGGCGATGAAAGGGCGTGATCTGGATGAAATATGTTTCATATTGTAGTTCTTCATTCGCGCGTTGTGGTGGTTTTATTTTGTTTCAAACGAAAATTTTATTATTGCGTACGATGTGTTGTGACTGTCCGATAGCTGAAACAATCCCTTCGTTCAGGTGCGGAAACAGGTAATTGCACTGGCCTGACAATGTTGTCGCAAATTGACAAAAAAGACGCCCAGAGTACACTTGTTACACGGCATAAATGGAAAATGCCATGTCGTTGTGAAAGATGAGGAAAAGGATGCCGCATTTGCAGCAACAGACACCAAAACGATGTCTGGTGGACCAGTATCTCGAAACGAATTTGACTAACTATCGCTGCAACTGAATCACTTTATTTTTACTGTTCAATCAATACCTCGCACATTGATTGCATTTGACTATCAGTTCCCGTGCTTTCTGATAGCGTTACTTGATTCAGCGGTTCAGCGCATACCACCGACTTTGTTTTACCCTCAAAAACCCGCCTCCCAGCGGGTTTTTCCTTATCTGGTGTGTTGTTTTGCCTTTGTTAGTGCTTGTGCTGCCGTCTGTAACCATATCGTTATTTCCCCGTGATCATATGTCGGGGCTGGTGCATAATCGGCGCACTGGTTACAGCGGTGGGCAAATCTTCTGATTTGACACTCCTGAGCACCGTCAGCCAGACGGACTCGCCGTCTGTCGTATTTTGCGTGAGGGAATATGGCTACGCTTCTGCAACAACTGAGTAACGTTACCACTGTCGTCGCCGATACCGGTGACCTTGCAGCTATTCAGGCTTTCCAGCCAATCGATGCCACCACCAATCCATCTCTGGTACTCAAGGCCATGGGCCAGCCACTGGCTGAGTCGCTGATCAGCACCGCTGTTGCCTGGGCCAAGCAGCAGGGTGGTGATCAGGCTACCCTGCTGGACAATACCGCCGACAAACTGGTGGTCAGCCTTGGTATGGAAATCCTCAAGCACATCCCGGGCCGTGTTTCTACCGAAGTGGATGCCCGCCTTTCCTTTGATACCGAGAAAACACTGACCAAGGCTCGTAAGCTGATCAAGCTTTATGAAGACGCTGGCATCGGCCGTGAGCGTGTGCTGATCAAGATTGCTTCTACATGGGAAGGCATCAAAGCGGCTGAGATTCTGGAAAAGGAAGGTATCAACTGCAACCTGACCCTGCTGTTCAGCTTTGCGCAGGCGCGTGCCTGTGCTGAATCGGGCGTATTTCTGATCTCTCCGTTTGTTGGCCGCATTCTGGACTGGTTCAAGAAGCAAAACCCTGGCACCGACTACGCACCTGAAGAAGAGCCTGGTGTCGTCTCTGTCAGTGATATCTTTAACTACTATAAGCGTCATGGTTATCACACCATCGTCATGGGCGCGAGCTTCCGTAACATCGGGGAAATCATTGCGCTGGCAGGCTGTGATCGCCTGACTATCAGCCCCAACCTGCTCGAAGAGCTATCAGCCAGTGAAGGTGATCTTCAGGTACGTCTGCACGCTCAGGCTGCCAGTGCCGACAAACCCCAGGCTTTGTCAGAGGCTGAGTTCCGCTGGCTGCACAACGAAGATGCTATGGCCACTGAAAAGCTGGCTGAAGGCATTCGCCTGTTTGCTGTTGATCAGAACAAGCTGGAAAAAATGTTGAGTGAGCGTCTGGTTGGCTGATCGCTGCTGACTTTTAGATAGAACCGGTATGGGGCTTCGGTTACTGAGAGCTGATAAGGTCTTCACCTACGGGTGAGGACCTTTCAGGTTGCCATGCCAAAGAATGGAGAGTGTGTTCATCCTGTTTGATTTAGCTTATTTTGGTATGCCATCTGCCGCGAAAAGTTGATAAAACAATCTGCTTCGATTCTCCCCAAAACTTTGTCAAAAACTTTTACTACCGCAACAACGGATAATTGACACGCCCCTTGGCTTTTATCTTAAGTATGGCCTGGCCGATGCGAATGTGAGCGATCACGTCACGACCGTAGCGCGCCACCACATGAAACAAGTCGTACACCACTTCGGTTCGAGGGTCGTGCCGCTTCACTTCCAGATCAAAAGCCGTATTCATGTCCATCGCGACCGCTTCGGTGTGCTTGCAGTGCTTGCCAAGCACCTGGAAGAAGGGACAGATGGCCTCACAGCTGTCGCCATGACCCACTCATAGCACACGCTTTCGCCCGGCATCCATGATCACCGTGGCATAGCGATGACCTTTGTGCAGAGCGAATTCATCCATGACCAGACGGCGTACCTTGCCCGGCTCGAAGGTATCGATGTCCGTTTCCAGACGGCGTTAATCGAGGGCCTGAGGGTATGCCAGTGCAAACCGGTCATTTGGCTGACAGGCTGTATGCGTAGCAACTCTTCAAGCCAGCTCTGCAAACGGCGAGTCAGACGGGAGGCGCCTTCCAGCCAGTCGATGTGCTCGCCCACACGTCCACACGTCTACACGCCCACAGTACAGGCAGCCGACCTGAGGCGACAGTTCAATCAGCAGCGTATTTTCAGTGACAGAGTGAGAGGTGACGACGTCGCAGCTTGGCTAGAAAACGGTAAAGTCAATAGGATGCATGGCGATAGCAGGGAGAGGGTGTTGGTGTGTTTGGCGACTACCAATCTACTCACTTCCCTGACTGTCAATCTGCTCTTCCCCAGAATCAGCGAAGAACCATTTTTTGGGATCAGCCGCCACAGGTCTACTACCAGCGCAATCACGCCTGGGAGCGCGCGAGCTGCATTAATTACTACATCGATCAGTGATCTCGCGTCGGACGGGATCGTCTCTTTCAGGTGCTGGCGGGTATCAGCTGCTTGTGCGCCCCTGGCTGTGTAAACCTACCACGTTGTTCAGTAGAGGAGGCCGGTTGACTGGAGGCTGATAGTGCAAGCTGGCATGAGGACGATGCCAGTTGTACTGATGAAGCCACAGCGGCCAATGAGCTCTGAGGATTCATAGGAGCGGGCATAAGTCCACTCACGCAGCGCCGTCTGGATAAAACCTCCGCCTTGCTATTCGTGCGTGGCGTATAAGGTTTGGTTCGATAGTGGCGGAGGTTCAAACGTATGCACAGCCGATGGAAGTGCCGGGATTGATAGCACGCGCCATTGTCTGTCAGCACGCGCACGAGACGAATGCCGAGGCGCCGATAATAGCGCACTGCCTGTAACAGAAGTGGCACGCACTTTTGTCGGTTTCGTCGGGGTAGATTGAACTGAAGCCAATGTGTGAATGATCATCGATGGCCACATGGGTGTTTTCCCAGCTGGCGCCGGGCGAGTCCTGTCGCCGGTTACCTGTTACGCGATGGTCAGGACGAAGGAAGCGGCCGAGCTTCTTGATATCCAGATGCAGCAAGCCGCCTGAGCAGACGTGCCACTGTACTGCATCCTACCTTCAGGTGGGCGCTGATCTGGCGATACGAGTGCCGGGCACGGCGTTGCTCGACGATGAGTTCCTATGTTTGAGGCGTGGCACGTGGGCTGCGATGCGGTCGGGATGAGCGTTTGTGCAGATCGGGCTCCCTCGGTAGCGCCTGAGCCATTTGTAGGCGGTGCGTACACTGAATCCAGCGGCCTGCGCCGCTTTTTCGGGGTGTAAGCCGACTTCGACAATGCGTTTGACGAACAGGGTTCGACCGTGAATGGTTAATTGGGCATGTTTATGGTTGTTCATTCGGGGTCTCGGTGTGTTGGGTCGCGCCTCCAATTCTCCGGATACGTCCCGAATGAACAACCTAATGAGAAATCACAGTTAGACATCGCAGCCTGTTATTGCTGTGTTTCCTGCTCACTGAACATACCGTCGAACAGGACGGACGACAGGTAACGCTCACCTGAATCGGGAAGAATAACTACGAAGGTCTTGTCTGCAAATTCGGGTTGTTCAGCCAGTCGAATCGCAGCAGCCATTGCCGCCCCACAGGAAATGCCAGCCAGGATGCCTTCTTCCTGCATCAGGCGGCGAGCCATAGCAATGGCCTCGTCATTAGTGACTTGCTCCACCCGGTCAACAATGTTCAGATCCAGATTCTTTGGTACGAAACCAGCGCCAATGCCCTGAATCTTGTGAGGGGCGGGTTTGATTTCCTGGCCCTGCAATTGCTGAGTGATCACGGGGGAGTCCACTGGCTCTACCGCCACTGAAGTAATGGCCTTGTGCTGTTTGATAAAGCGGCTGGTGCCGGAAATGGTGCCACCTGTACCTACACCCGCTACCAGTACGTCAATATTACCTTCCGTGTCGGCCCAGATTTCAGGCCCTGTGGTTTCTTCGTGAATCTTGGGGTTGGCAGGGTTTTCGAACTGCTGAAGCATCAGGCGCTTGCCGGGCTGCTCTTCCACAAGTTCGCGTGCTTTTTCTATAGCGCCTTTCATGCCTTTTGCAGGCTCAGTCAGTACCAGATTGGCGCCCAGCGCTTTGAGTACTTTGCGTCGCTCAAGGCTCATGGAGGCGGGCATGGTCAATGTAATGGTATAGCCACGGCTGGCAGCGACGAAGGCCAGTGCAATCCCGGTGTTGCCGCTGGTAGGTTCGACAAGCTCCATGCCTGGTTTGAGGGCGCCGGACTTTTCTGCTTCCCAGACCATGCTGGCTCCAATGCGGCACTTGACCGATCCTGCTGGGTTACGACTTTCCAGCTTGGCATACACCCTGGCTTTGGTCAGGCGATTGATTCTGACTAGCGGGGTGTGGCCGATGGTGAGCGAATTGTCAGCATAGAGAGGCATAGTAAAAATCCTTCTGTCTTTATAACTAAATGCAATACGTTTTTGAGGAGCTTTGGCTGCATGAGTATATAGCGACTATCCAGCCAGGTTGCAAATGAGTAATTCGGCAATTAATTATCTGGATTAGCGGAAGCTGGCAGGCCTCTCGATGCCTTGGTTATGGCCGTTAGTCTAAGTGGGGATTGCGGTGCTTTTCGCTATGCTGGATGGAAAGTGAATGGGAGTTGGTTATGACGCGTTTTTCAGGCAGTGATCGTTATATCGCGCCATCAGATCTGCAGCTGGCAGTTAATGCTGCTGTTCGTTTGCAGCGACCGCTGCTGGTCAAAGGAGAGCCTGGCACCGGGAAAACGCAGCTGGCGGAAGAGGTGGCCCGCAGTCTGGGCTATTCACTGATCAGCTGGCATATCAAGTCAACGACCAAGGCTCAGCAGGGCTTATATGAATACGACGCAGTATCTCGCCTGCGTGACTCTCAGCTTGGCGATGAGCGCGTCCATGATATTGCCAATTACATTGTTAAAGGTAAGTTGTGGGAGGCTTTTACTGCGGACAGCCCGGTGGTTCTCCTGATTGATGAAATCGATAAGGCTGACATCGAATTTCCCAACGATCTGCTGTTGGAACTGGATCGCATGGAGTTCTATGTGTACGAGACCAGGCAGACGGTAAAAGCAGTTCATCGACCGATTGTTATCATCACCAGTAACAATGAAAAGGAATTGCCGGACGCATTTTTGCGGCGCTGTTTCTTCCACTACATTAACTTTCCTGAGCGCGAAACCCTGAAGCAGATACTGCATGTACACCATGGAGATATAGAGACAGAGTTGGTTGAGCGGGCGCTGGACGTGTTCTTTGATATTCGCCAGCAAAACGGTATTCGCAAAAAGCCCAGCACTTCAGAGTTGATAGACTGGCTTAAGTTATTGATGGCCGATGAAATCAGTCGGGAAGCCCTGATCGAAAAGCAGGGCGCGCAGGCGATCCCACCTCTCGCCGGAGCGCTACTGAAAAACGAGCAGGACGTACACCTGCTGGAGCGCCTGGCATTCATGCATCGCCAGCAGAAGGGTTAAGACGTGCTGGTCGACTTTTTTACCGCCGTTCGTCAGGCGGGCGTCCCCTGTACGTTGCGTGAGTGGCTGGACTTGGTTGCCGCACTGGCCGCCGACGTGGCCTTTGCCAGTATGGATGATTTTTACGTGCTCGCCAGAACGGTGCTGGTCAAGGATGAAGCACACTACGATCGCTTTGATCGGGCTTTCGCAGCTTACTTCAAGGGTATTGAAAGCGTTGAGCTTGATGTTGCGCAGCTTATTCCTCGTGAGTGGTTGCTCAACCAGTGGCAGCGCTGGCTGACTGAAGAAGAGCGTCAGCAGTTGCAGCAGCATAACAACCTGCAGGAGCTGATGGAGAAGTTGTATCAGCGCTTGCGCGAGCAGAAGGAACGGCATGCAGGTGGCAACAAATGGATCGGTACCGGGGGGACATCTCCCTTCGGCGCTTATGGCGATCATCCTCAGGGGATTCGTATCGGCCAGGACGGCAATCGGCGTCATAGTGCAGTAAAGGTGTGGGATCAGCGCCTGTTCCGTGATCTGGATGGAGACGCCACGCTGGGTATTCGTCAGATCCAGATGGCCCTGCGACGATTGCGCCAGTTTGCCCGGGATGGCGCAGCAGATGAACTGGATCTGGAACATACCATCCGGGCGACCGCCCGTCAGGCGGGTATGCTGGATCTGCAGATGCGTGCGGAACGTCACAATGCGGTAAAGGTGTTGCTGTTCTTTGATATCGGCGGGTCAATGGACCCCTACGTACAGCTCTGTGAAGAGCTGTTCTCAGCCTGCCGGACAGAGTTCAAGCATCTGGAGTATTTCTATTTCCATAACTGCATCTACGAGTCAGTGTGGAAAACCAACATGCGCCGACAGCACAATCGGACAGAGCTGGAAGAAATCTGGCGCACTTACGATGCAGACTACAAAGTCATCATTATTGGTGATGCGTCCATGGCTCCCTGGGAGGTAACGCATCCTGGAGGCAGTGTCGAGCATTTTAATCAGGAAGCGGGGTCAGTCTGGTTGCAGCGTCTGAAGTCTCATTTCCGCAAGGTTGTGTGGTTAAGCCCCATGGCAGAGCGTTATTGGGACTACACGGAATCGCTGGTATTGATCCGACAGCTGATGGAAGGGCATATGTATCCACTCAGTCTGACCGGTGTTGAAGAAGGGATACATCATCTGAGCCGCTGATCCTATTGAAGCAAGAAAAAATAAAGGCAGCGTCACGCTGCCTTAAGGTTCAGTCATTGCATCGAAGGGGATGTCAGCAACGACCTTTTTTTGCTTGTCCCGGAGGGCAATGAGCAGGTCCGGGTGCCACGATTACGCCGGGTGTGTATACCTCGGCCTGCACACCGGGAGTGCTGACTCTTGCAGCGCACCCACTTAACGCCAGACCCATTGAAGCCCACACCAGTACAGTGATGACCAATCGCATTGCTACTCCTCGTATGCCACTCGCCTTGTATATTGTTGTGGCTTCAGGTGTGTTCTAGCAAGCAATGTGTATTTTATTTCAGCAGATTGTCAGTTTTTCTTGGGGTCCAGAGGGCGAGCAGGGCTCCACTTTGGATCAACCTTATAGCCGTTGACTTCCCCCGGGCGTGTATCCCCTTTGTAGGTATAGAGTGGCTGGCCCTTGTAAGCCCATTGCAGTGTTTCATCGGCCCGCCAGAGCAGGCTGAAATGCTTGAAGCCCTGATCATTGGCTTCGGCGTGGTATGGCTCCCAGTGTTCCAGGCAATCTCTGTAGCACATGGTACGTCCCGGTTGGTCATCAGCAAAAACATACAATGTCATCTGATCCCGTGTTGCCAGCACTTTGCCCAGTTTGGTTTCGCGAAATTGCAAAGTGGCCGGAGGATTGGTGCTGTCAGCT
This sequence comes from Pokkaliibacter sp. MBI-7, assembly GCF_029846635.1. Lineage (NCBI taxonomy): Bacteria > Pseudomonadati > Pseudomonadota > Gammaproteobacteria > Oceanospirillales > Balneatrichaceae > Pokkaliibacter > Pokkaliibacter sp. MBI-7. The sequence continues at coordinate 1,463,052 of NZ_JARVTG010000002.1, read as the reverse complement.
ACGGCTGATCCGGCAACCATCATCAGCAGTGATAGACATGTAAGCGTCTGCAGGCGCATTGGGAACCTCTCCTTTGTACGGTAAGTCACGGCATTTCGAGTAGCGCTAAGGCCTGTTACCCGAATCCATACTGCACTGTCTGAAGCAGTGTAGAACAGAATCACGTATTTACCCGTTCAGTCCACAGTTCAGATAGCAAACGGATAGGCTGGCGCTCATTCGCTTTACTCTGCAATTAATGAACAGATGTTAATATCGCCGCAATCTATGAAAAAATACTTATAAATAAGTGTATTGGTGTTGTAATTGGTTAAATGGTTGCTTTTTGTAATTTTTTGAAAATAAGGTTGTGTGAGCCAGACGGATACATGCATTGGCTGGGGATAGTGCTGGTCTGAATGGGAAGGGGCATAGCAAAGGCCAGAAGGATAACAATGCGCATGGGCATTCAATGGTTTGAGCGCCCCCTGCACAACTTATAAATCAGCCTGCTGAGCGTGCATCTGCCTTTTGCAGTACTTCACGCTTTTCATCATTGTTCATATCCCACCAGCGACTGATTTCCTCCAGTGTCCGCCAGCAGCCAATACAGACGTTCTGGGCATTGAGTTCGCACACGCTGATGCAGGGGCTTTCCACATTTTTTGCTGATGATGACGTCGGCGTCATAAAGCAACCTTTTATCAATGACTGGGGAGTGGAGGCAGCTATCCCGCGATAGCTGCTTCTTCACTTTTTAGCGATCTTGCGACGTGGACACGACCTCATGAGTTGAGGCCTGACAGGTGAAAAAACAGGAAGGCTGAATTGACTGGTCATAAACGAACCTCCCTAAGACTTTTTCAACGCCTCACGTTTGCGCGCAGCCGGTCGTGAAAACCTGCTTAGTGCAACTGCTGCAGCAGAATCTGCAATGGATGAGGCAACTGCTGGGCATCCATTCGCTTTACCTGACTGCGGCAGGAGTAACCTGTTGCCGTCAGTTTTCCCCGGTTAGCCGGATCATTCACCACTTTGGCCCAGCTCTGGCCATAAATGGTTTTTGATGTATCCAGATTGGCCGTTTCATGACCATAGGTACCTGACATGCCACAGCAGCCCGTGTTGATTACCGCCAGTTCCTGACCCAGCGCAGCAAAGACTTTCTGCCAGGCACTGACACTGGGTGCAGCATTGGTTTTTTCGGTGCAGTGAGCCAGTAGTTTGAAGCTTCCCTGACGCAGGCGGTCTGCTTTTGACTGCAATGTGGTGACGTGCTCTGACAGCCACTCCTGCAGCAGCTGAACCTGAGGCGCCTGTCCTGCTGCCAGATATTTTTTGTATTCGCTGCGATAGGTCAGGGTCATTGACGGATCAATGCCCACCAGAGGAATACCGGTGGCTGCCAGGGTATTGAGCAGTTGTGCCTGACGTTCTGCCGTGCGCGTGAACTGCTTGAGGAAGCCATGCACATGCAGCGGCTTACCATTGGCCCGGAAAGGCGCCACCATGGGGTTGAAGCCCAGTCTGCTGAGCAGGGCCAGAATATCGGTCACGACCTGGGTATCGAAATAGGACGTGAAGGCATCCTGCACAATAATCACAGCCTTGCTGCGCTGTTCTGCGGTCAGAGCCTGCAGACTTTCCTGAGTGGCAAAGGGAATGCCCATACTTGCCATGGCACGATCCAGTCGAATATCACTGAGTAGCGGACTGTCGGCCATGCCTGCGTATTTCTGCAGTGCTTTGCGCGTCAGGCCGTTCCCCATCAGGCCGTTATACAGCCAGGGAGTGCGTGCCAGATAAGGGATGACGAACTCCAGTGTGCCAATAAAGTAGTCCTTCAATGGGCGCAGATAGCGGCCATAGTAAAGCTCGAGGAACTGGCTGCGCAGTTCGGGCACATTGACTTTGATGGGGCATTGTCCGGCGCAGGATTTGCAGGCCAGGCAGCCCGCCATGGCTTCATGTACCTCATGGCTGAAGTCATATTCGCCACGACGTTTTGCCAGCGTGTTTTTGACCTTGGGAATAAAGGTCTGAACTGCAGAACTCTGTCGCTGTTCTTTGGCCAGCTGTACCGGGTCGGCATGTTCCTTCTGCATCAGTCGCAGCCACTCGCGGATCAGCGAGGAGCGGCCTTTGGGTGAATGGATGCGCTGCCGTGTACCCTTCCAGGACGGGCACATGGCGTCGTCCGGGTCGAAGTTGAAGCAGGCACCGTTACCGTTACAGTGCATGCCTTCTTCAAACTTGAGACGGCTGGCAACGGGAATGGTGCGATCAAACTGGCCTCGGGTCGGCACTTCATCAATTTTCAGCAGGGTTGCACCGTCTTTGGCGGGTGTGGCGATCTTGCCCGGGTTCAGCTGGTTGTAGGGGTCAAAGGTGCCTTTGAGTTCCTGCAGGCAGGCATAAAGGTTGCCGAAGAAGGCAGGGCCGTATTCCGAACGGACACCTTTGCCGTGCTCTCCCCAGATCAGACCTTTGTATTTCTGCGTTAGTGCGACGACGCCATCAGAGATGATGCGGACCAATGGCTCCTGCTCGGGATCTTTCATGTCGATGGCTGGACGTACGTGCAACACGCCGGCATCAACGTGCCCGAACATGCCGTATTGCAGACCATGGCTGTCCAGCAGTGCTCGAAACTCAAGAATGTAATCCGCCAGATTCTCTGGAGGCACGGCGGTGTCCTCGACAAAGGGAATTGGCCGACGCTCGCCCTGCGCATTGCCCAGCAGGCCGACGGACTTCTTGCGCATTCCCCAAATCTGTTTGACGTTGTCGTTGCCCATGGCCACGGTATAGCCGAGGCGGACTCCACCAGAAGCTTCAGCATCCAGCTGGGCGGTGAGGCGGTTTACCTCTTCTGCCAGTATGGCCTCATCGTCACCGGTGAACTCCACCAGATTGATACCCTGAATAGGCGTCTCGCTGGTCTGGGGGAACCACTGGGCCACGCTATGCCAGATGATGTCCTGCATCGCCAGATTGAGTACCTTGGAGTCAACCGTCTCAATGGACGTCGGGTTGCCGCGCATCAGGCCCTGAGCATCCCGCAGTGCTTCGTTGAAACTGCCATATTGCACATTGACCAGCGCAGAATATTTGGGGATGGGCAGCACATTGAGCTTGGCTTCAGTAATGAAGGCCAGGGTGCCTTCAGAGCCACACAGCAGGGCATTGAGATCAAAGCGCTGCTGCTCATCGCGGATATGCGCAAGGTCATAGCCGGTCAGGCAGCGGTTCAGTCTCGGGAAGGTCGCGCTGATTTCTTCCTGACGGGTACGTTGAATACTGTCTGCCAGACGGTGAATTTCACCGACGCGATCCTGTCTCTGCAGCATGGGCTCCAGCTGCTCCTGCGTCAGCGGGCTGGAGTGCCACAGAGTGCCGTCAAGCAGCACGCTGTGCAGTTCCAGTACGTGGTCGCGTGTCTTGCCGTAACGCACGGATCCCTGGCCACTGGCATCAGTATTGATCATGCCGCCAATGGTGGCGCGGTTGCTGGTAGACAGTTCAGGGGCGAAGAACAGGCCGTAAGGCTTGAGTGCGGCATTGAGCTGATCCTTGACCACGCCCGCCTGCACCCGCACCCAGCGTTCAGCTGCATTGATCTCAATGATTTGGTTCATGTGCTTTGACACATCCACCAGCAAGCCGTCATTCAGGGACTGGCCATTGGTGCCGGTGCCACCGCCACGGGGTGACACCTTGACCTTGTGAAAGCGAGGCTGGTTGAGTAACTGGGCAATGCGTTGCAGGTCAGCGGTCGAGGCGGGGTAGAGCACGCCCTGTGGCATCACCTGATAGATGGAGTTATCCGTTGCCAGCACCGTGCGGTTGGCATAATCCGGGTTGACGTCGCCTTCAAAACCCTGAGCTTTCAGGGCATCCAGGAAGGCCAGATAGTCGCTTTGCAGCGGCGATACTTCGGCAAGACGGGGAATCATAGGGTACTCACTTTCTCATCAGGGCCGACAGGCTGGCCTTGCTCAATCGGCTCAAAGCCGTAGAGCAATGCCGGGTTGTCGACTAAAACACGGTGTTGAAGGGCTGGGTTATCGGTCCACAGTCCCAGTAGATCCAGCAAATCGCCATCATTGGGCATGGCGCCGGGCAGGCAGGTATGAGGCCAGTCGCTGGCCCACAGTAAACGTTCAGGATTGGTCGCCAGCAGCGTTTCTGCCAGCGGGCGTACATCGATATAGGGCCAGCGATCAGCACTGATGCGCTCGGCCCCAGACAGTTTGACCCACAGCTGACCACGTTCCAGCAGGCGCAGCATGCTGACAAAGCCGGGATGCTGAGGGCCGAACTCCGGTGGCAGATGGCCCATATGATCAATGACTACCGGCACAGGCAGCCTGCCAAGGCTGGCTTCGATATCGGAGAACTCTGATACATCCAGCAGAATCTGCAGGTGCCAGCCCAGAGGGGCAACTTTGGCCGCCAGAGTACGTACGTCCGACACGGCGACGCCGCTCTTGAACAGCAGGTTGATGCGCACGCCACGTACGCCGAGTGCGTGCATGCGTAGCAGTTCATTCATCGGTGTATCAGGGTCAATCACGACCACGCCGCGGAAACGGTCACCGCCCTGTCGCAGGGTTTCCAGCGTGACGTGATTGTCTGTGCCATAGACGCTGGGTTGTACGACGACGGCGCGGGACAGGCCCAGTTTATCCATCACCCGCATATAGTCCTGCAGTGAAGAAGGGGGCGGTGTGTAGGAGCGATGAGGTGTAAAGGGGCGTTGCAACTCAGGCCAGAAGACATGCATGTGGCAGTCACAGGCGCCCAGGGGAATTGGTAATCGGGGGCGGCGAGGCATTGCATCCGGGGCCGCGCAAAGCGGAGCGAAGGGTTCTGCCAGATTGCTCATGCGGGTCCGCTCCCACCCCTGCAGGCCACGAATCCCGCAACCTTCCGCACTGTCAAGCAGATAGCGCCAGTACTCACGGCGGGCCAGGTCCGGGTCACCAAGGCGAATGGCGGCAATAATCTGCTGCCAGTGGCGGATCAGGTCCGCACGGTGCTGACTCCACCAGACGGTCAGAAAGCCGTCGGCCAGTCGGTCGGCCCCATTAAGGTAGGCCAGGAAACCGCTGAGATATTCATTGCCGGAGGCCTCGGCAACACACTCCTGCATCTGCTGCTCAATCTGCAGTGGCTGCGGGCTGTCGGTCAGTACTAGTAGCAGCTGCTCAAGTCTTATCAGCTGTTCACTCTGGCGGCGTCGTGCTGCCATGCTGGCGGCGGCCACTTCTACTTCTAGACGCAGTTCGAACAACTTACGCAGTGCCAGACGATCTCCCTCACTGGTAACGATGCGAAAGCTCTGGTGAGCAGAGGCTGAAAGTACAAACACGCCTGCGCCCTGACGGCTTTCTACCAGTCCGGATGATTTCAGTCTCGCCAGAGCCTCGCGCACTACATTGCGGCTGATGCCGTACCGCGCGCATAGCTGTGCCTCACTGGGCAGCTTGGTTCCCGCAGGATAGTCGCCAGTACGAATCTGGGCTTCCAATGCTCCGGCCAGTTCATTGGAGAGAATGGTAGGTTTACGTAGCGTCAACAGGCACCTCAACAAGTTGTCAGCTTGTAGGACAAGTTGGGGGATTCTACTGATTTCTGAGCGGAGGTGAAAGACACTGGGAATAACTTGAACAGGGGTATTCAAGGTGGAAACCGGGAACAGAAGTCTGCTGCGTTGAGCCTGGTTTCAAAAACCAGGCAACACAGAGCCAAAAGGTACGGGCAGGTCAGGTTCTGGCGTACTTGATGAACATCACTTTCATCAGCACCAGCCCACTAAAGACAATGACAGAAGCGATCCCTAACACGGGCCCCAGAATGGGTTCCGGGACAAGGCCAGCAAAAAGACAGAACAGACCGATCAGGAGCACCAGCGTGCCCAGCTGATGAATATAGAACTGCAGGTTGGCCATGCGAACAGGAACATTCTGCAACCAGAGTCTGTGACAGACGCCGTAGATAAACGACACGACAAAGCCAAGCAGCATGATATGGGCATGTGTCACCAGCTGGCTGTGGTTTTTAGACGCAGCCATATAGATGCCCAGAGCCAAACCGACTAACGCGTAGCCCAAGCCTGCCATAACAAACTTTCTGTCCATTCTCAGTCTCCTGAGGATCAGAATTACACCAGATATCAAATCGCCGTTATTCAAAGAGCAAAAGACACCTGTAGGGATCATGCTGGTGCTCATTGTCAGCATAGGCACAGGTTGCCATTTAAGGTGTAGCTCAATAAAGCGGAGTGGGCTAATACCTGACGAGGATGAGTCCAGTTAGTGTCAGGGTAATGCCATGATGATGAGCAGTTGTGGCGTGCTGAGTTGCAAACGGTTATCTGGCTGTTTTTAAGATGCGAATTGTGATGTGTAGAGATTGAATATAATTAATTGAAAACATTCAGGTTCTGACTATGTAATTATTGCCAGTTATTCCTTGTAATATTGATCTCTCAATTTTTATGAAAAATATTTAATTAATATAAATCAATCATTTATAGTTTGGCATGCATCTTGATTTGTATTTTTGCGAGAGCTGGCTTACAGCTTTCGACGCAAGATAAGAATTACGTGATTGAGAGATTGGCTATTGATGTTTTGAGAATGGCTAATCAGAACAGAGAAGAGTCAGAGGTCATGGATGATCATCACGTAAAGAACTAATAAAGGAAACTGCTAATTCTGAAATTGATTTTCTATTTGTCAGATAATAGCGAATTATTTCTTATGAATTGCCAAGGAGAATGTCATGCTTTCATGGGCTGCTGTATTTTTTATTCTCGCTATTGTGGCGGGCTTGCTGGGCTTTACCGGAATTGCTGCGGCATCGACCGGAATTGCGAAAATTCTGTTTCTGGTCTTTCTGGTGATGTTTGTCATCTTCCTTATTACTGGCAGAAGACCCCCAAAAGTCTGATCGATAAGTAAGTTTACTGGTCGTCAATCAGGTTTTTTGATAGCTGATTCAAGGATTTAGAGGCGACAGCAGCAATAATGCATTGTTGTTTTGCGAGTGTAGTTGTTGTTTTGCGAGTGTAAGACGGCTTCAGGTCAGGCCTTCATCCAAGGGATTAACAGGGATGCAACAGGGAAGTGGCGCCGACTGAAGCGCTGATTCAGGGAGAATTGTATGCGTAACCAAATAATCAATGAGTATGATGCTGATGTCCTGTCACATATCGTCAACGTGTGCGAAGACGGTAAACAGTTCTATCAGCATGCGGCGCAGCAGGCGCATAACCCGGCGCTGCGTCAGGTGTTTGACGAACAGCTGAAAGCCCGCCTTTCAGTCATCAATGCGCTTCGACCGGAGTATGAGATGCGCAAGGCTAAACCGCTCTCGCGTGAGCAAACCGTCGAGGGATACCTGCGCGAACTGTACACGGAAGTTAAAACAGCACTGGCTGCAGACGACAAGGAAGATTATGTGCTGGTTGAACAGCTCCTGGCATCTGAGGATCGTACGCTGATCGAGATGCAGGAGGCGATCAATGCCGTGAGCAACCCGGCGTTGAGCATGCAGTTAAATGACCAGTTAACCCACATCCAGCAGGCGCATGCGCGGATGCATCATCTGAAAAACGTGTTAAAGCCGCATTGAGATAAAGGGTGCACCTGCGGTTAGAAATATATCCGCAGACTCAAGAACGTGGTAAGCAGCGAGAACGTTTAAAAAGTGAGGAAGTTTGCCCACTGTGTCGCTTGAACTCAGTGGGCACGCTATTCTTGGGGCTTCCTGTGCGGCAACAACTGGAGGTTCCCATGTCGTTATCCGGTGCTATTCCGATCCTGAGAATCTTTGATGAAGCCAGAGCCCGGGAGTTCTATCTGGACTTCCTCGGCTTTCATCTCGACTGGGAGCATCGCTTTGATCGCGACTTTCCTCTCTACCTGCAAATTTCCCTCGACCAGTGTGTACTGCATCTGACTGAGCACCATGGTGATTGCTGTCCTGGCAGTGCCATTCGTATCCCCTGTGACCATCTGCATCAGTATTGCGAGCAACTGAACACCAGGAACTATGCCTACGCGCATCCGGGGATCAAGAAGATGCCATGGGGAACCAGTGATATGGCGATAATCGATCCCTTTGGAAACCGACTGGTTTTTACCAGAGACGACGAAGTTTGCTAAGCACGTGAAAACGTTCTAAGGCACCACTATTTCCGGCTTTCGGGACGATATATGAGGCAAAGCACGGCAGAGCGTATGGGGCTGATGGGGGCAATCGCCATCGGCATCGGGGGAATGGTCGGGGGTGGTATTTTTGCTGTACTGGGCGAGGCGGTGTCGACCGCCCACGGCGCTACTCCTGTGGCTTTTGCACTGGCTGGTGTAGTTGCGCTGTTAACCGCTGTGAGTTATGCCCGTCTTGCTGTGGCCTATCCCAATCGGGGCGGTACGGTGGTCTTCATTGATAATGCTTTCGGTAACAATCTGGCCTCGGGCAGTGTGAACGTCATGCTGTGGCTCAGCTATCTGGTCACCATTGCTCTCTACGCCAGTGCATTCGCCTCCTATGCGGCGACTTTTTTCGCAGATGGCGTTTCACCCCTACAGCAGCATGCCCTGATCAGTGTGGCGATTATTCTGCCAGCCGCCATCAATCTGATCAGCGCCAGTTTTGTCAGCCGTTCGGAGACCCTGATTGTGGTGCTGAAACTGGCACTCTTGGTGTTCATCATTTATTCCAGCCTGCCTTATATGGATATTCAGCATGTCAGTCCGGCCCAGTGGGGGGATCCGCTTTCTATTGTGGCGGCGGGCATGATTATCTTCGTGGCATACGAAGGATTTGAGCTCATTGCCAACGCCGCAGAGGATATCGAGAACCCGCGACGCAACCTGCCGCTGGCTTTTATCTTGTCGGTTGTGCTGGTCATGGTGCTGTATGTGGTGATTGCGGTGCTGACGGTCAGCACGGTAAGTGAGGCGCAGCTGGTGACTGCCAGGGATTATGCACTGGCCGTGGCTGCCAGGCCTGCTCTGGGCCAAAGTGGCTTTGTGATCGTAGCAGCAGCGGCTTTGCTGGCTACCTTCTCTGCTATCAACGCTACCATCTATGGCAATGCGCGTCTTGGCTACACTCTGGCCAGAGACGGACAGCTGCCTGAGCAGTTTGATCACGAGGTCTGGAATAAACCTGTGGTCGGTGTGCTGATGACCGCCATTATCAGTCTGCTGATTGCTAATACGATCAGCCTCAATGAAATCGCCATTATCGGCAGTGCCAGTTTTCTGTTGATCTTTACACTAGTGAATGCCAGTGCATGCAGATTGCGTCAGCGCATCGGGGGCAGCATCTGGCTTTATGGAGCAGGTACCGTGTTGTGTGCTCTGGCGCTGGTTGTGCTGCTCATTCACACCTGTCAGACCGACGTGCGTGCTCTCTGGGTTTTTCTCGGTTTTTTACTGATTTCCTGTGGTTTTGAGGGGGTCTTTGGCACGATCGTGCGGGGCCACTTTCTCGGCAGGCAATACTGATTACCTCATTCCGTCAGCGTAGTGGTGTGAAGACGTGGACAGTCTGGCACGGCATTCGCTAGGCTTGGAGTCGTTTGTTTCCTGGTTTTGTAGAGTCTGATGTCATTACCTGCCTTTGCCGAATCTCTGCGGCGCCTGTGGGCGCTGGAAAAGTTCACCTACAGCTTGCGTGTCTTTATTGCTCTCAGCGGCGTCATGGCGGGCTGCTGGCTGACAGATCAGATCGCGCTGGTTATTCCGCTATTTCTCGGTGTTATTGCCAGCGCACTGGCGGAAACCGATGACAGCTGGCTCGGCCGTTTACGCGCCAGCGGGGTGACTCTGGTTTGTTTTGCTGTTGCGGCTTTCGCAGTCAAGCTGCTGATGCCTTATCCGCTGCTGTTTGTGGCGGGTCTGGCGCTCTCCACCTTTGTCCTGACGCTGTTTGGTGCACTGGGTGATCGCTATGCAACCCTGGGGCAGGCGACACTGATCTTGTCGGTGTACACCATGATCGGTGTTGATCAGGGCAAAATGGCGACCACATTCTGGCACGAACCCTTGCTGCTGACGCTCGGTGCCAGCTGGTACAGCCTGTTGTCGGTGATCTGGCATGCCTTGTTTGCGCACCAGCCGGTGCAGCAGGGGCTGGCAACACTCTTTGTTGAGCTGAGCAGTTATCTGAAGATCAAGGCGACGCTACTGGAGCCAGTGAAAGAACTGGACATCGAGGAGCGTCGTCTGGCATTAGCCAGACAGAATGGTCGGGTGGTGGCCGCCCTCAACCTGGTCAAGGAAACCATCCTCAGTCGGATGGATGGCAGTGGCGGGCAGAAGGTCAATCGCTATCTGCGTCTCTATTTCATTGCGCAGGATATCCACGAGCGTGCCAGTTCGTCTCATTACCCCTATCACCAGCTGAGCAAGACATTCTTTCACAGTGACGTGTTGTTCCGCTGTCAGCGCTTGCTGGATCAGCAGGGCAGAGCTTGTAAGCGACTGGCCTTTGCCATTCGCCTGCGAAAGCCGTTTGACTATGGCGATACGCGACAGGCTCACGCCGACCTGCAAGCCTCGCTCACCTATCTGCAGGAACAGCAACGGTCTGAGTGGCGTAGCTTGCTGCGCTCGCTGAATGCGCTGGCGGACAATCTGGCCAGTCTGGAGCAGCGTCTGGCTACAGCTAATAATCCCGATGCGCTGGCCAGCGATCAGGACAGTGTGCTGTTCGACCACAATCCCCGCACGCTTAAACAGGCATGGCAACGCTTGCGCCAGCATCTGTCCGTTACCTCACTGCTGTTCCGGCATGCTTTGCGCCTGTCGATTGCGCTGTGTATTGGCTATGGCGTACTGCATGCCATTCACCCGTCACAGGGTTACTGGATTCTGTTGACCACGGTATTCGTCTGCCAGCCCAACTATGGCGCAACGCGCATCCGTCTGGGGCAAAGGGTAGGGGGAACGGTCGTTGGACTGATCGCTGGCTGGGCGCTGATTACGCTGTTTCCCAGCCCGCTCATTCAAAGCCTGATTGCAGTAGTGGCAGGCGTTTCCTTCTTTGTTACCCGCAAGAGCCAGTATGCGCTGGCGACGGGATTTATCACCCTGATGGTAGTGTGCTGCTTCAATCAGGTGGGCAATGGCTACGGGCTGATCTGGCCCCGTCTGCTAGATACGGTGTTAGGCACCCTGATTGCCGGGCTGGCAGTCTTCACCATTCTGCCAGACTGGCAGGGGCGCCAGTTACATCGTGTTGTAGCCAATGTGCTCGACTGTAATGGGCGTTTTCTGCGCCAGCTGATGCAGCAGTATGCGACCGGCAAGAAAGACGATCTGGATTATCGCGTCGCGCGGCGCGATGCCCACAACGCTGATGCAGCGTTATCGACAGCGCTGTCGAATATGCGTCTGGAGCCAGGGCATTTTCGTAAGGATGCGGAGGCTTGTTTCCCTGTGCTGGTCGTCAGTCATACTCTGCTGAGTTATCTGTCAGCCCTGGGTGCTCACCGCCATGAGCTGCTGGATGTGGCCGGTGATGAAGTGCTGGATCAGGCGGCGGAGGTGATCGTCAGCCAGTTGCAACGCATGGCGGAGGATCTGGCAGAGCGACGGCCCGTCACTCCTGCACAGCCCGATGAGCAAGCGACTTTACTGGCATTGGAGCAGCTGGCTGACGGCCTTGATGATCAACATCGTCTGGTGCAGACGCAGTTGCTGCTCATTAGCCAGCAGCTGGTACCTTTACGGGAGCGTTTGCAGGACATGCAGCAGCGGGTAGCCAGTGCAGCCCCTGCTTTGACTGAGCAGAAATAGAATGACCCGGCAGCAGGCCGGGTCATCAGGGACAGAATAATGGCTTACACCGGAGGTGGTGAGTTTATTTCATATACATCCATACCAGACTGTAATCAGAGCCCATGCTCCACAGCAATACGACCACTGCCAGCAGCGCCTCGAGCACCAGAACGCCGATGCCAAGGGTGGTGCTGGAGAGGATGAAGCCCTGTTTACGGCTTATGCCAAGGAAGCTCGGTGTGCCGATATAAAGCAGGTAGCCGGTGTAGCAAACCCCGCTGACGACTGCCAGGAAGCACAGCCACGCAATCGGGTAGAGCGCAAACAAACCACTGAGGAACATCGGTGTGGCGATGTAGCCAGCGAAGACGACACATTGCTGAAGGTCTGGGCGCTCAGGCAGGTGACGCGCCATCCAGTGGATCACACCGCCAACAAAACCGACGGCACCGATAATAAGTACGTAGAACATGATGCCGAGCCAGAGGCCATCGAGCATCGACACCTGAACGGCCTTTTCGCCTCCCAACGTCCAGCCGACCTGCGTTGTTCCAATGTAAGCACTGATGACAGGTATCGCTGCCAGCCACAGCACATGATGGGTGTAAAGGTGACTGATCGTCTCGCCTTCACTGTTGATGGACCGCCATTCACGATCGGGATGGTGCAGCAGACCCCAAATGTGATTAATCATGGATTCCCCCTCGCTTCTTTTGAAGAAGCCTTTTTATTGTCAACCCACACACTGATTCCATGCAGATGCAGTGAACTGTGTCTTGCACTTTTTCAGTATAGATGACTCTGAAAAAATCAAAGGCCTGCCTTCTTGAAAGTTATGCACACTGTGCACTCTGGCGGCTGATCGAGGCGCTATGCCAGGGGAATATGTGGCAGAAAGGGCGAAGAGCGGCATTTCTGGCGCGATTGTCTAAAGGACGGGTCCAGCAGAGCAGAAACAAAGTGAAGCAAAAAGAGTGGCTGCCAAGTGATGTCTGATCGATAGCGGCTGAGCAGATGTTTTTGGGAGGCGGGACAAGGTGATGGGGCGCGTTCCCACAACGGCTGGGAGGCGCGCCCGTTCACGGAGGTTATTTCCTTTGTTTACGGCGTACCAGAGCCACCAGAATCCATGCGGTTGGGATCAGTAGTATCAGCCAGGGCAGCAGGGCGACAGCAAAGGTCAGTACCTCGGCCACACTGCGGAAGAATACGGCGCCACTGTTGTACAGCGCATCAATAAGCGGCTGGATGATGCTACTGTCGCTGAAGGTTGGCTGCACTTCATAGTTCAGATCAATACGTACTTTTTCCGTGAGATTGGAAAGATAGGCACGTTTGCCTTTGGCGGCATCCAGATCACCCTGTACACGTCCCAGCTCACGTTCCAGTTGCACAACGTCTCCGAGGGACGCTGACTGGGTGTTGAGCAGGCCACGCAGACGATCTCGCACCTCTTCCAGATTTTTCAGGCGTGCTTCCACGTCAATCACTTCATCGGTGCGATCCTGACGGTCGATGCTGGACTCCACCAGTCCGGCATCACCGAGTGCCTTGAGGAAGTCAGCCATCTGCGGACGGGCAACACGCACACTGAGAGTGGCCCGGGCCTGCTGGTATTGCTGAGTGGTCTGGATGTTGGCGTTGATGACTTCGCAGTCAAACTTCTGGCAGAGATCTGCATGCTTCTGCCAGGTGGACTGAAGGTCTGCTTCCGGTAGCTGGAAGCGCAGATAGCGGTGTTCTTCAATGAATTGCTGCTGTTCTCCCGGCGCTGCGTCCTGCGCGGCCTCCTGAGCAAGCATCATTCGCTGTGGGGCGGGAGCCATTTTGGCAAAGCCTGCAGCCACTTGCCCGGCGGGAGCACTGCTTGCAGCGTCCTGGCCTTGCTGACAGGCCGTCAGACCCAGTGTGGCTATCAGGGAAAAGCCAATGATCGCGAATGAACGAGGTATTCCTTTCATGAAGTGCTCCTGCATATGAGAGAGGGTCAGCTGGCCATAACAGATCTGACATCGGTGCTGACGGCTGATTTTGGTAAACTGGCGCTCATTCTAGCCTAGGCCATGGACACGATATGTTTAAAGGTGATTCAGATTCATTTATTTTGCCTCTTGCTGCTTATGCCGAGTCACTGGCTCGTCATGCCGGTGAGGTACTGATCAGCGAGCGTAATAACCAGAGCTTTTCTCTTGATTACAAGCGCGGTGTCGAGCTGGTAACGACTGCGGATCTGGCAGCCGATGCGTTGATCCGTGCCGGGATCGAGTCGGTCTATCCTGACCACAATATTCTCTCTGAAGAGTCTGCTCCCGACTTTTCTGACCCTCAGGCACTGATGGGGCCGCTGTGGGTGATAGACCCGATCGACGGCACCGTCAATTTTGCCAATCAGCAACCCGCTGTTGCTGTGTCTATTGCCTTTGCTGTGGATGGCGTGACACAAGTCGGCGTGGTTCACTGCCCCTTCATGAAGGAAACCTTCACGGCTATTCGAGGTCAGGGAGCATTCTGCAACGGTCAGCCCATCAAGGCTGCTCATGTTACCGAGCTGCGACAGGCCCTCGTAGCGACCGGCTTTCCCTATGAGAAAGAAGGTGTACCGCATCTGCTGCAACGGCTGCAGCACGTGATGGCAAAGGTTCAGGATGTGCGCCGGATGGGATCGGCAGCCATTGATATCTGCTATGTGGCGGCGGGGCGCCTCGGTGCTTACTACGAAACGGTCAACCCCTGGGATATGGCCGCAGGCTATTTGATTGCCAGAGAAGCGGGGGCGCAGGTCGGGCGCTTTGCCAAAGCGAAGTCGCTGGTGCCTGAAGAGCTGAATGGCGAACATCTGCTGGTTGCCAGCCCCCCTCTATTTGGACCTCTTCAGCAGATTCTTGAATCTACCCTATGAGTGAAAATCTCGCCGAAAGGTTTGAGCAGCTCAGCCAGCTGCTGGTGGAGGGGGCTGAGTTCTGGCAGCAGGTGCCGTTCAAAACAGAGCAGCTGGACTGGCAGAAAAACTATCGCCCGCTTTGGCGGGCACTGCAGCGGGTCGATGACAAGCAATTGCAGCGTTTTGAAGATGATCCGGAACAGGCAGAAAGCTGGCTGGCAGCATGGTTGCCTGTTACTGCGCTCCAGCAGCTGAGCGGCATACCAGCGACAGGGCAGACAGTTTTATCGCTGCCCTCTACCTGGGGTGATCATATGCCGGGCCGGAAATGGCAGCAGGTATGCGCCTTTGTTTCAGGGGTGACGATAGCGTCTCCCTCGCATTTGCTGGAGTGGTGTGCGGGAAAGGGCCATTTGGCCCGGACTATTTCAAGGCTGTATCAAATGCCGGTAACGGCTCTGGAATGGCAGGTGTCGCTGTGTGAAGAAGGGGAGCGTTTGAGTCGCAGTCAAAACACCTCCGTCACAGCTGTGACTCAGGATGTACTGGCCGACTCGGTGTGCCAGCATCTGCAGGCAGACAGTCATGTACTGGCATTGCACGCCTGCGGTGATCTCCATCGCCGCCTGATTGCGTTGGCAACGCCTGAGAAGATGCAGCGTATTACGCTGGCTCCCTGTTGTTATCACCTGACTGAACAGCCGGTCTATCAGCCTCTTTCACGGCGAGGCCAGCAGATATGTGCTGACCTGCAACTCTGTATCAGTCGCGAACAGTTGCGTCTTGCTGTACAGGAGACTGTAACGGCGCCAGCTTATGTCCGGCGTCAGCGCAGGCAGGCAAGTATCTGGCGTCTGGCCTTTGATCTTCTGCGGCAGACGCTGCAGCAAGACAGCCAGTATCTGTCGATGCCCAGTATTCCGTATGGCCAGCTACCTGCTGCTTTTGCTGACTTCTGCCAGCAGCAGGCAGAGCAACTGGGGTGCTCCATACCGGATCAGACGGATTTTGCTCACTGGCTGCAACAAGGCGAGATGCGTTATCGACAGGTGCGTCTGGCAGAGGTGGTGAGGCATTTGTACCGACGGCCACTGGAAGTGTGGCTGGTGCTAGACCGTGCTTTGGCGCTGGAAGAGCAGGGGTTTTCCGTAGCGCTGAGTACCTTCTGTGCCAGAGAGCTGACACCACGTAATATTTTGCTCAGTGCACATCGGTTATAGCGTTGCCTGATGGGCCATCGCTGTTATCAGGTGTCTGGCCAGCTGTAGGTCTGTAAAAAAACGGGCCCCATAGGGGCCCGATAAACTGCGAGATTGGAGAAGATGTTTGCACATCTTCGGTACAAGCCTCAAGGTTACTCACCCACTCGGTGTGATTTTCGAGGCCGGATCATCCGGTTACCAACACACCGATGACTGCGGGACAGGGGTGGATTGGTAACTGGCTGAATCAGGAGCAACAGAGGCTTAGTGATTAAGAATCTGGCTCAGGAACAGCTGTGTACGTTCATTTTGTGGATTATTGAAGAACTCGTTCGGTTCGTTCTCTTCCACAATCTGACCGCCATCCATAAAGATCACGCGGTTGGCCACGGATTTGGCGAACCCCATTTCGTGGGTTACGCACAACATGGTCATACCGGTTTCTGCCAGGCTGATCATGGTATCCAGCACTTCCTTAACCATTTCCGGGTCAAGAGCTGATGTTGGCTCGTCAAACAGCATCACATCGGGGTTCATGCACAGTGCACGGGCAATCGCCACACGCTGCTGTTGGCCGCCTGACAGCTGGCCAGGAAATTTCTTGGCCTGATCAGGGATCTTCACCTTTTCCAGATAGCGCATGGCGGTTGCTTCTGCTTCCCGACGGGGAACCTTTTTGACCCAGATGGGGGCCAGGCAGCAGTTCTCCAGCACGGTCAGATGAGGAAAGAGGTTGAAGTGCTGGAACACCATGCCCACGTCACGACGGATGGATTCGATGTTCTTCAGGTCATTGTTCAGGGTGATGCCATTCACCATGATCTCGCCCTGATGGTGCTCTTCCAGGCGGTTGATGCAGCGAATGGTGGTCGATTTGCCTGAGCCTGATGGCCCGCAGATGACGATACGCTCGCCTTTCTTGACATTAAGGTTGACGTTTTTCAGAACGTGGAAGTTTCCGTACCACTTGTTCACGTTCTTCAGCTGTACCATGTAGTTTTCTGAACTCATTGTCTAAATCTCCAAATCCGGTACGGCTCAGCGTTTGTGGCCGGTGTGCAGTTTGCGCTCAAGGTGCTGGCTATAACGTGACATGCCAAAACAGAACACCCAGAACATCAAAGCGACGAATACATAACCTTCGGTGGAAAAGCCCAGCCATTTAGGATCGGTCAGTGCTGCCTGAACAATCGCCAGCAGATCAAACAGACCAATGATCAGCACCAGACTGGTGTCTTTGAACAGTGCGATGAAGGTGTTGACGATACCGGGAATCATCATCTTCAGAGCCTGAGGCAGGATGATCATGCTCATGCTGCGCCAGTAGCTCAGGCCCAGCGCATCCGCGGCCTCATACTGTCCTTTGGGAATGGCCTGCAGACCACCACGTACCACTTCAGCCATATAGGCCGACTGGAACAGGGTGATACCGATCAGTGCGCGCAATAGTTTGTCAAAGGTGATGTCCTGCGGAACAAACAGCGGCAGCATAACGGAAGCCATGAACAGCACGGTTATTAACGGCACGCCGCGCCAGACTTCGATGAAGACGACGCAGAAGCTTTTAATAACAGGCATCTGTGAGCGGCGACCCAGTGCCAGCAGGATGCCCAGAGGCAGCGCGGCCGCAATGCCGACGACAGCAATGACCAGCGTCAGCATAAAACCGCCCCAGCGATGGGTTTCGACTTCCATCAGGCCAAAATGACCGCCATGCATAAGTACATAAGCAACGAAGGGGAAGACAAACACGGCAAAGATCGATACCCATTTCTTCCAGGGCAGGTGGTCGATCATCAGCCATGCCAGACAGGCTGCAAGCACCACGAAGGTAGTGTCCACGCGCCAGTACTCGGTTTCCGGATAGAAACCGTAGATGAACTGAGAAAAGCGCGAGGTGATGAACACCCAGCAGGCGCCGCCTGAGGTACAGGCGTCACGGCTGGTACCGAACCAGTCTGCCTTAATGAAAGCCCAGTTGATGGCCGGGATCAGCAGCGACAGGACAATGTAGCCCAGAATCAGACTCATCACCGAGTTCAGTGGTGAGGAGAACAGGTTACTGCGCAGCCAGCCGACGATACCGGTGGTTTTCACTGGTGCGGGCAGGCTTGGCAAAGGTTTGAATTTTTCCATGTTAACGCTCCACCAACGACATGCGTTTGTTGTACCAGTTCATGAACACCGAGATGAGCAGACTGATCAGCAGGTAAACCGCCATGGTGATGAAGATAATTTCAACAGCCTGGCCGGTCTGGTTGAGCGTGGTACCAGCAAAAACAGATACCAGATCGGGATAGCCAATGGCGGTTGCCAGTGAAGAGTTTTTGGTCAGGTTCAGGTACTGGCTGGTGAGTGGCGGAATGATGACACGCATCGCCTGAGGGATAATCACCAGCTTCAGAGTACGACCGTGTGGCAGACCCAGAGCGTGTGCCGCTTCAGTCTGACCATGATGGACTGACTGGATACCTGAACGAACGATTTCGGCAATGAAGGCGGCGGTATAGATCGATAATGCTACCAGCAGGGCCAGAAACTCAGGGATAACAGTGATGCCACCACGGAAGTTAAAGCCTTTCAGTTCAGGATATTCGAGGCTGACAGGTGAGCCGGAAATAAAGAAGGCAATGACAGGCAGACCCACGATCAGGCCCAGATTGACCCAGGTAGTCGGGAAGATCTGACCGGTGTCGTCCTGACGTTTGTGCGCCCAGCGAGCAACGAAGAAGGACGCGATAACACCCGCAATCAGGGCGATCAGGATGATACTGCTGCCTGCTTCAAACACCGGGCTGGGGATATACAGGCCGCGAATATTGAGGAATACGCTCTCACCGATAGACAGGCTCTGCTTGGCAGTGGGCAGGGCGCGCAGAACGGCGAAGTACCAGAAGAAAATCTGCAATAGCAATGGAATGTTGCGGAAAATCTCGATGTAGACCAGTGCCAGGCGAGAGATCAGCCAGTTGTGGGACAGGCGCGCCACACCGATAACAAAACCGAGCATGGTGGCCAGGGCTATACCTATACCGGAAACGAGTAAGGTGTTTAGTAAACCGACTATAAAGGTACGGCCATAGGATTCTTGTTCGTTATATTCAATGAGGGATTGAAGAATCCCGAAACCGGCAGGTTTCGACAGAAAATCAAAGCCGGTCGTGATACCACGTTGCTCCAGATTGGCGAGAGTGTTATCGACGATGATCCAGATTGCTCCCCCAACCGCAAGAATCAGCAACGCCTGGAAAAACAGCGCACGTTTTTCTGGATCATTCCAGAACAGCGGCTTGTTATTAGGCATGGTGCTGTGGGCCTGAGGCTTTTTGGCTTCAGACGACATTCGCAAACCTCCTGAAAGGGATAATTCGATACTCGGGCTTCCGCCGTGGCTGGCGACCGGGTCGCACACATCTTCACCACCGACCAAGGGCATACGGCAGGGTGAGAGGCATCAGCTGAGCATTGAGAGCGGGAATATCCATTCCCGCTCGTGTTTCAAGTGCTGCGCTTTGACAAGCGCATCACACAACCATTAACGCATGGGAGGTGCGTACTGCAGGCCGCCTTTGCTCCACAGGGCGTTCAAACCACGGGCAATGCCCAGAGGAGTGTTGGCACCTACGTTGCGCTCAAAGATCTCGCCGTAGTTACCTACCTGCTTAACGATCTGGTAAGCCCAGTCATTGTTAACGCCAAGCGCCTTGCCGAAGTCGCCTTCAGCACCGGTGAAGCGTTTCACATCGGGGTTGTCACTGTTTTTCATCTGATCAACGTTGGCAGAAGTCAGACCCATTTCTTCAGCAGTAACGGCTGCGAACAGAGACCACTTGACCAGGTTGAACCACTGATCGTCACCCTGACGAACGGATGGGCCCAGTGGCTCTTTGGAGATCACTTCGGGCAGAACCATAGCAGATGAAGGATCAGCCAGTTTGATACGCAGTGCGTACAGCTGAGACTGGTCAGAGGTCAGAACGTCGCAGCGACCTGCTTCAAAGCCCTGCACGGTCTGGTCAGAGGTATCGAATACCACGGGCTGATAGGTCATGTTGTTCTGACGGAAGTAGTCAGCCAGGTTCAGCTCGGTAGTAGTACCTGCCTGGATACATACGGTGGCGCCGTCCAGTTCCAGAGCACTGCTGACGCCCAGCTTCTTGCTGACCATGAAGCCCTGACCGTCATAGTAGCTGACGCCAGTAAAGTTCAGACCCAGCGTGGTGTCACGAGTAAGGGTCCAGGTGGTGTTACGTGACAGCATGTCAATTTCGCCAGACTGCAGCGCAGTAAAGCGCTCTTTGGCGTTCAGAGGGACATACTTTACTTTGCTGGCATCACCCAGGGCGGCAGCAGCCACCGCACGGCACACGTCCACATCAAGTCCCTGCCAGTTGCCTTTGTCATCAGGGTTGGAGAACCCAGGCAAACCTGTGCTGACACCACACTGCAAGTAGCCGCGTTCTTTTACTGTATCCAGAGTCGCTGAGTGACTCTGTACAGAAAAGGTCAGCGCAACCGCTGCGGCGGCAGCTACAGAACCGATCTTCTTCATCTTGGTTATTCCTCGGTCTATCACTGGTTTGGAAGTGCCATATCTGCTAATGGCGAGCTCGACAGGTATAAAGCAAAAGCCGTGCCTGAATTTTTGGCATATGAAAAATTCATTCAAAAACCGTAACTTGAAATGCCAAACTATACGACTTTGCAGGGAAAACCTGTCTAAAACCATTAAGTTTGGCGTTATTGAGTATGTCTAATTCATATGATTAGTTGTGCTCTTGCAGAGTTGACTAAAGTCGGATTGTGTTCTAGTGGCGCTCTTGCGTAACGCCCTATGGGGAAAGTGGTAACAACGAATTGCACTACATTGATGCAAGTGCGTAAGAACTACCCTGCCAGGGTTCTTCACAAAGAAAGTGGCTTGCGTCTTGTTGCTGAAAGGATTCTTCGCCTGCATGTGAGCAGAAAAGTCAGACAATTTACGCTTGCTGACACTTTTGCTCCGGCTCGCCACGTATAATGCGTGGTTTTTCATTTGCACAGTGGGGCGCATTGTCTTTAAAACAGGGTGGCAGAGCTGATCTTCTGATAACCAGCTTCTCCAGAAGATGGTATCTGTCCATTAATCGCTGCAAGGTCTGTCATCAGTGCGCGAGTCTGATTGATGCAGGCGGACAGGTAACAGATGAGTGTTAAGGACGTTATGGCAACGAGCGATATCAGGCAGAATGCGTTGCATCAGGATGAAGGTGAATGGCTGGCGTGTCACGAGTGTGATGCCGTTTTCAGGAAGCAGGCGATTGATGTTCGTTTTGATGCCTATTGCCCACGCTGTGGATGTCATCTCTATGCCAGCCGTCCCGATACGGTGCGCCGTACGCTGGCGCTCAGCCTGACCGGGCTGATTCTGTTTTTTCCGGCGGTCTTGTTGCCGATTATCGGCCTTGATGTGTTGGGCATGTCCAATAGTGCCACTTTGCTTGCTGCGGTAATGGCACTGTTTAATGAAGGATACTGGTGGACCAGTTTTCTGGTACTTGCATGCAGTATTGCAGTGCCCTTTATCGAAATGCTGAGCCTGACAGTGGTGCTGATTGCAATCAGCCTGGACCACTATAATCCCTGGGTCAAAAGCATGTTCAAGTTCTGGCACCTGTTAAAAGGCTGGGGAATGCTGGAGGTCTATCTGATCGGCGTACTGGTTTCCATGGTCAAGCTGCTGGATATGGCGTCGGTCCATATTGGCCTTGGGCTTTATGCATTTATTGGCATGCTGCTGATGACGCTGCTGATGACGTTGAGTCTGGATACTGAAGAAGTCTGGGAGTTTCTGGAGCAGGGGATTCATGCGCCTGTACCTCATCCCGAAGCAGGATCTGCATCGACTGCGACCCCTAACGGAGATGATCAGGTGGCCACTGAGCGTTATGCATTAAAGGAAGAAGGATTAAACAGGCGATGATGGACATCCGTTCTGCCCGCTCGCTGGGCATGGCTTCCTGTAGTCTCTGTCATAAATTATGCCGTTTTGTCGATGACGACGAGATAGCTCAGTACTGTCCCCGTTGCGGTACGCGATTACATAGCCGCTATCCCAACAGTGTGGTCCGTACATGGGCGCTGCTGATTACAGCGGCGATATGTTTTTTACCGGCTAACCTGTACCCCATCATGGTGGTATCCCAGTTAGGTAATGACACGCCAAGTACCATTTTTGGTGGTGTTGTGACTCTGGTACACCATGGCGCTTACGGCATTGCGGCGGTGGTATTTATCGCCAGCCTGGTGGTCCCTTTTTTGAAGTTGATTGGTTTGGTGATTTTGTTGATCAAGATTCAGAGAGGCTGGCATCTGAATGCCAATCAATGTACCTCGATGTACCGCATGATCGAATTTATTGGCAGGTGGTCCATGCTGGACATCTTTGTCATTGCCTTACTGGCGGCCTTGGTTAATTTGGGTGCGGTCGCCCGCATAGAAGCAGGGCCAGCTGCCACGGCTTTTGGACTGACGGTGGTGCTGACGATGCTGGCGGCGATGACCTTCGACCCCCGTCTGATATGGGACAAGGAGGTTGGAGATGAGTGATACCTCCGGTAACGACAGAGACAAGTCGGTCACACTGTCTGATGACAGTGATCAGCGGATAAAGGCTGCCTCGCCAGAACAGGCTGAAGTGCAGAAGGAAGCTACTGGCGATGCCAGTCTGGCAGCGGAAGAGAAAGTAGTGTCAGAAGAAATAAAAGCAGATGAGGATGTCGTTGTTGACGAGCCTCTGGGTAGTGCTCGTCAAGCGTCATCTGACGATCGTCTTGACTGTGCCGAACTACTGCCTACGCCACGAGGTGCTGCACCGGTTGTGCGCAAGCGTCGTAGCTGGTCACTGGTGTGGTTACTTCCTCTGGTGGCTTTGTTGATGGGAGGTTGGCTACTGTGGAAGACGCTGTCAGATGTCGGTATCACAGTACACATCACCTTTAAAAGCGGGCAGGGCATTGAGGCCGGAAAAACCGAGATCCGTTATAAGGGCCTGAAGGTCGGTCTGGTCAAGAAAGTCGACATTGGCAAAGATCTGGAAACGGTCATCGTTGAAGCCGAAGTTGATCGGGCTGCCGAGTCGGGGCTGAGGACAGGAACTGAGTTCTGGCTGGTAACACCGAGCGTCAGTTTTGAAGGGGTGAGCGGTCTGGAAACGCTGGTTTCGGGTAACTACATCGGCGTGCAGCCGGGGGGAGGTTCAGAAACCACTGAGTTTGTCGCCGCCGATAAGGCACCACCCGTGAGTATGGATGAGCCTGGGCTGCATATTACCTTGCGTGCTGATTCACTGGGGTCCGTCAGCCCTGGCACGCCGGTGTATTACAAGCAAATCAAGGTGGGGACGGTACAGGAATATCGTCTGGCCAATAACAGTCAGAATGTTGAAGTCGACATCTATGTTCAGCCGCCCTTCGATGAACTGATTAACAGTGAGACCCGCTTCTGGAATGCCAGTGGTGTTGATATCAGCGGTGGTCTGAACGGCTTCAAGGTACGTACCGAGTCACTGGTTTCTTTGATAAGCGGCGGCATTGCGTTCTCTACACCTAACGATAACAAGGGCGAACCGGTGCGCAACGGCCACATTTTCTCGCTATACAGCGATTACGCCAGCGCTGAAGCGGGCATCAAGGTCAACATCGAATTCGGTTCTGCACAAGGCCTGGTGGAAGGGGTGACTCAGGTGGTCTATCGCGGGGTGCCCATTGGTACATTACAGAAAATGGAACTGAGCCCCGACTTTAACAGGGTGGATGCACATATTCTGTTCGATCCCAAGGCCGAGAGTTTTTTACGCAAAGGTTCCCGGTTCTGGCTGGTGAAGCCGAGTATCAGCCTTTCCGGCTTTTCTGATCTGGATACCCTCGTCAAAGGCAATTACATCGCTGTTGAGCCTGGAGGTGGTGAGCCATCCACTGACTTCACCGCGCTGGGACAAGCGCCTGCCTACAATGAGGCCGAGCCCGGTCTGAAGCTGACTCTGCATGGTCATCAGCTGGGCTCGGTAGCACCGGGGACACCGCTTTACTATCACCGTGTTGAAGTCGGTAGCGTG
Organism: Pokkaliibacter sp. MBI-7; assembly: GCF_029846635.1. NCBI lineage: Bacteria > Pseudomonadati > Pseudomonadota > Gammaproteobacteria > Oceanospirillales > Balneatrichaceae > Pokkaliibacter > Pokkaliibacter sp. MBI-7. Next base: position 1,439,094 of record NZ_JARVTG010000002.1, on the reverse strand, counting down.
ATGCAGTACAGCCTCGACAAGGATGGTCAGGGGATCACGATGGAGGTGAATGTCAGGCCGCAGTATGCGCGCCTGGTGAATACGGCTACCCGGTTCTGGCATGCCAGCGGTATCAATATCAAAGGCGGGCTGGGAGGGATCAGTATCCAGACAGAGTCGCTGCTGGCCATTGCCACCGGCGGCATTGCTCTTGGTAATGTTGATGACGAAAAGGGAGCACCGGTAAAGCCGGGAACCGAATTTATCCTCTATGACAGCCTCGATAAAGCGATGGAGCGGGGGCGTGTCGTGACAGTACGCTGGCAACAGGCAGATGGTCTGAGTGTCGGCAGTAAGGTCAGATGGAACGGGCTGGAAATTGGTGAGGTCAGAGGGCTACAGCCGGACCGAAACTTTAGCAGCATTACAGCATCGATTTTTCTTGATCTGCAGGGGCAGCGTCTGGCCCGAGAAGGTACCGAGTTCTGGGTCGTGCATCCGCAGCTGAAGCTGACCGAGGTGAGTGGTCTGGACAGCATTGTGGGCGGGGCTTATGTGCAGGTTCGTAGCAAAGGTATGAACGGGCAGCTGAAAACGCAGTTTACCGGTCTGGATCAGGCGCCGGTTGAACAACAGCTGAGCGGATTCCCGGTTATTCTGGAAACCCGTGATCTGGGCTCCATACGCCCGGGGGTTACGGTGTTCTACCGGGGGGTTGCCGTGGGCAAGGTAGTGGATACCCAGTTGGCTGATACGGCGGATAAAGTGTTAATTCAGCTGGCGATTACGCCACGATACAGATCGCTGGTCAGGACGGGATCGCGGTTCTGGAATAACAGCGGCTTCGGTATGGATTTTGGCCTGTTAAGCGGAGCCTCCATTCGCACCCAGTCTGTCGAAACGTTGCTGGCGGGGGGGATTTCATTCGCTACACCAGAGGGCGAGAAAATGGGCCAGCCTGCGGCAGCCAATAGCCGATTCGAGCTCAATGCAGAACCACAACCTGAGTGGCAGCAATGGGCGCCGCGTATTGCCTTGCCACCCCAGTCCAGGGGCAGTGAGCAGTGAAGGTCTGATCAGATGTAACATTCTTTCGGTGAGTGAAAGGTAGATTGTCAGTCAACTGGCTACACTCATTAAGCGGCGTGTAACTTTCGACAGGAGTTTTTCTGGATATTTTGATGAACAGGGCAAAGGGAGTATGCAGTGCCTGAGCTGCCCATGAGTTTTGCTGAACACGTTCAGCAATCACGTCAGCGTCTGGAGCGAGATAAATACCACTCCGAGGCGATGGGAGTTGGCCGCAGCGAGGCTATTGATGCTGTTATGCCCTTCGAGATGGGGAGTGAGCATCAACGTGTTGGCGTACTGCTCATTCACGGCCTGTCTGATAGCCCCTTTACCTTCAGGGATGTTGCCGCAGCGCTGGCACAACGTGGCATTCGTTCACGGTCGATCCTGCTTTCCGGGCATGGCTCACGGGCTGAGGACAGTTTGAAAGTGCGTGCTGGCAACTGGCGCCGTCAGGTCAGGGCACAAATTGCTGATCTGCAGAAGCAGTGCGACAAGGTTTGGGTGGGTGGTTATTCCATGGGGGCTGTTCTGGCAACCCTGGAAGGGCTGGATCTGCCGAACATCGCTGGGCTGATACTGTGGGCGCCCGCCTGGCGGTGTCGCAGTAATATGGTGTGGACCAGTCGCTTGCTGTTTCCTTTTCGGAAGTGGCACAGCGTGCGGCCTGAGCGAGACTTTGCCCGTTACTCATCCTTCAGCATCAATGCCATTCATCAGTATTACCACCTGACGTTGCAGGTTAAACGGCAGTTGAATACCTGCCAGCGCTTCCGTTGTCCGGTGTACATTGTTGCCAGTGAGGCGGATGCCACCATTAACAGTCAGTTTGTTCTGCAGCAGTTCTTACGTTTAAGGCAACCGGACAGCAGATTGGTATGGTATGGGCATGAGGAGCTGAGCGAAACGGGTGTGTTATCCCGGTCTGGTTATCTGCCGGAGCAACGAATCCGAGCTATTGCTCACACCGCTGTCACTTTTTCTCCTGCTAATCCTCACTATGGCAAGCAAGGGGATTATCGCAACTGTCTGGCATATGTGGAGGACAGCACGGCTTTTAACCGCTGCCTGCAGGATCCCGAACCCTGGTTTAGTGAGTATGGGCTGGCAGTGGAAGGAAGATATCCGGCTCGCCTGACCTTCAATCCTTATTTCGAGGAAATGATGGCTGACCTGGGCGACTTTATCTCAGACCGTTGAGCGCGAATTCGACCTTGTGGGACAGCGTCGACACTTATGCGGTTGATACAGGAGTACTGTTGATACGGAAAAGAAAATGCCAGACCCGTGTTGGGTACGGGTCTGGCATTTTTTATCGCTCTAAACGTGGCGAGTCAGGATCAATACAGGGCCTGGTAAAGCTTGCGACGGTAGGTATTCACCAGCGGGTGCGCCGCGCCCAGCATATCGAAAAGGCTAATCAGGGTTTTTCGGGCGGCATCATCACCAAAGGCACGATCCTGACGCATCAGTTGCAGTAACTGCTGCATGGCTTCCTCGTTCTGCCCAGCCATGACCAGTCTTGCGGCTAGCCAGAAACGCTCCTGAGATGCATTGGCATCTGCTTCCAGTCTGGCGTGCAGTGCCGGCATTTCCGGTGCCTCTTTGATGAGGTCCGCAAATGTCAGGCGAGCCAGTACTTCTTTTGCCAGGGTGCTGTTTTTGTGACTGTCCGGCAGGCCGTTGATGATGGCCTTGGCATTGTCTGCATCGCCCAGCTGTGCGCAAACACTGGCTTGCAACAGGAACAGGTCATAGTTTTCCGGCTGCTCTGACAGTGCATCGTTGAGAATGGCCTGAGCGGTGGTCAGCTCGCCAGCAACAATAGCCTGTTCTGCCAGTTCTTTGGGATCAATGCTGGTCTCTGCCTCGACAGGCTTGGTGTACTTCTGCAGCAGGGCACGAATTTGTGACTCGGGCTGAGCGCCACTGAAGCCATCCACGGGTTGTCCATTCTGGAATAGATAAACAGTAGGCAGGCTGCGAATGCCAAACTGCATCACCAGAGGAGACAGTCCCTGATCTTCAGTGTCCACCTTGGCCAGAATAAACCCGCCGTTATATTCCTCGGCCAGTTTGCTGAGAATGGGGAGCAGTGCCTTACAAGGTGCACACCAGTCAGCCCAGAAATCGAACAGAACAGGTGTATGAAAGGACTGCTCGATCAGTTCACGTACGTTGTCCAGAGTGACATTGACGATGAAAGGAGAGGTGCCGGGCTCGATGGCTGCTGTCATGACGGAGTCTCGGTTAATTCAATGTGATTGCAGTGCTGCAGTTTAAACGCAGGCCGGATCGACCACCACCCTCCTGCTATGGATAGAAAGTGGTGAGACCCGCCATGGCGATATACAAACTCAGGCAGCCGCTTGGGCTGTCAGACTATGTGGAGGCAATGTTATTGATTGCAAGTCATATAACGTTGCTGGTCAGAACTCGACACCAGGCTGTGCCTTTATTCCTGCACGAAACGCATGTTTGACATCGCCCAGCTCAGTAACAGTGTCAGCGAGTTCAATCAGCTCTTTCGCTGCACCTCTGCCGGTCAGTACCACATTCTGTTTCACAGGGCGATTCACCAGTGCATGAACGACCTCTTCCAGCGGCAGATAGTCGTATTTGAACATGTAGGTAATCTCATCAAATACCAGCAGGTCATAGCTGTCATCCTGCAATAAATGCTTGCCCTCTTCCCAGACCTGTCTGGCGGCAGCTATATCGGCATCCCGGTTTTGTGTATCCCAGGTAAAACCTGTTCCCATGATGTGGAAGGTCACCCGGTCATGGCCGGCGAAGAATTTTTGTTCACCGCAATCCCATGCGCCTTTGATGAATTGCACAATGCCGACTTTCTGCCCGTGCCCGAGAGCCCGGGCGACCATCCCGAATGCTGAGCTGCTTTTACCCTTGCCATTCCCTGTCAGAAGAACGATGATGCCTCGCTCTTCGGTAGCCTTCGCCACTTGAGAATCAACATGGGCTTTGAGTTTCTCCATACGGGCCTTGTGTCTCTCGGCACGGTCTGACGGGGCTTGGCTCATTGACTCCTCCACGGGCTCAGGGGCGATGCTAAAGCAAAAAGAAATATGGATTGATGAGCGGCTACAGTAACGGCTGTAACCGGGAAGTAAAGCTGCTCATTGCTGTGTTGGGGCTGTTCGTTATGTTGCTCCCCTGATGCAGTGATTTTGAGGAATGAAGGTCGATCACCTGACTATGATGAATTCTGCGTTTAATTCGTTTGATATCAAAGGTTGCGCCTGTCTGGTGATGGGAGGTGCTGAAGCGGCCGACAGGGCAGTGAGAGCACTGCTGGCGCTTGGCGGCAATGTCAGTGTCTGTGCGCCCGTTCTGGCGGAGTCCATGCAATTGCTGGCTCGTGATGGTGGTATCCACTGGATCCACAAGGGGCAACCGGAAGAAGTGCTCAGCCGTCCATGGCAGATCGTTAGTATTGCCACTGATGATGCAGAGCTGGATACCCTGTTGCTAGGCTGGGCCAGAGAGCGTGGCCTGCCCGTATTCCATGCGTCTTCCGTCTCGGCCGAAGCAGCCAGTATTCCAGTGTTGTCTTCGGCGGCACGCCACCTTGTTACTACAGAGGTGTGTGCTACTACAGAGGTGTGTGCTACTGCAGAGGTGCTTGCAGATCAGCCCGTTGCAGCGACGCTGTCTCAGGACAGTGCTGACCCTACAATGAATGACACTGTCAGCCACGTTGATGAGTGTACAGCGGACCCCATTTCCGAAGAGGTTGTCACGGTTCTGACGAACCCTGAGGACGGTGCAGACGCGCAGTCAGTACACATGCCTGAAAGCAATGGAAAGGCTGCAACTGAGGTGGCCACCGAGCCTGCGCAGCCTGTTCTGATTGTCTGGCATCTGCCTGCAGATGCCGATATACAGGCCTTGCCTCAACTCTATGCTGCTCACTGTGCTGACTATCCTGTGCTGCACGAACACAGTGCAGCGTTAGTCCCTGAGGCTGCAAGGCCAAATGAAGTCCCTCTGGATGTACTGCCTGCTCATGCGCAGTGGCTGCAGTGGGAGCAACAGGGTGGTGTGCTGCTCTGGGTCGCTTGTTATACCAAGCGTCAGGAGGCGGCTAACCAGTTGCAGGTGCTGCAAAAATTGCAGAAAACGCAAAATTTCGAGCTGCGTTATTACCGGGCCGCTGAGTTGCAGCATCAGCAAATGGCTCCTGCTGCAGTCAAAGCGCCGAGTAAACCAAGCCGGGGAAGAAGAACAAGCCGTAAACCCGCCCGAAAACCTCAGAAATCCGCATGAAGGCGTCAGTAACACGCTGACGTCTGCTCTCCCTGCTCATTCCTGTACTACACTCTGAGAGTTCGCGACATCGAGCCGCAGATATGTCTGTCGCACGGTGTCGCTGCTTGCTATGGCCTATGGATCCAGCATTCAGTTAACTGGACTGGTGACAAGTCTCGAGTTGGTAGTTGAGCGTTCGGACAACCCGAGCGGATGTAATTATTCATTTCGATAATGCACGTTTGGCGGGTGACTTTTTAAATCGCAACAGAGCCAAAACTCATATTCTGTTCAGAGAATCGACTATGACTTTAAAACGGAAACTACTTGTCTTTGTCTCACTGGTCATACTGGTGGTCACTGCACTGCTTACCACTTCTGCATACTTACAATTCCGCCAAAGCCTGGAAGCCGATGTGGTTGCCAAGGTAGTACTTACCAACACCCAGACAGCAGGTCGCATTGGCGAGTGGCTGGATGGCAAGCTCAGTGCAATCAGCACGGTAGCCAAAGCGCAGCCAGCCAAAGAGTTCCTGACCAAGGCGCTATCCATCGCCAATGACAGCGGTCACTTCTCGGTGGCCTATGCGGGTTTTGAAGACGGTGACATGGTTTACAGCGATGGCCGCTCTCCGAAGGCGGGTTATGACCCCCGCAAGCGCCCGTGGTATCAGCTGGCTCAGCAGACGAATAAGCTGTCAGTGACTGAACCCTATATTGATGCTACCACCAGCGATCTGGTGATCACCGTGGTGATGCCGGGTAAAGACGGTGACGGTAAGCGCTTCGGCGTATACGGTGGCGATGTCTTTATCAATGACATTGTTAAAACCGTCCTGGCCATTGATCTGGGCGAGCAGGGGACTGCCATGCTGGTGGATGGTAAGGGCCAGATTATCGCCTACAAAGACAAGAATCAGGTGCTCAAGCCATTCTCCAACGTGGTGGCCGGTATCAATGCCAGCGAGTTAGCGCGTCTGGATCAGGCTAAGGAGCTGACAGCAGTGACCCTCGATGGCACCAGTAAGCTGGCCAAGGTCACGCATGTTGATGGTAGTGACTGGTACCTGATGTCACTGGTTGATCCTGATGAAGTATTTGCCTCACTGGATAATCTTCTGACCAGCGCCATTCTGATCTGTCTGGTTATTTTTGTAGTCTTCATTGCCCTGGCGGTGGTGGGACTGTCTCGCTTACTGCGCCCTTTGGCCGAGGTCTCTGCAGCCTTACACGAAGTGGCCAGCGGTCAGGGCGATTTGACCAAACGGCTGGCCGTTAACAGCAACGATGAGCTGGGTAAGATTTCTGCCAACTTCAACGCTTTCATCGAGCACATCCAGCCAATCATGAGAAGGGTCGCCAAGGCAGCGGATGACCTTAATGACGAAGCAGACAAGGGCATGAAGAATGCCGTCCGTACTGATCACGAAGTCAACCAGCAGCAACAGGAGATCACCCAGGTAGCGACTGCCATGCATGAGATGGCGGTGGCAGCGAATGAAGTGGCACAGCATGCAGAAGAGACGGCGCACGCAGCGCGCAGTTCGGCGAAGTCCTGTGAGCAGGGGATGGGGCTGGTTAAGCGCAACCGTGACTCCATTGTTACGCTTGCCAGTGAAATCGAAAGTTCAACCAACGTTATCAATGAGCTGAATCGCCACGCGCAGGGTATCAGCAGCATTCTGGCCACTATTCAGGGCGTGGCTGAGCAGACCAACCTGCTGGCACTGAATGCGGCGATAGAAGCTGCGCGTGCTGGGGAGCAGGGGCGTGGTTTTGCGGTGGTTGCCGATGAAGTACGTGTGCTGTCTCAGCGTACTCATAGCTCTACTGAAGAAATTCAGAAGATGATCGAGCAGTTGCAAAACACTACCCGCACCGCCGTGCAGTACATGGAAAAGAGTGGTCAGCTGGCCACCAGTAGCGTGGTCGATGCAGAGTCTGTCAGTAACAGCCTTGGAGAAATCACTGACTCTATCAACCAGATCAGTGATCGTGCGGTACAGATTGCCAGTGCTGCAGAGGAACAGAAAGCGGTGAGCGATGATATCAGTCGCAACACGACTTCCATCAAAGAGGTTGCTGATGAGCTGGCCGTTGCTGCCGCTGAGTCGCGCAAAGGTGCAGAGCGTCTGACCGATGTCGCTGATTTGCTGAAGCGGGAGATGGGGCAGTTCAAACTCTGATTCGCTTATAGCAGACTGTAGTAAGGCCGCCTTCGGGCGGCTTTGTCGTTTATCTGATCATGCAGACTGAACGTTGATGGTGTGTTGCAGTGCATTAGACTAATTCGTCACATCGTTCGCTTAGTTTATGATGTGAAGCTGCTACTATGCGCAGGCAAATATTCACATCTGATCCTCAAGGAGCAACCCATGCGTCTCGATCTTCTGCCCGATTTGTGTGATGCCTTTCCTGATGATGTCCGTGTCGTCGAACCCATGTTCAGCTGCTACGGCGGCCGCCTCAGTTACGGTGGTGAAATCGTTACCATCAAGTGTTTTGAAGATAACTCGCTGGTCAAAGAACAGGTTGCGTTGCCCGGGGAAGGTAAGGTGCTGGTGGTTGACGGTGGTGGCTCCATGCGCCATGCACTGTGTGGCGATCTGATGGCGGAAGAGGCCATGAGCAATGGCTGGGAGGGTATTATTGTTTACGGTTGTATCCGTGATGCAGGGCTGATCGGTGAGATGGACATCGGTGTTCATGCACTGGCGACTTTCCCGGTGAAGAGTAACCGTCGTGGTCTGGGCGATCTCAACGTGCCCGTGCGCTTTGGTGGTGTGGAGTTTATTCCCGGTCAGTATGTCTATGCGGACATGAACGGTGTGCTGGTCTCTGCCAAACTATTAGAGCTGCCAGAAGAAGACGAAGAGTAAGTGACGTTGTCGCTGACCTCGAAGTAGCAAACAATCAGGCCGACATTATGTCGGCCTGATTGTTTTCCGGTGAAGGTCAGTAGCTCATATCAGAGACGGTAGCGTTCGCGGTAATAACCGTCGACGGCGACAATACGCACGCTATCGCCTTCGCTGATCTGCAGAGCATCAGCCAGCTGCTGGGAAAGCAGTACGCGGTCATGTTCCAGCACTTTGACTGGTGCAATCGTGCAGCGATAGTTTTCCAGCCCGCGGTTGCTGATCAGATACAGTTCTTCGTCTTCCGCCACATCGCCGATTCGGGCCACTTTCAGCCGACTGTTGCGGATTGAGTTTAGTTCGGTCAGTTCCGCTTCCACAGTAGGGCCGCCATCAAAAATATCGATGTAGCCTACGTGCTTGAATCCTTCCTTCTCCAGCAGACGCAAGGCAGGTTTTGTCTTGGGGTGAACCTGACTGATGGCATCACGTGCCTGTTTGGACAGCAGGTTGACGTACAGAGGGTATTTCGGCATCAACTCGGCAATAAAAACCTTGTTACCCATACCTACCAGATAGTCCGCACGGGCGAAGTCGATTTTAAAGAAGTTCTCGCCCAGCCAGCCCCAAAACGGTGACTGTCCATTTTCGTCAGAGTAGCCGCGCATCTCGGCGATCACCTTGTTACTGAAGCGCTCCGGAAAGTCTGCCAGAAACAGGAAGCGTGATTTGGACAGCAGGCGGCCATTGGTACCTGAGCGGTAGGGTTCGCGTAGGAACAGCGTGCAAATCTCAGTGCAGCCGGTGTAGTGATTGCAGAGAATCAATACTTCCATCTTGTTGTGTACACCCAGCTCCTGGGAGGCGTGTACCACAACACTTCGATGGTAATGATAGAAGGGTGACGACATACCCACTGAAGCCACAATAGCCGTGGTCCCGACGATTTCGCCAGTGGCCTGGTCTTCGAGTACGAACAGGTAGTTTTCCTGACCTGGCTGGGTAATATTTTTGGCGAAGGACTCTTTCGATGTGGCGATTTTGTCCTGCAGAATTTCTTCATTGAGAGGCAGCGAGGTAAAACCTACGCCGGACTCTTCGGCAATGGTGTACAGCGCCGGATAATCTTCAGGTTCTATAGGGCGAATAACCAGCATAGCTTCACCTTTGTTGAGTAAGTGGTCCTGACCAGCCTGACGTTTATGCACATGTTTAGGACTTGTGCGTGTGACGGCCATGTCCTGATGCGAAATTCGAGAGCAGGGTCTTGCTTCGCCAGTCTGGCGTACAGCAGGTCCTAAAGGTGTTCTTATAATGAGCACGCAGAAATAAGTCCAGTCCAGGTCGCATTCGGCCAAGATCGTGGCACAGTTGAATAAGTCGATAATTTTCAGTGATTTAATGGGTGCTTGGGAGCATTGAATGGCGGTAGTTGAAATGGCGTCTGGTTTGGCACGGTACCGTTCCTGGATATTTGATCTGGATGGGACGCTGATTCGCAATCCACTGGATTTTGTCGGGATGCGCGAAGCGCTGGGTATTGCGGCTGGAGTCGATATTCTGGCACATGTCGGCAGTCTAAATGAGGCCCAGCAGCAAGATGCTGAGGCCATCGTAACGGCCTTTGAGGTTCGCGCTGCCGAGCAGTCAACGGTGATGCCCGGGGCACGTGAAGTGCTGGTCAAGCTGAAGGAAAAACACTCGCAGGGCTATCGTGTAGGGGTGTTGAGTCGTAATCATCGTCAGGCCGTTCTGGCAGGTCTGCATCACAGCGAGCTGCTGTCATTCTTCGCGGAAGACTGCATTCTGGCCAGGGAAGATGCGGCAGCCAAGCCAGACCCTGCGGGTATTCACAAGCTGCTCAGCCTCTGGCAGGCCGGCACTTCTACCGCCGTCATGGTGGGGGACTTTCACTATGATCTCTCGGCTGGGCGGGCCGCTGGTGTGGCAACGCTTCTGGTAGGCAGAGAATCCCTATGGCCCGCACTGACGGACCATCACTATGTTGACTGGCGTGACGTGCTGGGCGCTCTTTAACTACCCGTTTTCAATTACGTTGAGCGCTGTTGGTATTCAGGCAGAGATGTCTTTCAGGGCCTGAAAGCTGTCCAGTACGCGCTGGCGTGCAAATTTGTGGTCAACCATCGGTGCGGGATAGTTGGCTACCTTGCCCGCGAGCCAGGGCGAGTGGATCGTCTTGTTATCAAGATGGGCAAGCTCAGGGACAAAGCGACGGATAAAGCGGCCTTCAGGATCAAACTTTTCTGATTGGCTGACTGGATTGAAGATGCGGAAGTAGGGTGCAGCATCGGTGCCGGTCGATGCACTCCACTGCCAGCCACCGTTATTGGCGGCCAGATCACCATCAACCAGTTTGCTCATGAAATAAGCTTCACCGAGCCGCCAGTCCAGTAACAGGTGCTTGCTGAGGAACATGGCCGTTACCATGCGCAGGCGATTATGCATCCAGCCTGTCTGGTTGAGCTGGCGCATAGCAGCATCGACCAGTGGATAGCCTGTTTGTCCCTGTTGCCAGCGTTGCAGATCCCTGTCGCTGTAACGCCAGGCCAGCGCTTCGGTGTCCTGCTTGAACGCTCTGTGTTTACTGACACGAGGAAAGCCCACCAGAATATGCTTGTAAAAGTCCCGCCAGATCAGCTCGTTGATCCAGGTTTCTGCTCCCTGATGGGCTCGTGCCTCTGGCAGTCGCGACAGCGCATAGTGCAGGCAGGTGCGGGGTGAAATGATTCCCAGTGCCAGATAGGGAGACAGGGTGCTGGTGCCCGGTTGTGAAGGAATGTCTCGCAGTTGCCCGTACATCGGCAGTTTTCGTTCAACGAACAGCTCCAGACGTCTGATCGCTTCTTCTTCACCTGCTGGCCAAAGATCAGCGCGCAGCCCTGCTTCATCAGCTTCCAGCCAGCTCGGTATGTCGTCGGCTGTCACTGTACTGGCGGGGCAGGCAGGCGGTACGGGATAGCTTTGGGGAGGCTGTTGAGTGAGTGTGGGCCAGATGTTTTTCTTGAACGGGGTGAATACAGTGTAGTACTCGCCTTTGCCAGTCAGCACCGAGCCGGGCTCATGGAAGACCTGATCGGTGTAACGCTGGATTTCGATCCCGGTCTGAACAGCAAGGCGTGCGAGTTCTTCTTCACACTGGCGTTCATTCCACTCGTAGTGGCGATTCACGTGGATGGCTGTGCAGCCCAGCTGCAGTGACAGATCCAGAATCTGTTGTGGCAGGCCAGCAAAATTGGCAGTTTCAATGACCTTCAGAGGAATATTCAATTGCGCCAGCGACGACTTCAGTGTCAGCAGGCTTCTATAATACAGGCTCTGTTTGACTGGTGCGTCACCATGGCTTTGCCACTGCTCCGGGGTTATGGCTACCACTGCGGTGACTGGCTGACCACGCTTGCAGGCGTAGTGAAGGGCAGTGTTATCGAGGGTGCGCAGATCGTTGCGAAACCACACTAGTTGCATCATTAATTCTCCACCTGAATCCGGTTGCGGATGTTCAGCTGCCGGGTTGTAGCAGTTTGCGCATCAACAAGTGTGGTGCTTCGGTTGACGTCTGAATCGCCAGCTCTGCAAACGTCTGTTGGTGTATCTGGCTGCAATGCCCGTGCATGGCGATGGCCAAATGGGGATAGAGCTGCCGTAGCCTGGGTAATTCGCTGAGCACCATTGAGCGATCCAGACGCTGATCGCTATGCAGCAGCAGGGCATCGGCCTGGGTGTGGTCCAGTGCCAGAGGAATTTCTCTGATGGGGATGGCAGTACCGAGGCTGATCACGCGAAAGCCCAGTGCACTGGCAATAGCACCTTGCAGAAGCAGTTCAACTTCCTCTGCGTCACTGGTCAGGCCTGCCAGTAACAGGGTTTTTCCCGGTTGAGTACGATTGGCATGAAACAGCCGCATACCCAGCTTGGTACGCAGATAACCAAACAGGAATTGTTTCTCCAGTGCCGCGCCGACAGGGAGACTCAGCCATTCCTGTTGCAGCTGTGTCAGCAAGGGCTGGATCAGGCGCTGTACCACACTTTCTACCGGGTAGAGAGCCAGCGCCTGATTGAGGGCGTCATCGAGACGGTTTTCGTTAAAGCTTTTAACCGCGGTATGCATCTGGGTGAAATACAGTTGCCAGGTATTGTCAGTATCACCCACTAAAGCCGCGGCGGGTTCCGGGCGATCAAGCAGCTCGCGTACCCGGCTGATAGCGACACCACGGCCCAGCCATTCGAGAATGCATTGCACCCGTGTTACGTGCTCGGTGCTGTATAAGCGATGGCCCTTGCTGGTGCGTAATGGTTTGATCAGGCCATAGCGACGTTCCCACGCGCGCAGGGTGACCGAATTGACACCGGTCTGACGCGATACCTCACGGATCGGAAAGAGGGCTTCTTCGTCTGGAAGGTGGGTGTCGAATTGCAATAAGGGTGTATCGGACATGGTTAGCGTGCTCTGTTTGCGGTGGATCCTACTACCACAGGGCAGAGTTTTTGCTGTTCTGTGCAAGTTGTCAAATATTTGTACGTTATTAGATATTTGTATAAGTTATTCTATCGTTTTATGGTGGCAGCTATGTCACTTGACCAAGAGTTGTAAGAGAGGCTGTCTGTGAGCCAGTTCAAAGGGATTAAAGAGTTCGAGCATCAGGCAGGGACCCGGACAGGTGTCCTGCTGTCTAATCTGGGTACGCCGGATGCCCCAACGGCATCGGCACTACGACGTTATCTGGCCGAGTTCCTGTGGGATCCTAGGGTTATCGAAATGCCACGTTTGCCCTGGTGGATGATTCTGCATGGCATCATCCTGCGTGTGCGGCCGTCGCGTTCTGCTGCGCTTTACAAGAAAGTATGGACCAGTGATGGCTCTCCCTTGCTGCATATTGCTGAACAGCAACGGCAGCAGATTCAGGTGGCACTGGGGACGGATACTCCTGTCGTATTAGGGATGAGATATGGTAATCCCAGCATTGCTCAGGCGCTCGCAGAGCTGAAGAAGCAGCAAGTTGAGCGACTGGTGGTGCTGCCCCTCTATCCGCAGTATTCCGGAGCTACCACAGGGTCTACGTTTGATGCTGTTAGTGCTGAACTGCAGCGCTGGCGCTGGGTGCCCGAAGTGCGCTTTATCAACACCTATCACCAGCATGCTGGCTACATAGCGTCATTGTGCGAGTCTATTGGTCGCCATATTGAGCGGTATGGTATTCCGCAAAAGTGGCTGTTTTCCTATCATGGCACGCCCAAGGAATATCACCTGAAGGGGGACCCTTACTTCTGCTACTGCCAAAAGACCACCCGATTGGTTGCTGAACGCATGGGGTGGAGTGCAGAGCAATACATGACCACGTTTCAGTCGCGTTTTGGCAAGGCTGAATGGTTGCAGCCATACACCGACATGACTCTGGAGCACCTGCCTGGTCAGGGGGTGAAGTCCGTCGCGGTTATTTGTCCGGGCTTTTCCGCCGACTGCCTGGAAACCATCGATGAAATAGGTCGGGAGAACAAAGAGGTGTTTATGGAGGCCGGTGGTGAGCAGTATCACTATGTGCCAGCCCTGAACGATGACATCAGCCATATCAAGGCGCTGGTGGCTCTGCTTGAGCCTCATCTTTAACGCACTGGAAGGCCTGGTTGCGAGCCACTGTAGCGGTGGCTCGTTGATCGTTGTGGTCGCTGAGTTATTGTTCCTGCTCAATAGCGTCTGCCATGTAATTCCATGGATACCGAGTCGGCAAAGCGCAGGGCATGGGGTTTGTCAATTTCCACCCAGGCTTCAAGAACATCACGATGCGTCAGGGCGATATCCAGCACCTCCTGGCACAGCTTCTCCAGCAGATGGAAACGGTGCTCTTCCACATAGTGGATGATCGCTTTGGTGATGGTACGGTAGTTGAGAGCGTTATCCATATCATCGCTTGAGGCCGCACGTTCAGCGTCGTAACGAATGCGCACATTGATAACCACGTCCTGACGGTTATTGATTTCTTCTTCCTTGATGCCGATGTAGGTACGCAACCGTAAATTCTTGATTCTTATGGTGGCGGGTTCCAACTGGTATGACTGGCTCGTCATGACTCTATCCTTCTGGATGGCGGTGTCTCCTGCTCCATATTGCACAGGATGAGAGAGGTTTCAGCTATCTGGATGCGCAGGGCTGATCAGTTCAGTTGCCTCTGATCAGCTGCAAAAATTCGTTACGTGACGCTTGATTGGTCCGAAAGCTGCCAAGCATCACTGAGGTATTCATCACTGAGTTTTGTTTCTCCACCCCGCGCATCATCATGCACAGGTGCTTGGCCTCGATGCTGACGGCCACCCCCGCTGCCTGCGTCACGGTTTGTATGCAGTCAGCAATTTGCTTGGTGAGGTTTTCCTGAATCTGCAGACGGCGGGCAAACATGTCGACAATACGAGCAATCTTGGACAGGCCCAGTACCTTACCCTGAGGGATGTAGGCGACATGAGCTTTGCCAATAAAAGGCAGCAGGTGATGCTCACACAGGGAGTAGAGTTCAATGTCTCGCACTATGACCATTTCATCATTGTCAGAGGAAAAAATCGCACCGTTGATGATGGTGTCCAGTTCAGTCTGGTAACCACGGGTAAGAAACTCCATGGCTTTGGCGGCGCGTTTCGGAGTATCACGCAAGCCCTCTCTGCTGGGGTCTTCACCCAGTTTTTCCAGTATTGCCCGGTAATGCAGTGCTAACTCTGTATCCATGTCTGTGTTCTCACTCAGTCAAAGGCTGCCATCTGCGTACTACTTTGCTGCGTACAGCTATGGCGTCAGATTGAATTACGCAGGCCCAGGCTTTCTGGATGTGGCTGCAGGTAGCTCTGGTGGGCCAGATAAGGCTGCGTTTGCTGATCAATGTGATGCTTGATCAGGGTTATCGGTACTACCAGTGGCAAAAGGCCCTGGCGGAATTGATGTATACGCTCGACGATGTCGTAACGAGTCTGGCTGCTGGTGCTGCGTTTGAGATAACCCACCAGATGTAGCAGTACATTGGCATGGTTTTTTCTGCTGGCGGGCTGCGATAGCGCCTCCATGAGTGTAGCAAAGTACTGATTGGCAACAGTGGTCAGATCAGCATGCTTGAGATCGCTGAGCATTTTCCCCAGTGTTTTGTAGGTTTGCTGACTATGAGCCATTAACAGATACTTGTGGCGTGAATGGAATCCAATCAAGCGCGCTGGCGTCAGTTCCTCTGCGATCAGCTGTTGCCACTCATGATAGGTGTAGACGCGAGTGACAAAATTGTCACGTAATACCGCATCATTCAGCCGGCCTTCTTCTTCAATCGGCAAGTAGGGCAGGTTGTCCAGCAAGGCCTGAGCAAAAGGTCCCCGGCCACCTTCGCGATGAGGGTGCCCGTTAGCCTGATAGACTTTGACACGATGCAGGCCGCAACTGGGCGAGTTCTTCATCAGCAGGTAGCCACTAATTTTGCCAGCGCAGACCTGCGCAGTACGAACGCCGTATTCATACAGGGCATCGGTAACATCCTGAGTCTGATCGACGGTGCCTACGGCGCGAGGTATGTGAGGATCTCCAATCAATCTGATCGGTTGCCGGGGAACGCTCATGCCAATACCAACTTCCGGGCAGAAAGGCTTGAACGTCATATACTTCGAAAGCACATCTAAACAGTAGTGTGACTGTTTGTGGCCGCCGTTAAAGCGGACTTCATGGCCAACCAGGCAGGCGCTTATGCCCAGAGTAATACCAGGTCGGGCCATATCTGTTGCGGCTAAATAAGTAGTGGTGATGTCGGCGTAAGTCATAATGCTGCTCCAGAATGTTTGAGGTGCAGGCGATGGATTCGTTCGGCGATAGCTGAGTCTTACTTTATTGTACATGAAATTAATTTTGTACAATTTTTTAAGTTTTCAGCGCATATTTACAAGCAATACGTTGAGATTGGCCGATTGGATTGCAGCGGTTGAGTGTGATGGACTGCGACAAGCGTGATTGATGCAGCCTTCATAGACATGGCGAGGGAAGCATATGCAAATATTGGTTAGTGGTGCGACGGGATTTCTGGGGACGGCGCTCTGTCACCGGCTGGTCGCTGATGGTCATCAGGTCACTGCCTGGGTACGGAGTGTCGTAAAGGCACGACGGAAGTTGCCACCCCAGGTGGTCGCTGTTGAGGTGCTACCTTCGCATGAGTCCACTTCCTGGGACGCGGTGATTAACCTTGCGGGGGAACCTATCGTCGGCAAGCGCTGGACTGCAGAGCGTAAGCTGCAGCTCAGAGAGAGCCGAATCGGGCTGACACGTCAGCTGGTGAAATGGATGGCAGAGGCGCCAGGGACCATTCCGACACTGCTCAGTGGTTCTGCTATCGGGTTTTATGGCAGTCAGCCAGCCAACGTTATTCTTAGCGAGTCTTCCAGTGGTGTGGAGTCGTTTCCGCATCAGTTATGTCGTGACTGGGAGGAAGCAGCGTTACACGCGCAGGATCGCGGGGCTCGGGTCTGTCTGTTGCGAACGGGTGTTGTGCTGGATGCCAATCAGGGAGCGCTCAGTAAAATGCTTCCCCCATTTCGGTTGGGGGCGGGCGGCCCTATCGGTTCGGGAAATCAGATGATGTCCTGGATTCATCGGCAGGACTGGATTGAGGCGGTGTGCTTCCTGCTTAACCATCCGACTCTCTCTGGTGTGTTTAACCTGGTTGCGCCCAATCCCGTCAGCAATCTTACCTTCAGTAAGCAACTGGCCAGCGTATTGCGTCGCCCCTGCTGGCTGCCCGTGCCGGGTGTTGTCATCGGGTTGCTGATGGGAGAGTCGGCAGAGCTGGTGACGGAAGGGCAGTGTGTGATTCCCAAGCGCCTGTCAGAGGCAGGCTATGCATTTCGCCATCCACAGCTGCAAGGAGCGCTATCGGATCTGTTTCCCTGACCAAGAGCTGTTGATGGCGGGGTAGATTGTTGCTGCCATCGGGATGTCATCAAGATGAGTATTAAATAGAAAGGTTTGCATCCGTATTCAACGGAATATTGATGGATGCCAGAGGCGGTACAAAGGGACGTAATAGAGTCGTGGTCACCCCTAGGCAAGTTTCGGGATTTCAGCTATTTTCGCCCTCAAGCGAAGAGCGTGTTAACTGATGAATGAAAGATGAAAAATAATGAATTTAGTGCCAAGCGTATAGCGGTAATCGGTGCTGGAATGGCTGGCGCAGTGGCTGCCAGAGAATTGCACGATGCCGGGCATCAGGTCGAAGTGTTCGACAAGAGTCGTGGCGTCGGTGGCAGACTGAGCGCCAAGCGCTACGAAGGTGCCAGCGGTGTTGATCTTGGTATTCCCGGTTTTACGGCACAGGGTTCGGACTTCATTGGCTGGCTGCGCGAGCTGGAAAGCACTGGCGTGGCAGCTGCGTGGGAGCCTCGTCAGGCGCAGTGGATGCCAGGCGAAGGTGTGCGCTTGATCGGAGGCCAGCGGCAATGGGTTGGCTTACCGAACATGCACGCTCTGATCAAAGAAGTGCTGAGTCCGCTGACGGTACATAACAAGGTACGGATTACTGATATCGAGTCACACCGTCATCACCTGACGCCGGTCAGCGAAGAGTCCTCCTATGGTAACTTCGACTTTATCGTCGTAGCTCTGCCTGCTCCTCAGGCGGAGCCTTTATTGCACTCATCACCTGCTTTGCAGGAATACTCACGTCGGGTAAAACCCAGCCCCTGTTGGGCATTGGCTGTTGAACTGGCGATGCCTTCTACACAACCTTTTGACTGGCTGGATATTCAGGGTCATCGCGTGTTAGGTCGGCTGGTTCGTGATAGTGCCAAGCCGGGGCGTCAGCATCCGGGTGAAATATGGACACTCTATGCCAACCGTCGCTGGAGTGTGGATGAGGTCAGTGCCAGCAAGGAGGATGTTATTTCCGCTATGGGCGTGGCCTTTGCTCGCTTCATGGATATTCCCGAGAAAGATGTTAAGCCTCTCATGGCCCATCGTTGGCTTTATGCCCAGCACACGCCAGTAGGAGATGCCCCGTCCTACTTCGACTATCAGCGTAAACTCGCCGTGTGTGGTGACTGGCTGGCAGGCGAGGGGATGGAAGGCGCATGGGTTAGCGGTATGAGCTGCGCTGCGAGCGTGATTGCCGCCTGCGGTGCCTGATATGAGTGGCACTGTCCTGATTACAGGAGGCGGCCAGCGTATCGGTTTCTTTACTGCGCTTGGTTTGCAGGCGATGGGTTATCAGGTAGTAGTAAGCTACCGTACGCCCCGCCCGGAGCTGGATGTCTTGCAAGAGGCGGGGGTCGGACTGATTCCCGCTGACTTTTCCAGTCTGTCGGGTATCGAAGATTTTGTACTTCGATTAACCGCTGAAGTGACTGTACTTCGTGCAGTCATCCATAATGCCTCGCTGTGGTATCCCGACCATAAGGTAGATGAACTCGCTGCGGAGCATTTCCAGCAGATGTTCAATCTCCATATGCTGGCGCCTTATCTGATAAATCGTGCTTGCCAGCCACTTCTTATGTCTCATGACGGCGCACGAGACATCATTCATATGACGGACTGGGTGGTAAACAGAGGCAGCGATAAGCATGCTGCCTATGCAGCAACCAAGGCGGGGCTGGAAAACCAGACACTCTCGTTTGCCAGATTGTTTGCGCCTGCCATCAAGGTCAATGCCATCGCCCCTGCCTTGATCTGCTTCAATGAGGACGATGACGAGGCGTATCGCTTGAAGGCTGTAAAGAAGTCATTGCTGGAGATTGTGCCTGGTGAACAGGTGGTACTGGATACCATTCTTTATCTGTTTAACAGCCCTTATGTCACGGGTGCCAGCTTACCCCTGCACGGCGGCAGGCATCTCAAATAGCCAGCCTCTCTCTACATGCTGATGATCAGCGTGGTGATAGCCCCATGAGGCGCAGAAAGTTATCGCGCGCTAAATCATTGGCAACCTCTGTAGGCAATGCATCCAGCAGGGGATTGTAGTCCTCAAGTGTTGAGCCTAGCGCATCGAAGTAGCCAATCAAATCCGAGCCAATGGTAAAGCGCTGTGGGTATTTGCGGATCAGGCTCAGCCATTCACTTCGTGGCTTGTTTTTATCATCCAGAATGTAAGGGTGTAGAACGCTCCAGGACAAATCGATATAGAGGTTATCGTAGCGCTGTAGTAATTCACTGACCAAAGAAGGCAGGAACTTCAGATATTGCTCGCGATTGATGGCTTCACTGGTGCCTGCATGTGCCCAGATAAAGGTGGTGTCAGGATGCCTTGATACCGCCTCCTCCAATTCCTTTCTATAGATGGGATCAGGGTGATAGACAGAGGTGATATTGCTGTGGATCAACACGGGCAGATGGTTTTTGGCTGCCAGAGAGTAGACGCGGTCCATAGCTTTGTTGTTCGCGCGAGGCGTCTCACCATACGTGAGTGCCGTTAAATTATCGTGACGTAGTAGTACTTCTCCTATCCCTTTCCATAACCCGGGGTGCCAGGTGAGCATGCGCTCAATGTGATCAACCGCGTTCATGTCGGTAGGGTTGAAGCCAGTAATGAAAGGAAAGAACCGGGCACGTTGACTGGCAGGCAACTGTTCTACTGCCCGGGCGACTAACTCATCTGTCGCGCTGTACCAGTAGGCTCGTGCATCGTCAGCCATCAGGTATTGAGGCTTTTGCGGCTCGTCCTCTTGCCATTTTTTTACCACGCCAAGACCCATGATCTGGGCATAGTCCACATTGCTTTTATCCATTTGTCGTAACAGTGCCTGCATACCCTGGGAGTACTGCAGGAAATCGACGTAGTGGAGGTGGCTATCCGTGTAGCGGTACTCGCGTGCTTGAGCTTGTGGTGCGTAAAAGGAAGAGATGCTCAGCCCAAGCCCTATGCCACAAAGCAGTGCCTGCTTGAGTATGCGGTTGTGGGGGGCAGTTGTGAGGCGCTGCTTCATGCATGAATTCCTGTCAAAAGAATGCAGCTACTTTATGAAAAATAGAGTGAGGAGAAAACCGGAACCCACTCTTCGTTATTTTGGTTGAGCAAGCTCGAAAGAATGAAGATTAGTGCTCCTGTCATACCGATCAGGAGCACTGGTACAGGCATTACCCTTTGCGGCTCACCTTGCCAGAGAGGGCTGTTGCTTCAAAGGCGACTTTGAACACATCACTGTAGTATTTCGCGAAATGAGCTGTGATACCTTCCTTGACGTGATCGGGTAGCTCATTGAAGTCTCGTTGATTGGCATCAGGGAGGATCAGTTCAAAAATCCCACTGCGTTTGGCCGCAATCACTTTTTCCCGAATACCACCCACAGGAAGGACTTTGCCGGTGAGCGTCAGCTCTCCTGTCATGGCAATGCCTTTTTTGGGGGGCTGGTTCAACGCCAGTGATATCAGAGCGGTAGCCATGGTCACCCCAGCACTTGGACCATCTTTAGGGGTAGCTCCTTCCGGCACATGGAGATGGATAAAGCCTTTCTCAAAGGGTTCAGGGCTTCCGGCATAGTCCGAGATATGGCTGCTCACATAGCTATAGGCAATCTCTGCAGATTCCTTCATCACATCGCCTAACTTGCCTGTCAGTTTAAAGCCTCTATTGATCTGGTGGATCTGATTGGCTTCAACGGGCAAGGTTGCTCCGCCCATTGCTGTCCAGGCCAGGCCAGTGACTATGCCGGTGCCGTACATCACTTCTTCAGGCCGGAAGTAAGGGGTGCCCACGTAGTCCACCAAATTTTTGCTGGAGATACTGACATCTTTCAGCGCTGGATCTTCGACCAGTTTTCGTACTGCTTTGCGCAATATTTTCTGTAGTAATTTTTCCAGTTGTCGTACGCCCGCTTCACGAGCGTAATGCTGCACCAGTTCACGAAGCGCGCCGTCTTTGATACTGACTTTCTTTTTGTCGACAGAGGCACGCTCCAGTAGTTTGGGCCACAAGTGACGTTTGGCGATAGCTACCTTTTCTTCCGCTAAATAGCCTGCCAGTCGAATGACTTCCATACGGTCGAGCAATGGACCCGGGATACTATCGAGCTGATTGGCAGTACAGATGAACAGCACTTTGGACAGATCCAGCCGCACATCCAGATAGTGGTCCAGAAATTCGCTATTCTGTTCAGGGTCCAGTACTTCCAGCAGGGCAGATGCAGGATCTCCCTGATATGACGCGCCGAGCTTGTCGATTTCATCCAGCATAATAACGGGGTTGGCTTTACCCACTTCCTTCAGCGCCTGAACCAGTTTGCCTGGCATCGCACCAATATAGGTCCGGCGATGGCCTTTTATTTCAGCTTCATCCCGCATGCCACCAAGGCTGAGCCGGTAGAAGGGGCGATCAAGTGATTCAGCAATCGCTTTGCCGATCGATGTCTTGCCCACCCCGGGAGGGCCAACCAGCAATACAATTGAACCACTGACTTCACCTTTCCACGCGCCCAGTGCTAAAAACTCGAGAATGCGCTCTTTTACATCGGCAAGACCATCGTGATGTTTGTCCAGCACTTTCCGGGCACGTTTAAGATCAAGCTTATCTTTGCCATGCACGCCCCAGGGTACTGATGTTATCCAATCCAGGTAGTTGCGGGTAACGCCGTACTCTGGCGATCCCGTTTCCAGTACCGATAACTTCTGCAGCTCACTTTCAATACGCTGACTGACGGGCTCTGAAAGAGTTAGCTTTTCCAGTCGGGCGCGGAACATTTCCAGATCATTGCTGCGGTCATCCTTTTCCAGTCCCAGTTCTCGCTGAATGACTTTTAGTTGTTCTTTGAGGAAGAATTCCCGTTGTCGATCCTGGATCTTGCTGTTTACTTCTTCTCGAATGGAACTCTGTAAGCGCACCATCTCCAGCTCTTTGCGCAAGAGGACTAGTACCTTCTCCATCCGCCGTACTAGTGGAATCGTATCCAGAACCTCCTGTAGCTCATTTCCCTTTGATGTGGTGATGGCTGCAGCGAAGTCACAAAGAGGAGAGGGCTCATTCGGACTGAAGTGGTTTAGGTATTGCTTCAGCTCTTCGCTATACAAAGGGTTGTGGGGAAGTAGCTCCTTGATTGCTTGAATAACGGCAAGGCCATACGCTTTCAGCTCGTCTTGGTCTTCTTCCTTGGGGTCCGGATACTCGACTTCGACCAGATAGGGAGCTTTTCTGCTCAGCCAGCCTCGAATACGGAATCGTTTAATGCCTTGTGCAATAAACTGGATCTGCCCTTCTTGCTCATTCACCTTGTGTACGCGAACAATGCAGCCAATAGCGGAGAAATTTTCTGGTCTCAATGTGTCTGGATTCTGATCCCCCACATAGCAAAGTCCCACCATTTGATGTGGGGTTCGCATAACGCGGTCCAGCGTTTCCTGCCACCGTTCCGCACTTATCATTAACGGGTGTATCTGAGCGGGAAAGAAAGGACGATTGTTTACGGGCAGTAAGTGTAATTTATCAGGCAGTGCTTGATGAGGGAGGATCAGGCTTGAACCCGACTGTTCTACGCTGATGACTTCGGGGGAAATGGCTTCCTGTTCGGGCATTCATAAACTCCAATTCTAACGGGGGAGTTTTCAGAGACTGTTGAAAGGCTGTATCACTAGATTTGCCAGTGTATTGGCGAAGTGAGTACTCAAGCCGCTCTGAACATGAACCTTTAGATGGGTACGTCTTGATAGAATTAAAGTGCAGAAGTAGAAGAGAAAAATCTGGGTGGTGGATGACGCGAGACAAGAGAGTGGGAGGCTAGCGCATGGCTGTAAAGGGAAGAGATGGCGCCAGGCGGCGCCACCCAACAAATCAGAGCACGTTCACATTCGAAGCTTGCAAACCCTTTTGGCTCTCTGCCAGATCGAAACTGACACGCTGACCTTCTACCAGGGTTTTACGGCCTTTCTGTTGAATGGCACTGAAATGGACGAACACATCAGGACCGCTATCTTGAGCGATGAAACCAAAACCTTTGGTGTCATTGAACCACTTAACGGTACCTTGGCGCGGATCAGACATAACCTCTCCTGTCAGATCGATAAACAATTTCATTAAGCTTGATCAAGGCTTTCTAACAGAAAAGGTTCGTAATCTAAGTTGATAACCTTGCTGGCAGAAGACTTAACCTGTTACCGAGAATAGGTGAGATCACTCTAAAGCACAATGGTCGTTGTAACCATTTGAATCATCCTATAGTGGAATCCTCTGGTAATAGGCTGTCGTGAATCAAATTTTTATCCTAATGTTTGAAACAGGTGTCGTTTTTAATAAACATCACAATCGCAGTTCTGATAGAATACGACCAAAGTATTAGTCTAAAACTGGAGCTGAATATGACTGAGTACCGCCATCTGGCTGAAATGGGCATTGAAGACGTTGCTGATATTGAAAAGTACACCCTGCGTCAGGAAGGTGATGAAGACGTCATCAAGATCTACCTGAAACGTGATAAAGGTGAGTGGTTCGCCCGTTCAAGAAAGTTCAAATTCAAACGTTATGTTAAAACTGTTCGTATCAATGAAGGGGCGCAGCACTACCGTGAGGTAAGTGAAATGAATCCTTTCCTGTTGCGTGCGGTTGATGAGCTGGACAGTCTTGTGGCTAAAGACCAGCGTAAGATGAGTGAAAAAGAGTTGCTACTTGAAGAGCTGGATCACCTCGAAAAAGTGGTCAGCCGCAAGATCACTGACTTGCGTGCTCAAATCGAGAATATGAAGTAATACCTTTTAAAGGTGCTTGGGGCTGTTTAACAGCCCCATAACATGTTTACATGCTGTAGACTGACTGTGTCGCGAGTGGCAATGGCAGAAGTATTCGTATCTGACCCGTAAGCTTATGCCTGATCATACTGCGTGAAATCAAACACTTGCCAAGCTAAGGTCGCGTGTGTAGTATAGCGACCACTTCAACGCCAGACGCGAAGTTAAGTCGGTGTTTGTAGACCTAAAAGCGGGAATAGCTCAGTTGGTAGAGCACGACCTTGCCAAGGTCGGGGTCGCGAGTTCGAGTCTCGTTTCCCGCTCCAAGTTTTAAGTTGTACAATATTTAAGCCGCGCAAAGCGGTTTTTTTGCGTCTGAAATTTGCCTCTTCTGCGTTCTACTATTAGTTGCACCCTCGTTTTTCAAGTTCATCTACATCATCTGTGTTGTAGTGAAGATATTTTCAGGGTTCTCCTGGTAGAGATGAAACTGCTTCATTTGGCCCCTTTGTTGTAAAACTTCCTACGTGTGAGCAAGTTCTGTGTCTCAGGAATGACCATCATTGATGAGATCAGGACCAGCCTAATCCAGGCTTTGGCCGGACCCAGCGAAACTGGCTTGGGAAAGGTAACCCCCAAGCCAGTCTAAAAGACATCGGCTAAATAAGTGCTCTGTTATCTAGCCAAGAACGTCCTTGTTTACTTCATTCGCCGTTCTAGCCCTGTTTGCGCCAATATCCGAGTTGATATTTCCTCTATGGAAAGGCTGGTTGTATCAATAAAAGGAATTCGCTCACGTGCAAATAGAGCAGATGCTTCTCTGACTTCAAATTCACATTGCTCAAATGCGGCATATTTACTGTCAGGGCGACGTTCATGTCGTATTGCTGCCAGCTGAGGTGGTTCTATGGTTAAACCGAACAATTTATGTCTGTGTTTTTTCAATGCATTGGGCATTTTCAGATGCATGCCGTCATCCATGTCTTCTTCTGTCAAAGGGTAGTTGGCTGCTCGTATGCCGAACTGCAGCGCCAGATACAGGCATGTCGGGGTCTTGCCGCAGCGAGATACACCAACCAGAATCACATCTGCCTGGTCATAGTGACGGGTTCTGATGCCGTCATCATTATCCAGGGCAAAGTTCACCGCATCTATTCTTTGTTTGTACTTCCTTTCTTCGTGAATGCTATGTGATTTGCCAACCGTATAGCTTGATCTTGATTTTAGCTCTTCTTCCAGTGGGCTAAGGAAGGTGCCAAAAATATCGATCATAAAGGCGTCTGCTTCAGAAATGATTGCTCTTATTTCAGTATTAACAATCGTGTCAAAAATAATAGGTCGACCGTCATCATAGTGAGCTGTTTTATTTATTTGCTTGACTGCATTAAAGGCCTTTTCTGCAGTGTCAATATAAGGAAGGGTGATTTGATCAAATTCGATATTGTCAAATTGAGCTAATAGACTATTTCCCAATGTTTCGGCAGTAATCCCTGTTCCATCTGAAATAAAAAAAGCGGTTCGACGCATCTGCAACTTCCTTTCTATTCTGCAGCTATGCTGCAAATTTACTGAGTTTCATATCTTGTAAAATGACAAGAAAAAAATCTGAGTCTCTTGTTATTCGCCTAATTTAAGCCGTTAAATGGTTAATTTCACATGTAACTTGTTGAATATTAAGTAAAATAAAAATTGGTCAGACCTGTAGTGAAATTACATTTGATGACCTTGGAGAAATCCCAAAAAAAATTCAGTATCATGACCCTTGTCAGGCATAACGATCCTCTTTTTATTCCAAGCCGCCATTTAATATAGAACATATATTTTGAATATGGTGCTCTGATCTGGTTACCAAGTATCAGACTAAAGTAGCTGGTTGGAAAGTCTCTGGCTCAAGTGCAGATCTGCTTTGGAACTGTGGTGAAACGCAGATCATGCAACAGCCAGTGAGGGAAAATAGGGGGTCGATGCGGTCTGGCATAAGCATCAGACGATTACAAAGGGGTTGCACCTTGCCAAACTATATTCTGTTTTTCGACAAGGTAGGAATGAATGATGTGGAGCGTGTCGGAGGTAAGAACGCTTCTCTGGGTGAAATGATCAGTAATCTGGCGTCTGCAGGCGTCAGCGTACCGAATGGATTCGCTACTACTGCCCAGGCCTATTGGGACTTCCTTGAGTATGGTGGCTTGGCCAACCGTATTGCCGATACGTTGAAAGAGCTGGACGTCGAAGACGTAAAAGCACTGGCAGAAACCGGCAAAAAGATTCGTGGCTGGTTGATGGAAGCACCATTCCAGCCCGAGCTGGAAACGGCCATCAATGCTGCGTGGGAAGAGCTTTCAGCAGATAACCAGCAGCTTGCGGTAGCCGTGCGCTCTTCTGCTACGGCAGAAGACTTGCCAGACGCTTCCTTTGCCGGCCAGCAGGAAACCTTCCTGAATATCCGTGGTCTTGAGAACGTAAAGCACGCCATCAAGGAAGTGTTTGCTTCCCTGTATAACGACCGTGCTATTTCTTACCGTGTTCACCATGGTTTTGATCATGGTGAAGTGGCCCTGTCTGCTGGCATACAGCGGATGGTGCGCAGTGAGACAGGCGCTGCAGGCGTCATGTTCACGCTGGATACAGAGTCCGGCTTCGATCAGGTGGTTTTTGTCACCGCCAGCTATGGCCTCGGTGAAACCGTGGTGCAGGGCGCGGTCAACCCTGACGAGTTCTATGTATTCAAGCCTAACCTGGCGGCAGCCCGCCCCGCTGTACTACGTCGTACTTTGGGCTCCAAAGCTATCAAGATGATCTACGGTGAAGAAGCGCGTGCCGGGCGCTCAGTTGTTACTGTTGATGTCGACAAGCAGGATCGTCAGGTTTTCTGTGTAACTGATGAGGAAGTGGAGTCTCTGGCTCGTCAGGCACTGATCATCGAGAAACACTACGGCCGTCCGATGGATATCGAGTGGGCCAAAGATGGTGACGACGGCAAGCTGTACATTGTCCAGGCACGTCCTGAGACAGTGAAAAGCCGTGCCAACCAGAACGTCATGGAGCGTTATCTGCTGAAGGAAAAAGGCACCGTTATCGTTGAGGGACGCAGTATCGGTCAGCGCATTGGTGCAGGTCCGGTGCGTATCGTCAACAGCATCGCCGATATGGATAAAGTGCAGCCAGGTGATGTGCTGGTAACCGACATGACCGATCCGGACTGGGAGCCGGTGATGAAGCGCTCGGCTGCTATCGTCACTAATCGCGGTGGACGTACCTGTCACGCAGCCATTATTGCGCGTGAGCTGGGCATTCCAGCTATCGTCGGTTGCGGTGACGCTACCGAGAAGCTGCAGGAAGGTGAAGAGGTTACCGTTTCCTGCGCCGAAGGGGATACTGGTCGCGTCTACAAGGGGCATCTGAACTTTGAGCTGAAGACTAACAGTATCGACTCCATGCCCAGTTTGCCGTTCAAGATCATGATGAACGTGGGTAATCCTGATCGCGCCTTTGATTTCTCCTCTCTGCCGAACGAAGGAGTAGGTCTGGCCCGTCTGGAGTTCATTATCAATCGTATGATCGGCGTACATCCCAAGGCGTTGCTGAATCTTGATGAACAGCCTCGCGAAGTACGTCAGGCCATCGATAAGCGCATTGCAGGATATGGTTCTCCTGTCGACTTCTATGTCAGCAAGCTGGTTGAAGGTATCTCTACACTGGCCGCTGCATTTGCGCCGAAAAAGGTGATCGTGCGCCTGTCAGACTTCAAGTCTAACGAGTATGAAAATCTGATCGGCGGTAGCCGCTATGAGCCGGGTGAAGAGAACCCCATGCTCGGCTTCCGTGGTGCATCCCGTTATATATCAGACAACTTCCGTGACTGCTTTGAGCTGGAGTGTCGTGCTCTGAAGCAGGTGCGGGATGTGATGGGGCTGACCAACGTTGAGATCATGGTGCCTTTCGTGCGTACTGTGGGCGAGGCAAGCCGGGTAATCGATCTGCTGGCGGAAAATGGTCTGAAGCGTGGTGAGAATGGGCTGCGTGTGATCATGATGTGCGAGCTGCCCGCCAATGCCTTGCTGGCCGATGAGTTCCTCGAATACTTCGATGGTTTTTCCATTGGTTCTAATGACCTGACGCAGCTGACGCTGGGTCTGGATCGTGATTCCGGTATCATTGCCCATCTGTTTGATGAGCGTAACGAGGCTGTGAAGAAGTTGCTGGCGATGGCCATTCAGGCTTGTAAGCGTAACAACAAATATATTGGTATCTGTGGCCAGGGGCCTTCTGATCATCCAGATCTGGCCAGATGGCTGATGCAGCAGGGTATCGATACGGTGTCGCTCAACCCTGACTCTGTGCTGGATACCTGGTTCTATCTGGCTGAAGGCGCGTAAGCGACCAGCTGATTCACCATAGACAGCAAAAAGCACCCAGCTCTGACTTAATCGGGCTGGGTGTTTTTGTATGTGCTTTCTCAAGCGCTGACATGCGAAGTGGCTGTGTCTTTGTGCCACCAATGTAACAGTTGCCTGCAACCCATGTCGGGATTGTGAAAATCGCTACCATCGCTTGGGGTGCCTTAGCGGGGTTGTTAAGATGTCGACCGCGGTTACATTCGGGGTTCAGCTGCTGTTCTGACATACGTAGCTGATCTGGGTTCGAATAGGGAGCGGGAGATTGGGAATGCTACAGCAATCCATAAAGAACAAGTGTCGTGCAGCTATGCTGACATTGTTGGTGATGGTGAGTGGAGCGGCGTATGCCGAAGACTTCTCGCAGCCAGGGCTGTATATCAAAACCGAAGAAGGTTACAAACAAATCCCCCCGTACAATGACTACACCCTGAATTATTCCAATCTGGGTGAAATTCCTTGGGTCAATGTCAGTCAGCCGGTCGAGCTGGTAGCAAATATGGCTGACCTCAATACTGACACCCTGTTTATCTACACCCGACCCCTTGGTTTCACAATCGAGCGGGATTTGTTGTCACCGCGCGCAACGCGGATGGATGGCAAAGATAACCTCTATCACATTGAGCTGGGGGAAATGTCCAACGACAACGTGCTGGTATATGAAGAGGGTGGTACGACCTACGCAGTGACCCTGACCAATCCACGTCAGGCGGTGATCAAACATCTGTCAAATACGCAGGAAAACGCTCTGACTGCGCAGAGTTATGCTGTGGAGGCGTTGAAGGCTTTTCCCGATGACGGCGAGATTATCCGATTGAAAGACTATTGGGATGAGCAGGTCAAAAAGAACAATATCCAGTAGCGCTGTCACGATGCTGCTTCCGTTGAAATGCAGCAGGGTAGTGAGCAACGAAAATAAAAACGGCAGCCGGATAAGCTGCCGTTTTACGTTGTGACTGCTGAAGATCAGCAGTTGAACAGGAAGTTACTGATCAGCTCCTTGCCGCCTTCGGTTGCGAAGGATTCAGGGTGGAACTGAATGCCGTGGATGGGTAGGGTTTTGTGCTGGACTCCCATTACTTCGAAGGTGCCGCCTGTACGGATCACATTCAGTTGATCGAAGTCTGTTGCCGCCAGACTGCCCACGGCAGCGGTTACGGTCAGGCAGTCAGGGAAGGTTTCTGCTTCTGCAATCAGTGAGTGGTAGCGCATGACTTCCAGCTGATCGGGAATATTTCTGAAAACGCTGGTGCCATTGTGAGTGATGGCACTGGTTTTACCGTGCATCGGCAAGGGCGCTTTGACAATCCTGCCACCGAATACATGCACAATACCTTGCATGCCGAGGCAAACGCCCAGCAGCGGAATCGTTTGGCCCAACTCGCGAATGACATCAGCACATACACCGAAGTAGCTTTCATCGTCGGGTGAACCGGGGCCGGGGGAGATGATGATGCGATCAGGGGCGGCTTTGCGAAGGTCGTTCAGCGTGACCTCATCATTCCGCTTGACCACAACTTCAAAGTCGTCGACGCGCTTCTGCTTCTTTGCTGATACCAGAATCTCGCCGACGAACTGATACAGGTTGTAGGTGAAGGAGTCGTAGTTATCGATGATATAGACTTTCATGCTTACGCCTCCTGGCCTTCACTGCTGAACATATCCAGAACCTTTTTGGTGCCAGCGAACTTACGCTGAATTTCCTCATACTCATCGGCAGGGTTGGAGTCGTAGACATTGCCACCACAGGTTTGCACATAGGCTTCTGTGCCGTTAGCAAAGACCGTTCGTATGGGGATGGCAAAGGTGCAGTCACCATTGAAGGAGAAATGGCCTAGTGCGCCGCCATAAGGGCCACGGCCATCTGTCTCCAGATCATCAATGATCTTCATCGCTTCAATCTTGGGTGCGCCAGTGAGCGTGCCTGCCGGGAAGTTGCTGGCCAGCGCAGAAAACATGTCGTGGTCCTGGGCGATGATGCCGACGATCTCACTGGAAATGTGCTGTACGTGGCTGAATCGTTTGATGTCCATCAGGCTGCGTACTTTGACTGTACCAAACTCGGCCACACGGCCAATATCATTACGATGGAGGTCGACGATCATATTGTGCTCGGCGATCTCTTTGGGATCGTTCAGCAGTTTACGCGCCAGCATGGTGTCTTCCTGTTCGTCCTTACCGCGACGTGCCGTGCCTGCCAGAGGGAAGGTTTCCATCTCGCCCTGACGCAAGCGGAACAGTAACTCCGGACTGGCACCAATGACTTTCTGCTCACCGAACTTGACGTAATACATCTGCGGTGACGGATTCACCTCACGCAGTTTTTCGTAGAGATTGGTGGTGTCGCCTTCGAGACGGAAACGCTTTTTGAAGCCCACCTCAGTCTGGAAAATCTTGCCATCAATGATGTCCTGCTTGACCTTCATGACCGCAGCAGCATGTTCCTCACGGCTCATGGTTTCACCGGTGGCGGTGATCTTCAGTGGGCCATTGCCCACATAGTCCTGCTCAATCAGATCAAGTACCAGCTGGTAGCGGTTGTCGGTGTAGTAGAAATAGATCACCTCGCCGGTCATCTTGTCGAGAATCAGACCATCCTTATACAGACCGAATTTGAACGACTCGAACATGTCGCTGGTTTTCAGCTTCAATGTCGGCTCGAAGTAGTTCATGGCGTCATAGCTGATAAAGCCCGTCAGGCCACCCGCGTATTTGCGCGAGATGATGTTCTGCGGAATAACATCGCGCAGCAGGTAATAAGGGTTGTCGCTGACATAGTCTGCCTTGCTGCCATCACGTTCGGTGATCGTCAGGGTTTTATCACGGGCAGATAACACCTTTTCAGGATCGAAGCCGATGATGGAGTAGCGGGAAATAAAGCTTTCCTCACCGAGCGACTCCAGCATGAAGCAGATATCGAACTGCTTTTCGATCTTTTTGAACAGGCCAAAGAAGTCGATGTCGGTAGCAAGGGTGATGTAATGCGGTTTGCGCGGCAGCTCAAGCATGGCTGGCTTGTTGGAATATTCCGATGACATGGTGCAGGTATCTCACAGAAGCAGCATAAAGCCAGCCATGGAGTGGCTGGAGTGGGCGAAACGTCAGTGCGTTGAGCTTCGCCATCGCTGTGAGTTGGGGCGGCAGGGCATGATGTTTTCCTGTGCTGACTATCTAGATTGACGCACCTTCACTGCGTTACTCACCACGTAAGGCACGTGAGCCGCGAGTGACCGTGGCAATGCCGACACCCAGGGTTTCGGCAATCTGACGCTGGGGAATACCTTGTTCCAGCATCTTGAATATCTGCAGACGTTTGCTGATTTCCGTTAGCTCAGAGGGGGTCAGCAAGCTGCGTAACGCCTTCTCCATGCTGCTCTGATCATTCATGGTCAGCAGATGATCAATCAATTCAATTAGATAGGTGTCTGTATTCATGTACTAGTACGATACAGATATTTTTTCGGAAGGCAAGGAAGAATTTGCTGTGTCGTCATCGGGATGGAGGTGAGTAGTTATGAGTGACTCGTGTTGAAAATAAAAAAGCACCGCCGAGGCGATGCTTTCTTGTACTTGCAGAGGCTGGCGTTTCTGCGCGGTTAGCTCTGGACAGGGGCAGGTTGCTGCTGTGTGAGGCAATGAATATTGCCGCCACCGAGCAACAGTTCGCGCCCAGGGATCATCACTACCTTATGGTCAGGGCAGATGCGCTCCAGCACCGCTCGGGCTTCCTCGTCTCTGGGATCATCGAAACAGGGAGCGATGATGCCGCCATTGACGAAGAGGAAATTGACATAGGAGCCGGCCAGACGGCTTTCAGTTGTGCGCTCCTGTGATCCTTCGACCAGATCAACGCTTGCAACCTCTTCCTCGGTTGCATAGAGCGGACCGGGAATAGGTATGGTATGAATGACAAATTCACGTCCCCGGGCATCTTTCTCCTGCTGCAGTACGTCCAGTGCGGCGCGGCACAATGCGTAGTTAGGATCCTGCTCATTGTCGGTCCATGCCAGCAGGACTTCGGCAGGGCGAATGTAGCAGCAGAAGTTGTCAACGTGGCCGTTGGTTTCGTCATTGAAGAGGCCCGTGGGCAACCAGATGACCTTGTCAATGTTCAGATGCTGCCTGAGTACCTCTTCAATTTCCGCCCGATCCAGATGTGGATTACGGTTGGTATTCAGCAGGCATTCCTCAGTGACGATCACAGTGCCTTCGCCATCAACATGAATGGAGCCGCCTTCCAGCACAAAGCCGGGCAGGGCATACCGCTGGCAGCGTTCGATTTCGAGAATTTTGCTCGCTACCTGCTGGTCACGCTTCCAGGGGAAATACAGACCGCCATTGAGGCCGCCCCAGGCATTGAAGTCCCAGTCGACGCCACGCACTTCGCCTTCGTGGTTGATAACGAAAGTCGGGCCGGTATCACGCACCCAGGCATCATCATTGGAGATTTCCACCACACGAATGTTGGGGTGATCAAGGCGTGCACGGGCGTTTTCATACTGCGCTGCCGAGACGCCGACAGTAACAGGCTCGAACTCAGCGATCGCTTTGGCAAGAGTGGCATGAGCCAGTTGTACCGGCTTGGCGCCTTCGCGCCAGTTGTCAGTACGCTCTGGCCAGATCAGCCATGTCTGGCTGTGGGGAGCCCACTCAGCTGGCATGTGGAAGCCGTCCTGGCGGGGAGTGCTGGTCAAAATGCTCATATTCAGGCTTTTCCATCCAGAGTGGTGACAGGCGTGTAAAGGTTGTAGCGACGGTCGCGGAACACACCCCAGGCGCTGCGGATTTTCTCCAGTTCATCGAGGTCAAAGCTGTGCACCAGAATGCCTTCTTCGGTTTCATTCAGCTCAGCCACTTTTTCACCAAACTGGTTGGCAATAAAGGATGAGCCGTAGAAGGTGATGTCGTAGCCATCCTGTTCTTCGTTGCCAATACGGTTAGAGGCAATCAGCGGCATAACGTTGGCACCCGCGTGGCCCTGCTGCACGCGCTGCCAGTGATCACGGGAGTTGATCGTTTTGTCGTGTGGCTCAGTACCAATAGCGGTGGGGTAGAACAGCAGTTCTGCCCCCATCAATGCCATGCTGCGCGCGCACTCGGGGAACCACTGGTCCCAGCAGATGCCTACACCAATTTTGGCATAACGGGTTTGCCAGACTTTGAAGCCGGTGTCGCCCGGGTTGAAGTAATACTTCTCGTGGTAGCCGGGGCCATCAGGAATATGGCTCTTGCGGTAAATGCCAAGCATGCTGCCATCGGCATCGATGATGGCGACGGTGTTGAAGCGGGCACGACCAGCCAGTTCAAAGAAGCTGATGGGCAGTACCACTTCCAGTTCTTTAGCCAGCTTCTGGAAATGTTGGATGGCAGGGTTGTCTTCCAGAGTAGTGGCCAGCAACAGGTAATCTGCATTGGGTTTCTGGCAGAAATAGGGTGTTTCAAACAGCTCCTGAATCAGGATGATCTGCGCACCTCTGGCGGCAGCTTCACGAACCAGTTTCTCAGCATTGGCGATGTTGGCTTCTTTATCCCAGGAACAGGCCATCTGGGTGGCTGCGACGGTAACGTTACGACTCATGGCAAACCTCATATCTGTGGTTCGTGAAGGTTGTCTGCCGATGCTGTATTGAGACAAACATCTGGCGCGAGTAACTGATGCATACAAGCGCCTTGCTCATAGGGTCAGGCGCTGTGGCGCGCAACCCGTTGATAAAGACGATATGCTGTTGGGGTGTTTTATAGTCGATATTTATCCGTATTAAAAGTGAAATTTAAAATAATCACTGATGATAAATGGGAAAATATCGATAAGTATCGGTTATTGAGTGTTGCCCGATTGACGCTGTAACAAGGGTGGCAAGTACAAACCAAGATAGGCCTGATAGGCCCGAAGCCCTTCGGCTGCCATGGTCGGCGTAATCTCTCCGTGACGCTGGATGGACAGGGTGTAGATACGGTCTGCCAGCTGCATTGCCAGATCAAAAATGTCGATGTCTGCAGGTAGCGGCGGCAGCTTGAAGTAGTGGTTAAACAAGGCGGCTACCGCATGGCTCAGCTCCACGTCATGTTGACGATCTCGTAACATCACCTCGCTCATGCCGTGGCTGGACAGTATCAGCTGTCGGGCCGCTTCATCATCGTTGTAGACCGACAACACCTGCTGCTCGATGTGGGCGGCGAGGTCATTCCAGCTGACTATCTGGCCCGCTGCTGGCAGTACGGCCAGTGCGTGCAGAAAAGCCTGATGCACTGACGCAATTAATGCCTCCAGCACATCACTCACGCTGGGGAAAAAGTGGTACACCGAAGACGGAGGAATATCGGCTTTTGCCGCAATAGCATAGATCGACAGATTGGCCAGCCCTTCACTGCTGAGCAGCTCGCGAGCGGCCTCGAGAATAGTGTCGATACGGGCCTGACTGCTGGCACGAGGGCGGCGTGTGGAGGAGCGAGTGGCCATCGTAACTGCTCTCTGACAGATGAATATCGGCTTTGCTGTGGTCGGCAGTATAGCCGGTGAGACCAGCAGCACAAGTAACGCACCTTTCTTCATCACTTGCCCACGCTGCTGCGTTGTTTTGAGGAACGCCCGACATTACAAGAGCTGGTAATGTGATGTATGACTTTTTCCGTTATCGCTGTGTGTTCCAGGCCGGTCTGCCATTGTTATCAAGGATTCCCCTATGTCTGTCTTATCAACCGCCAATGCTCCCCGTCTACTCTGTGCTGCCCCCGTGACCTCTGCCGTGGCTGAGCGTGCCGTGACCGAGTTTGATGCTCTGCTAAGCCAGGAAAAGCAGCTGACACCGGCAGAAATGCTTGTAGTGGTAAAGGCCAATCCCTCGGTTCAGGCCATTCTTGTTTCCTCCCGTATTCCTGTTAAAGCCGAGACGCTGACGGCACTGGCGCCGCAGATCAAAATCATTGCCACCAGCAGTGTTGGCTATGAGCACATGGATGTGGCTGCGGCAACGTCACTGGGTGTTGTCACCACTAACACACCCGATGTGCTGACCAATGCCACTGCTGATATGGCGATGTTGCTTTTACTGGGCGCTGCACGGCGAATGCGTGAGTACCTGCAGGTCATGGATAACGGCTGGCGCCAGCGGTTTGGCTTGGGTGACTTGCTCGGCACCGAGGTCAGTGGCAAGACGCTGGGGATCTGGGGCATGGGCCGTATCGGTCAGGCAGTGGCGCGGCGGGCCCGTGGTTTCGATATGAAGGTGTTGTACTGTAATCGTTCACGCCTGAGCCCGGAGCTTGAACAAGGTGCTACCTACTACAGCGATCTGGAGGCCATGCTGCCGAATTGTGACTTCCTCTCGTTGCACGCACCGTCCAGCCCCGAGACCACTGGCGCCATCAATGCTGACCGGCTCAAGCAATTGCCGCAGGGGGCGATTCTGGTCAATACCGCACGAGGTCAGCTGGTGAATGAAGAAGACCTGCTGGCAGCACTGAAATCAGGGCACATTGCTGCTGCAGGCCTGGACGTATTTGCTGCTGAGCCGGAATATGACCTGCGTTTTCGTGAATTGCCCAACGTCTTTATGGCGCCGCATATGGGCTCAGCCACAACGGAAACCCGCGATGCCATGGGCCTGCGTGCTCTCGATAACATCGCTGCGGTGTTGAGTGGCTACAGTGCCCGCGACGCCCTTAACTGACCTGATTTTGCTCCCTCGATAAACAGGGCTTATACTTCGGCCCTGTTTTTGTAGTCGTACAGTCATACTGACGGCGATACCGATTAGAGATGCTAAGCAGGTAATCAGCGATGGGTGCACAGTGGAAAGCCAAAGGCAAAGCCGAGGCTGCTAACGCCAGGGGCAAAATCTTTACCAAGCTGTCACGTGAAATCACCGTGTCAGCCCGTGCGGGTGCTGATCCCGATACCAATGCTGCCTTGCGTATGGCAGTGGAGCAGGCGCGTAAAGCGTCCATGCCTAAAGACACTATCGAGCGTGCCATCAAGAAGGGCGCGGGTCTGTTGAACGAAACCGTCAACTATGAGCTGGTAACCTACGAAGGCTACGCGCCGCATCAGGTTCCCGTCATCGTTGAGTGTCTGACCGACAACAAAAACCGCACTGCTTCCGGCATGCGTGTTGCCTTCCGTAATGGTCAGCTGGGCAGCTCAGGTTCTGTAGCCTGGACGTTTGACTATCTGGGTCTGATCGAAGCAACTGCCGAGAAGGCCGATGCCAATGCTGAAGAAGCTGCTATCGAAGCTGGTGCTCAGGATCTGGAAGAGGGCGAGAACGGTGAAGTACTGTTCATGACCGACCCTTCTGATCTGATGGCCGTAGCGGCAGCGCTGCCAGAGTTTGGCTACAGCGTGCAGAGCGCCAAACTGGGTTATGTGCCCAAGACCCCTGTTTCTCTGGAAGGCGATGCGCTGGCTGAAGTTGAAGCGTTCCTGGAAAAGGTGGAAGCAGACGACGACGTGCAGAATATCTATGTAGGTCTGGCAGGTTAAGTTTCACGCGGCTGACATAGCGATGTATAACAAAATAAAACCGGCTCAGGCCTAATGCCAGTCAGTTAAGCCCAACAGCTTGACCTTTTGCGCCCTGAAACGAAAATCCGATGCTTGTTTTGAGCATCGGATTTTTTATGCGACTGTCCCGCGCCTTGGCACTGACTCACGAAGCCGCTTCTACTACTCACGCCCTTGATGAACTGGGGGCGCTGCTTGATCCAGACCTGGTCAGCACCGCACTGGAAACGGCGGGAGTGGCGACCATACGTAAGCGACGCCTCCCTCTTGAGTCCATGATCTGGTGCGTGATCGCCATGGCGTTGTTTCGCCGGATGTCGGCCTGGGATGCTGCGAGTCGTATGGACATCATGCTGCCTGGGCAGAGGCCACTGGTGGCACCCAGTGCCATCGTGCAAGGTCGGCAGCGCCTGGGCAGTGCGGCGGTGCGAGAAGTCTTTTCCCTGACGCAACAACGCTGGCATGCCAGCGCCAATCACCCCACCTGGGCGGGTTTGCGCCTGCTCAGTGTCGATGGCGTGGTCTGGCGCACAGCGGATACGGACGACAACCGCAAGCACTATGGCAGCGCCAGTAATCAGCATGGCGATACCGGCTATCCCCAAGTGCGCATGGTCTGCCAGATGGAACTGACCAGTCACATGCTGGTGAGCAGTGCTTTTGCCGGTTATCACAGCAACGAGATGAAGCTGGCCGAACAACTGATCGACAGCACACCCGATCACTCGCTGACCTTGTTCGACCGTGGCTTCTATTCGCTGGGGCTTCTTCATCGCTGGCAACAAACAGGCACTCAGCGCCATTGGCTACTGCCGCTGCGCAAGGATGCTCAATATGAGGTGCTATACAAGCTGGGACGCCAGGATGCCATCGTCTCGCTAAAGACCTCGCCGCAGGCGCGTAAGCAATGGCCCGAGCTGCCCGACACGCTACAGGCCAGGTTATTAAGCAAGACCATCAAGGGCAAAGTCCGGCAAGTACTGACTTCGATGATCGATCCTCTGCGCTTTCCGCCAGATGACATCGTGGATCTGTACAGCCAGCGTTGGGAAATCGAATTGGGCTATCGAGAAATGAAGCAAGGCATGCTCGCGGGTCACTACACACTGCGCAGTAAAACGCCGGAGATGATTGAACAAGAGCTGTGGGGCGTACTGCTGGGGTACAATCTGCTGCGTTATCAAATGCTGGAAATGAGTCGCCACTGCCCTGGCATCTCCCCCTGCGAAATGAGTTTCACCGCCTGCACCTGGGCGATCCTGGGCTTCTTGAACGGGGTCTCTTTGAATCATCCAGGCAACATCCCTCGCTACCTGGCTGAACTACAGGCTTCGGCCATGCACTACGTCCTGCCTCATCGACGTGAGGAGCGCAGTTACCCGCGGGTGGTCAAGCCCAAGCCGTCCAAGTATCCGACCAGAAATAAAAATGCCAGTCAGCTTAACTGACTGGCATTAGGCTCAGGCCGGTTTTATTTTGCCTTTCTTTGGCGTTCGTGATCCTGCTTAACGCTCTTCCCTCCTTCTCAATTCGACTGACGGCGGCTGGACAGGCGGCTGTTGAGCGGGTAGTCTGCCAATTTAATAAACGATCAGTCTATAAATAGGTCGGTGCACTCGTGACAGAATCACTTACTTCACCTCGCCGCCGCGGACGCCCGCCGAAGCAGCCCGATGGCCAGCTTGAGACGCGTCTGGCGCTGATTCGCCGGGGCATGGAAGTGCTGACCGAGCGAGGGTTCACTGCCACCGGCCTGGAAGGGTTTTTAAAGCAGGTCGGGGTGCCCAAAGGATCGTTCTATCACTACTTCGACAGTAAGGAGGCTTTTGGTCGGGCGGTGATGGAAAGTTATGCCCGCTATTTCGAGCGTAAACTGGATCGCCATCTGCTTGATGAACGGCTGTCACCGTTGCAGCGCCTGGATGCGTTTATCGCGGATGCCAGTGCTGGAATGGCACGCCATGGTTTCCGCCGTGGTTGTCTGGTGGGGAACATGGGACAGGAAGTCGCGGTATTGCCGGATGATTTTCGCCAGCAGCTGGATGCCATCCTGCACAGCTGGCAGCAACGCTTGACCGTTTGCCTGCAGGCTGCTCAGGCGCAGGGGGAGTTGTCAGCTGCACTGGATGCTGAGGAGCTTGCTCAGTTTTTCTGGATAGGCTGGGAAGGGGCAGTGCTGCGTGCTCGTTTGCAGTGCAGCGCGGCACCTCTGGACGTGTTTTACAGTGGTTTTCTCAGGATGATAAGCGCAAACCGCAGCAGCTGAATTGTATGCGGCTAATCAGTGTACGCCGCCCAGCTCAGTCTTACTCGCTGTTCTGATATTGCGTCAGCACTTTTGAAATAGCCCAGGCATAACGTCTGGGTTTTTAGTGAAATTCAATAGACGATCGGTCTATAACTTGTCGCCACCCAGTAGTCAGGGTGGCCCGCTAACCAAGGAGAACCTCAGATGTTCAAGGCACTGCTGATAAGCAAAGACGAACAGGGTTATCGCACCGAACTGACCCAGCTGGATGATCACCAGCTACCCGCCGGTGATGTGACCGTGGCCGTCGACTATTCAACGCTGAATTACAAGGATGCACTGGCCATCGCGGGGACGTCGCCCATTGTGCGTAGCTTTCCAATGGTGCCGGGCATTGATCTGGTAGGGACGATAGAAAACAGCCACCACGCTGACTACAGGGTGGGCGATAAAGTACTGCTCAACGGCTGGGGAGTCGGTGAAAGCCATTGGGGTGGGCTGGCGCAGAAAGCGTGCTTGCAGGGAGACTGGCTGATTCCGCTGCCCACTGCTTTTACTCCCGAGCAGACCATGGCGATTGGCACCGCAGGCTACACCGCCATGCTGTGTGTGCTGGCCATCGAGAAACACGGCATTACCCCGTCGATGGGCTCCGTACTGGTCACGGGGGCTAATGGTGGAGTGGGGAGCTTTGCGCTGAGTATTCTGGCTAAGCTTGGTTATACCGTTACCGTATCCACCGGGCGTCCGCAGGAGGCTGAGTATCTGAAGCAGCTTGGTGCAGCCGAGATCATTGAGCGCAGCAGTCTGTCTGAGCCGGGCCGGCCTTTAGCCAAAGAGCGCTGGGTTGCTGCCGTTGACTCTGTTGGCAGCCATACGCTGGCCAACGTCTGTGCTGCTACCGCCAGTGAGGGCATTGTTGCTGCTTGCGGTCTGGCACAGGGGATGGATCTTCCCGCCAGTGTGGCGCCGTTCATTCTGCGTGGTGTTACGCTGCGCGGTATCAACTGTGTGACCCGACCCAAAGCTGATCGTATTGAAGCCTGGCAGCGGCTGGGGGAGCTGATCGATCCGCAGCAACTGGCGTTGATTACCCATACTATTGGCCTGGCCGAGGCGATACCTGTTGCCCGGCAACTGCTGGACGGCCAGGTACGTGGTCGCGTGGTAGTGGATGTAAACCGCTGAAGCCATCGCCAGCAGGTGTCGGCCCAAGCCCG
This sequence comes from Pokkaliibacter sp. MBI-7, assembly GCF_029846635.1. NCBI lineage: Bacteria > Pseudomonadati > Pseudomonadota > Gammaproteobacteria > Oceanospirillales > Balneatrichaceae > Pokkaliibacter > Pokkaliibacter sp. MBI-7. Next base: position 1,398,888 of record NZ_JARVTG010000002.1, on the reverse strand, counting down.
CTGTTTGCTGCGCTTGCCTGAATCATTCCAGCCCGCAGCGCACGAGTTTGCGCTGGCATAAGGGGCAGGGCTTGTCATCGCCTGCCCCGTTTCTCCGTTTCTCCGTTTCTCCGTTTCTCCGTTTCTCCGTTTCTCCGTTTCTCCGTTTCTCCGTCTGACCAGCGGTTGATGGCGACCCCTCTGCTGACCACGTATCTATTCTGATCTGAGCCCTGTACGTAATTTGCCGCAAAACTGTCACGTGCTCGTCATCCTTGGTGGTTACTTTGCTACTGAATGAGATCGATCTCATTTTGGTTGTTAAATGAGCGTGTGACAGAACGGCAGCGTGCAATGACGGACTTATTGAGTGTGGCCAAAAAAGCAGGCGTGTCCCGGGCGACGGCAGCGAGAGTGTTTTCTCAGCCCGAGCTGGTGCGTAAAACGACCCTGCAGCGCGTGCTGGCGGCGGCCGAGGAGCTGGCCTTTCGCCCCAATCGTCTGGCTCAGCAGTTGCGCACTCAGGCCACCCGCATTATCGGCGTCCTGCTGCCTGATCCCCGTAATCCGGTGTTTGCCGAGCAACTGCTGGCGATGGAGCTGGCTGCCCGGCAGCAGGGGTATGCACTGCTGGTAACGACGACCGGCTACGACGCCAGTCAGGAACTGCAACTGGTGGAGGAGATGCTGTGCCAGCGCGTTGATGGTCTGGTGCTGACCGTAGCGGACGCAGAAAACAGCGAAGTGCTGGCCAAGCTGCAGCGAGAGTCCGTGCCCTATGTGCTGGTGTACAACCAGCCCACCGACCCCGATGTGCAGGCGATCAGTGTCGATAACCGGCTGGCCATGTACGACGCTGCACAGTATCTGCTGGCGCTGGGGCACCGGCAGATCGGTATGGTCGCAGGCCCGATGGCACAGTCTGACAGGGCACGGCTGCGGTACGACGGTTATTGCGCCGCCTTGCGCGAGCACGGCATCACGCCCCGTCCGGTCATTGAGATGGCTTCCCACACCCGCGCCAGCTTCCCTTTGCTGCAATCGCATGTGCAGGGCAATGAGGGGCTGACCGCCTTGCTGTGTTCCAACGATCTTTTGGCACTGAGCCTGATCAGTGATCTGCAACGTCACGGCTATGCCGTGCCTGACGATATGTCGGTGATTGGATTTGATGGCATCGAGCTGGGCGAACTGCTGTTCCCGTCGCTCTGTTCGGTGGTGCAACCGCGGGAGGCCATCGGCCGTGAAGCGGTTGCTGTGCTGCTGGCCATGATGAGGGGTGAGCAGCCTGATATTGGCAAACTGCCTCATCGATTGAGACCGGGTGAGAGTGCCGGGCCGCTGCAACGGCCCGACACCGATGCTCACCGCATCCGTACTCGCTAGTACCTGATAACAGAAAGCAGGAGACATTATGAAGAAGTCCACTTGGCTGCGCCAGTTCGCCGCCCCGATGCTACTGGCCACCCTGGGTATGATGGGCACCGCTCAGGCGGCTGACACCGCGATCTGCTACAACTGCCCGCCAGAATGGGCGGACTGGGGGACGCAGCTGCAGGCCATCAAGCAGGATCTGGGGATCAGCGTGCCGCAGGACAACAAAAACTCCGGCCAGTCGCTGGCGCAGCTGGTGGCGGAGAAGAGTAACCCGGTTGCTGACGTGGTCTATTACGGGGTGACGTTTGGCATTCAGGCGCAAAAGGCCGATGTCGTCACGGCGTATCAGCCAGCCCACTGGGATGAGATTCCGGCTGGTCTGAAAGACCCGGCGGGACACTGGTTTGCCATCCACAGCGGCACGCTGGGGTTTGCGGTCAATGTCGATGCGCTGGGCGGCAAACCCATTCCGCAGTCATGGGATGACCTGCTCAAGCCAGAGTACAAAGGCATGGTGGGTTATCTGGATCCGTCCAGCGCCTTCGTGGGTTACGTCGGTGCCGTGGCCGTCAATCAGGCTAAAGGCGGTAGCCTCGATGACTTCACGCCCGCTATCGAGTATTTCAAAAAGCTGGCAGCCAACGAGCCGATTGTGCCGAAGCAAACGGCCTATGCACGGATGATGTCAGGCGAAATCCCCATCCTGCTGGACTATGACTTCAACGCCTACCGCGCCAAATACAAAGACCACGTCAACGTTGCCTTCGTTATTCCTCAGGAAGGGACTGTGGTTGTGCCTTACGTCATGAGTCTGGTGAACAATGGCCCTCATAGTGCGGAAGGCAAGAAAGTGCTCGACTACGTGCTGTCTGACAAGGGACAGGCGATCTGGGCCAACGCTTTCCTGCGTCCTGTACGTGCCAGCGCCATTTCCAAAGAAGCGCAGTCACATTTCCTGCCGGGCAGTGACTATGCCCGTGCCAGCGCAGTGGACTACGGCCACATGGCGGATGTGCAGAAGGCATTCTCTGCGCGCTATCTGGCCGAGGTGCAGTAATGTCGCAGTCGTTACTGACGACAGGAGGGCAGCCCGCCAGCCGGGCGGCCCCTTCCGCGCGCCCACGGCGTCATTATGGTCAGTGGCTGGCGCACTGGGCGCTGGCACCCGCGCTGGCTTTCTTTCTGGCGTTCTGGTTGCTGCCCTTTGTACAGCTGATGGTGATGGGCGCTGGTGCTGACAGTGGCAGCGGCGAGCCGGGTTACTGGGCCGTGCTGACTCATCGGCAATATCTGTTCAGCCTGCTGGTGACGGTGCTGCTGTCTTTGGCCGTCGCGGTGCTGGCGGTGGTGATCGCTGCTATCTGTGGCTGCTTTCTGGCACGTAATCATTTCTTCGGGCGCAGCCTGTTGCTGTCGATGCTGACCTTTCCACTGGCCTTTCCCGGTGTCGTGGTTGGCTTTCTGGTGATCATGCTGGGTGGACGCCAGGGGCTGTCAGCACAGCTTGGCCAGCTGCTGGCGGGTGAACGCTGGACCTTTGCCTATTCCCTGACCGGGTTGTTTATCGGTTATCTGTATTTCTCCATTCCGCGCGTGATCATGACGGTGATGGCGGCCTGCGAAAAGCTCGATACCAGTCTGGAAGAGGCGGCCCGCTCGCTGGGCGCCAACAGCTGGCGGGTGATTGCTGATGTGCTTATTCCCGGCATTCGCCCGGCGTTAATTTCAACCGGCGCCATCTGCTTCGCTACCAGCATGGGTGCCTTCGGCACGGCCTTTACCCTGGGCACCCGGATTAATGTGGTGCCGATGGCCATCTACGGCGAATTTACCAATTACGCCAACTTTGCCATGTCCGCGGCGTTGTCTGTGCTGCTGGGCGCGGTGACCTGGCTGGCGCTGGCGCTGGCGCGGCGATTATCGGCAGATGCCAGTCTCGGAGGTGCGTAAGCATGTCTACATCCTTGTTGGTACGCGGTGCTGGCGTTCTGCACTGGCGCTTTGTCCTGCAGCTGATTTTTACGCTGGCCGTCTGCGCTTTCATGATTGTGCCGGTGCTGATGTCGGTGCTGGCCGGTCTGACCGAAAACTACCTTGCCGGTCTGAGTAGCGGCCTCACAACCCGCTGGATAGCCGAGGTGTGGGGGCTGTATGCCGACAGCATCTGGCTGTCCATTTATCTGGCGCTGGCCTGTCTGGGCTGTACCTTGCTGCTGGGCGTCCCGGCGGCCTATGGTCTGCTCAAGTGCCGCAAGCGCTGGGCTGCGATCATTGAAGAATTACTGCTGATGCCGGTCGCCATCCCCGGGCTGGCGACGGCTCTGGCACTGTTGCTGGCCTATGGGCAGTTTCATGGCTTTCGTAGCAGCTGGCTGTTTATTCTGGTCGGCCATGTGTTGTTTACGCTGCCCTTCATGATTCGTCCGGTGCTGGCGGTCATGCAGGCCATTGATGTGGTGCGTCTGGAAGAGGCCGCCTCCAGTCTCGGGGCCGGCACTATTCAACGCTTCTTCACGGTCATTCTGCCCAATTGCACCAGCGGCATTCTGGCGGGTGCCCTGATGGTAATTACCCTGTCGGTGGGCGAGTTCAATATCACCTGGATGCTGCATACCCCGCTGACCAAGACCTTGCCGGTCGGGCTGGCGGACAGCTATGCCTCAATGCGACTGGAAATTGGCTCGGCCTATACCCTGATCTTCCTGCTGATGATTCTGCCACTACTGACGCTGATCCAATGGTTTGGCCAGTGGGCTGCCCGGCGTGCCAGCCGAAGCGTGCAGTAATGCTGTTGAGTTTGAGTAAAACCTTATGAAGTCGACATTTGCTACTTTGCCTCAGGTCGCTCATCGCGAACCTGTGCGTATTCGCCTGCGCCAGTGTGCCCGTACATTTGCCGGGCGGCAGGGGCAACACACCGCACTGCACCCGCTGGATCTGGCTGTCGAGCCGGGGGAAACGCTGGTGCTGCTTGGCCCCTCCGGCTGTGGCAAGACCACTACGTTACGCATTATCAGCGGCCTTGAGCAACCTGACGCCGGAGGGGAAGTGTGGTTTGGTGATGAACAGGTCACCCATCTGCCGATTGAGAAGCGCGATGTGGGCATGGTGTTTCAGAACTACGCGCTGTTCCCCAACATGAACGTTGCCGCCAACATCGGCTACGGTCTGAAGATTCGTGGTTATTCTGCTGAGGTGATACGTCAGCGTACCGGCGAAATGGTGGACATGGTCCATCTGCAGGGGCTGGAGCAGCGCGCCATTCATGAGCTGTCTGGCGGGCAGAAACAACGTGTGGCGCTGGCCCGTGCCATGGCGGTGCAGCCACGGGTGCTGCTGTTTGATGAGCCACTGGCGGCACTGGATGCCAAACTGCGTGATCGCCTGCGGATTGATATCGGCCAGCTGTTGCGTCAGCTGGGCATTACTTCCGTCTATGTGACTCACGATCAGGCCGAGGCCATGGCGCTGGGGGATCGCATCGCGGTGATGGAGAGGGGGCGTATTGCTCAACTGGGCACTCCGCAGCAAATCTATCATCAGCCTGCAACGGCCTTTGTTGCGGACTTTATCGGCACGGTCAATCGCTTTGCCATCCTGGGGCGAGTGCAGGGCAGTCTGCAGGTGACGGGCGGGGGTCTGCCGTCTGACTATCAGGGTGACGCCTCCTTGCTGTATTGCCGCCCGGAAGATGTGCGGATTTGCACTGACGACGAGCCGGTGGCTGTGCGGGGCAGGGTGATTCAGCGTTTCTTCCTCGGCCAGAGTCAGCGCCTGCTGGTTGATACCGGCGCAGCGGAGCCATTACAGGTCGACAGCAGCAGCCGACAGCACTGGCAGGTCGGCGATGTGATCAGTCTGACCGTCCCGGCAGATGCGCTGTTCACCATCACCGGCAATCAGACACAGCCTCATGCCGGAAAGAAGGCAGGAAGTGCCGCAGGAAGCGCAACATGAGTCGTCAGTTTATCGTCGCCCAGATCAGCGATCTGCATATCAAGGCCGGAGGCAGGCTGTCTTACAAGCGGGTGGATACCTTGCGGGCCTTGCAACATGCCGTCACCCGCCTGAACAGCCTGCGTCCCAGACCGGATGTCGTGGTCATCACTGGTGATCTGGTGGATTTTGGCCGGGCGGAAGAGTACGCCACTCTGCGACAGGCACTGCAACCGCTGCAGATGCCGTTCTACCTGATAGCGGGTAACCATGATGAGCGTCAGGCGCTGCGTGCCGCCTTTCCCGAGCATGGCTATTTGCATCAGCAGGACAGGTTTTTGCAGTGGTGCATTGATGACTACCCGCTGCGCCTGATCGGGCTGGATTCCACCGTTCCCGGTCAGCCCCACGGCGAGTTGTGCCCGCAGCGGCTGGCGTGGCTGGAGCAGACGCTGGCAGCCGCGCCCGCTAAGCCCACGCTGGTGATGCTGCATCATCCGCCCTTTATCAGTGGTATCGGCCATATGGATGTGCAGCGCCTGTTCAGCAGTGAGCAGCTGGCGGCGGTGATCCGTCGTCATCCGCAGGTGGAGCGGGTGCTGTGCGGGCATCTGCATCGCAGTATTCAGCAGCGCTTTGCCGGTACGCTGGTGTGCTGCTGCCCCGGAACCTCCCATCAGGTGGCGCTGGATATTGATCCGCAGGCGCCATCGCGCTTTGTCATGGAGCCACCGGCCTATCTGCTGCACTGGTGGACAGAGGCGCAGGCGCTGATCACCCACACTGGCATGCTGGATGAGTATGCAGGCCCCTATCCGTTTTTTGATGCTCATGGGCTGATTGACTGAGGCAATCTCACGCAGGCTGCCTGCGTCATGACGGATGGTCTAACGGGAAATCCTGACCTGATGGTTTGAATAAAAACTGTACTGTGCTATTTCGGGCTTTGTTGGGGAACTGTAAAATGCCGAAACATTTTTTAATGGTTCGGTAGCGAGAGAATGGTGAAGTATCTACTCGTTGTGGCGGCGTTATCTGTCGCGCCTGCGGCCAGCGCTGACATCTATTTCTGCATGGTCGATGGGGTTAAAACCTTCACCGACAAGGCCTGTGCTGACGGTGTGAAGCTGTCTGAGCCGGAGGACCAGCCTGCGCCCGACATGGCGTCGGCAGCAACGGCGCCTTCAGCGGGCAGCGCCCAGAATGATGCGGTCATTGAGCAGCTGAATGATCAGCTGGCCAACAATCCTCCTGCTGCGGGAGGGTTGCCCAATGCGTTCGAGGCACAGGCTCAGCACATGAAGCGGCTGGCGGACAGTCATCGGGTAGAAAATGGCATGACGCCGTACTGGGTCGCCAGAGCCTGGGGTGAACCGACCAACAAGAGTACGCTGTCCACGGCTGACGACATTGTCGAAAACTGGCAATGGGAAGATAGCAGCGGGGCGATCATTCACGAAGTTATGTTCATGAATGGCGTGCTGTTCTCCTTCCAGTAATAGCGCCTGTGTGGATGCCTGTGAGGCTCACTGGCATCCGGCTGGGTGACCACCTCTCCTGTATCTCCTCTTTCGCACCGCTGTTTTCGCCCTGTCTGGCTTTTCTCGCCAGATCATGAAAGCGTCCCGGATTGAGAAAAGGCCATTGGCCAATTCGGGGTGCGCTTGTCAGCACGACCGAAACAGAATAGATATTCCCCTCTGCATTTTTCATGGTGACCTTCGATGGCCCGCTCACCCCGTTCTGCTGCGGTAAGTAAACCACTGCATTCCACGTCTGGCCGCGCCAGTGCGGTCTTTGTCTGGCTGTTTGCCGGCGCTTTGCTGGCACTGGTGGCCAGCGGACGATGGCCGGTCTGGCTGGCGCTGGGCTATCTGCTGCTGAGTCTTGCCACTTTTATGGTGTATGCCTGGGATAAACGTGCCGCCCGCCGGCAGGCGTGGCGCATTCAGGAAAGTACCCTGCATCTGCTGGCTTTGCTGGGCGGCTGGCCGGGCGCACTCTGTGCCCAGCGCTGGTTGCGGCATAAGTCCAGCAAGGGATCCTTCCAGTGGGTCTTCTGGCTGACGGTGGTGGTCAATATGCTGGCCCTGCTACTGCTAAGCCGACACGGTTTTTTACCGGCAGAATGGGAACTGCTTATCCGCTGACAGACCATTCATGAGGGAGTTCAGCAGGAAAGGAAACTGACCTTGTGCATTAACGTGCAGGTTTTACAGGACTGACTAGACTTGCTGGGAATATGAATTTTCATACAGGAGAATCCCCATGTTGCTGAAAGGCTCATGCCATTGTGGTGCTGTGCATTTTGAAGTGGAGTCTCCTCATCCTTACCCCTTCAATCGCTGCTACTGCTCCGTATGTCGCAAAACGGCGGGCGGTGGGGGCTATGCTATCAATCTGGGTGCGCAGTCTGAGTCGCTGAAGGTAGAAGGGCGCGACCATATCACGGTCTACCACGCCATCATTGACGGGCAAACCAGCCCGGCCGAACGTCATTTTTGCAAGCATTGCGCCACGACTCTGTGGGTGTGGGACCCACGCTGGCCGGAACTGGTGCATCCCTTTGCCTCGGCTATCGATACCGAGCTGCCGATTCCTCCCGAGCGTACTCACCTGATGCTGGCCTATAAGCCGGAGTGGGTCGAAGTGGATGTGCGTGGCCCTGATACCTGTATCTATGGCTATCCCAAGGAAAGTATTGCCGAATGGCATGAACGGCTGGGTCTGGTGAGCTGAAACCAGAACGTGCTCCGTATCCGACTCAGGTAGCTGCAGGGACGACATCAGCCATGGCCACTTCTTCCCGACCTAACGTGCTCTTTATCTCGGCGGATCAATGGCGGGCTGACTGCCTGTCTGCGGTTGGCCATCCACTGGTGAAAACCCCTCATCTTGACCGGCTGGCAGCCGAGGGGACGCTGTTTCGTAACCACTTCACCCAGGCGGCGCCCTGTGGCCCCAGTCGTGCCAGTTTGCTGACCGGCATGTATGCGATGAATCATCGCTCCATTCTCAACGGCACGCCGCTCGATGACCGCCACACCAATATCGCGCGGGAAGTACGCAAGGGTGGTTTTGATCCGATTCTGTACGGCTATACCGATACCAGTGTCGATCCGCGTACCGTGGCGGCGGGCGATCCGGCGTTGCGTGATTACGGCGGCTTACTGCCGGGGTTTCGTGAAGGCTTCAGATATGACGATGAAATCTGCCTGCCCTGGATCAACCAGCTGCGCAGCAAGGGTTACACCCTGCCATGGCATCCGGCACAGACCTACTTTGCGGACCCAGCGGTTGAGCTGCCGGCCGGGAAAGGGCACAGCTACGCTCCGACCCTGTACCGGGCTGAGGATTCGGATACGGCCTACACCGCTGATCGTATCCTCCAGCATATGCAGGCCCATCGCGGTCAGGGCTGGTTTATCCATGGTGTCTTCCTGCGGCCTCATCCTCCGCTGTATGCGCCAGAGCCTTTCAATCGCCTTTATGCGGCAGAGCAGGTGGCATTGCCCCAGCGGGAATCGTCACTGGTGGAGGCGAAAGCTCAGCATCCCTTCCTTGATTACTGGCTCGATGTGCAGCAGCGCCCGGGCTACTACTTTGGCCATCAGCATAACGTGGTGTCGTTACCGGAGGCGGAACTCCAGCAGATGCGCGCCACGTACTATGGCCTGATTACCGAGGTAGACCTGCATCTGGGGCGACTGTTCGACTATCTGCGTGAAACCGGGGAATACGACAACACCCTGATTGTCTTTACCGTCGATCACGGTGAGCAGCTGGGAGATCACTATCTGTGGGGTAAAGGCGGTTATTTCGATGCCAGTTACCATATTCCGCTGATCATCCGGGCACCGGAATGCAGCGGCGCGCGGGGTAAGCAGCTATCAGCGCTGACCGAGGCGGTGGATCTGATGCCGACCATGCTGGACTGGCTCGGGCTGCCTATACCCACCAGTTGTGATGGTGAGTCGCTGCTGCCCTGGTTGCACGGTGCTGACCCTGCACACTGGCGCAGTGAGGTGTTCTGGGAATACGATTTTCGTGATCCGCACACCCAGCAGGCCGAGCAGCGGCTGGGGCTGAACAGCAACGACTGCACCCTCGCGGTGCTGCGCAGTGAGCGCTACAAGTACGTCCACTTCACGGCGATGCCACCTCTGCTATTCGATCTGCTCGATGACCCCTGCGAGTTTCATAACCTTGCCGATAACCCGCAGTATCTGCCCATCCTTCTGCAGATGGCGCAACGCATGCTTTCGCGGCGCATGGCCAGAGCGGACCGGGTGCTGGCCAATACCCTGCTGACCCGTCAGGGCGTCATCAACCCACCGTGTTAACGTTGGGCTATTCACCGCATTTCCTTAATTCAATTCTATTGCTGGCAATTCCTGTGTTGTGGTTAAGGAATATTGCTGCTGGTAATTGCGGCTTTTGAATAAAACCCTGATTTTGAATTGGAATGCACGCTCTGTTTATATCGGTGTTTATATTTGTAATTTGTGTTTCATATGTAAAAGGCTGCAATTCTGTGTAGAGCGCTATAGGTGCATCATGCTTGTGCAGTAGGCTGATTTATAGGCGGTTTTTGGTTCTGATCTGGTGCAAAAGGTGTGATCTGGAGAGTTCAGGTCGCAGACGTTAAATTTCCCTTTTTATTGCAGGTTTATTTGTTTTGGCTCAATAGGTATATTCGGACACCAATATCCAAAGTATCTTTTTGATACAGCTAAACCATAACTTGCAGATATCTGCCCAGGGGATGGAATGTTTTTGCTGCGGCCTGTGCTCTATTTAATGAACCGTACGCGCTATGCGTACAAATTTCTGATCATTTTCCTGGTATTCATGCTGCCGTTCTGCTGGCTGTCGGTTGATAAACTCAGCAGCCTGTATACGGATATGCAGAACGCCCGCTCAGAGCAGGAAGGTCTGGGTGTCATCACCAAACTGCTGGATGTGTTTGAAGCCTCGCAGAAGCTGGCCGGAGCCAGGGTAGTGGCCATGGCGCGCAACGAAGAGGATGTCACGTCGGCGGTCAAAGATTATCAGCAGCAGTACGATACCAGCGTGGCAGACTACAACACCGCTGTTAGCGGGAGCCGCTTCGAGGGGCTGGCTGTCGACAAGGACGGCAAGCCGCAGGAACAGGGCAGTAGCACCAGCGTGCCTGTCGATACCCTGTACGTGATGAACTTCAGCCAGCCTGAGCACCTGCGTGACGTGATCAAAAACGTAGCCAGTCGGGCACATCTGAGCAAAGACGAAAACGACACGCTGTATAACGATGTCGACTTCATGCTGAACTCCCTGATACCGGCCTATGTCAACCTGTCCAGAGCGCGCACCTATAACGCCTACATTGTGGCCTATGGCTTCCTTGAGTCTGCCTCCAAACCAGGCGTGTTCAATCTGGTCAATGAACTGAAGGCTATCACCGAAAGCTCCGCCGCTGACCAGCCAATGCAGCAGGCTATCATCGATTCCAGTAAGGCGATTCTGGATCAGTTCCAGACAGCCGTTGTAGCCAAATACGCCACGGGCAGCTTCTCCTATGATGACAAAGCTCCCGCACAATGGCGCTCGCATTTTGAGGGGTACGACAAGGCAACCTCTGCACTGGTCGCTGGCCGTCAGCAGTTGCTGGATGAAGTGTCCGGCATTCTGGAGCAGCGCCTGCAGAATAAGCGTGCGGCACTGCTGGCCTGGTCTTCGATTCAGGTGGTGATGGTGCTGCTGATTGTCTATCTGTTTGCCGGCTTCTATGTGTCGGTACATGGCGCCATCAAGACTATCCGTACCGGTACCCGCCGTGTGTCTGAAGGCGACTTGAGTCAGGACATCCGCACTGATGCCAGTGATGAGCTGGGTGAACTGTCGAACGACTTCAATCAGATGCAGATCAAGATGCGTTCGCTGATCACCGAAGTGGCCAACATTTCTGAATCGACCACCGTCAAAGCCACGACCGTGAACGAAAATGCGCAATCCAGCAGCGAAAGCGTGGCGATGCAGACGGTCGAGCTTGATCAGATTGCCACCTCAATGAGTGAGCTGGTCGCCAGCGTTCACGAAGTCAGCCGCAATACCCATACGGCTTCGGGCAAAGCCAGTCAGATCGGCGCCGAGTGCGAGCAGGGGCTGGTTCAGGTCAATCAGGCCGTGGCGGGGATCAACCAGCTGTTCGGCCATATGGATGCCTCACGCGATGCCATCTCCTCGGTGGAGCAGGAAAGCGGCAGCATTTCCAAAGTGCTGGATGTGATCAAGAGTGTGGCCGAGCAGACCAATCTGTTGGCGCTCAACGCAGCCATCGAGGCGGCGCGTGCCGGTGAGCAGGGTCGTGGTTTTGCCGTCGTGGCCGATGAAGTGCGCAGTCTGGCACAGCGTTCCCATGAGCTGACCGGTGAAATCGACACCATCATTGCCCGCCTGCAGCGTCAGGTCAGCAATGCGGTCAGCACCATTGAGACCAGCCATCGCAGTGCATCAGCCACGGTGGAGGAAGTGGAGAAGACGGCCAGCATCTTCCAGCAGATCACCTCCAACATGGAGTTCATTGTTGACCACAATACCCAGATCGCGTCCGCCGCTGAGCAGCAGGCCAGTGTGGTGGAAGGGGTAGAGCAGAGCACGGTGGAAATCAAGAAAGCCAGTGAAGTGACCGCCGAGCAGGCCAGCAGCACCGCCAGCCTGAGTACCGAAGTGGCACGCATGACCCGTGAACTGCAGGGTATGATTGCGGCATTCCGCGTCTGACCTGTACTGCACTGGCTGATCCAGGAGCGCCCGTGTGGCGCTCTTTTTTTTCGCCGGCTCAGCAGGGTGAGAGCGATGGAGAAATGCTGACGGCTTTTACCCCTATGGCGTCGCCAGCGGTGTTTTCCCTGTTATTTATCCCTGTTATGAACTGCACTTAACACTCATACCCCATACGGGGGAAGGCAACATGAGTGCTGACAAATCTGGCTGGATTTCTGAACTCTGGACGACACCCTGGGCGCAGGTGCTGCGCCACGCTCTGGTCGTTGGGAGTGTCATCTTTGCGGTGGCCCTGCTGGGTATTTTTTCCCGCCCGGTAGGCTTTCTCGCGGCTATCTGGCCTGCCAATGCGCTGCTGCTGGGGATGTTGCTGCGCGCTCCCAGACTGACCAGTGGCTGGTGCTGGCTGGCCGCCTTTATTGCACTGGTACTGGCCGATCTGCTGACCGGTGGCAAATGGCTGATCACACTGTGGCTGACTGCGGCCAATCTGGCCGGAGTCGGTACGGCCTTCTGGCTCTACAGCCGTTTTCATACGGTTGACCGAACGCTGCAAAGCCCTCCAGCGGTGTTGCATCTGTTTGTTTTCTGTTTTTGCGGCGCGCTGGCCAGTGCACTGGTCGGTTGTGGCGCCAGTATCGTCCTGTTTGACCGCGATATCTGGATCGGGCTGGCCTACTGGTTCAGTGCAGAAATGGTCAACTACATCACTATCCTGCCGGTTGTACTGACTTTTCCCCTGCGTCGCATTGTGCAGTGGTTCCAGCAGGCCTTTGCCATGCGTCGTCTGGAGCTGGACTGGTTGCGTCTGGCGCCGCTGTTCAGTCTGGCAGTGTCGCTGGTAGTGATGATGGCGGTGGGTGGCTCCGGCGCCATCGCCCTGCCGGTGCCGGCACTACTCTGGTGTGCCCTGAGTTACAGCCTGTTCACCACCATGCTGGTGACACTGATCTTTACCACCATCATTAGTGTGGCGCTGGCGAGGAACCTGTTACCGGTGTTTGCTCATGCCAACTTTATTGATGACACCGTGTCATTGCGGCTGGGCCTGACCATGCTTGCGCTGGGACCGCTCACGGTGGCCTGTATCAATGCCGCGCGTAACAAACTGGTGGTGCAGCTCGATCATGCGGTGAACCATGATTACCTGACCGATGCCCTGTCACGAGCCACTTTTGAACATCGGGCAGGTAACCTTCTGAAGGAGCTCACTGCGGCGGGTAAACCGGTGGCGATGCTGATGATGGATCTGGATCATTTTAAGTACATCAATGATCACTTTGGCCATCGCAGTGGTGATCTGGTGCTGATTGAATTTGCCCGGCTGGTGGACGGCCAGTTACGCAAAGGTGACCTGTTCGGGCGGCTGGGTGGCGAGGAGTTTGCAGTCATGTTGCCGGGGATCAGCCGCGAAGGCGCCGCTATGGTGGCTGAGCGCCTGCGTTCCATGGTGGCGGAACATCGCTTTGCCGGGGTAGATGGTAAGCTGCTCAAAGCCACGGTCAGTATTGGCGTGGGGTATCTGCCTGCTAAACAGCATATCGAGCGGGAGCGCCTGCTGGTGCGAGCCGATGAAGCGTTGTATCTGGCCAAAAACCGGGGGCGCAATCAGGTACAGATTCAGGATGTGCAGGCACCTGCCGCCGACAAAAAATAACCCGTTTGAGCGAGGCTGCCAGCCGCAGGGCTGGCACATCAGATGCACATACGCCTTGTGCTGAGTGCGTATGGCACCCATACATTTTATAAACCCGGTCAGCCCATTTCAGTTGTGTCACTTCGGTAGCGTGACCTCCCCAGTTGATAAGGAAGTGGTATTCGTGAAGGACAACATCCGCACTCGTCGCAGTAGTAAGCCACACCATACCGAACATCATCGCTCGCAGAGAATTGGCTGGCTGCGTGCTGCCGTGCTGGGGGCGAACGATGGCATCGTTTCTACTGCCAGTCTGGTGATGGGCGTAGCGGCTGCGGAAGCCAGCACACACAGCATTCTGCTGGCGGGATTAGCCGGGCTGGTGGCTGGAGCGATGTCGATGGCCGCCGGAGAATATGTGTCGGTCAGTTCCCAGTCTGATACCGAGCACGCTGATCTTGAGGTCGAGCGGCAGGAGCTGGAGGATGACCCGGAGCATGAGCTGATTGAGCTGACCAATATCTACGTCAAGCGGGGGCTGGAGCGACCTCTGGCCAGACAGGTGGCAGAGCAGCTGATGGCGCACGATGCGCTTGGCGCCCATGCCCGCGATGAGCTGGGGATTACCGAGACCGCCACTGCCCGGCCTGTGCAGGCGGCGCTGACTTCTGCGCTGACCTTCTCACTGGGCGCTGTGCTGCCGCTGCTGGTGGTGGCGCTGGTGCCTGCCAGCAGTTTGCTGTGGAGTGTGGCACTGGTGGCGTTGCTCTGCCTCGCGGCATCGGGTGCGCTGGCGGCCAGAGCCGGTGGTGCACCGGTTGGGGTGGCGGCATTTCGGGTCACATTCTGGGGCGCGCTGGCGATGGCGATGACCACCGCAGTGGGTGCGCTTTTTGGTGTGACCACGGGCTAGGGAAAAGGAGAAAGACACATGAGTGCAATGCGTTTCCTGACCATCGGACTGGCGGGTGTGATTGGCACGGCGGCATCACTGTGGACACACGCCGATGACATGCCGACGGATACCACCCGGCAGGAGATGGTTCATCAGATGGGCCATGAAGTGATGCCCTTCAGTCTGGACAAGACCTCGCACATCTTTACCACCACTGATACGGGTGGTGTGCAGAAAGTGCTGGCGCAAAGCTCGGAGGACAAAGAGCAGGTCGCGCTGATTCAGAATCACCTGCTGTATGAGTCAGTACAGTTTCAGCAGGGGAATTTTGCTGACCCCACCCGCCTGCACGGTGAGGACATGCCGGGGTTAAAAACCATGGAGGAGGGCTCGACCCGTATTCGCATTCAGTACGAACGGTTGCCGACCGGGGCACAGATCACCTACAGCAGTGATGATCCCAAACTGGTGGAAGCGATTCACGACTGGTTCAAAGCGCAGCTGGATGATCATGGTGCCGATGCCAAACCGCAGTAACGCCGTTTTCAGCGCAGGATGAGGGGCATCTGCAGACAGCAAAAGGGAGGCACTGAGCCTCCCTTTGTCATCTGCGCTGGCAGCAGCTCATTGACGATGACAGCGATTACGCCGCTGCTTCGTCGTCCTTGCGCTCCACCAGTGTCAGGATGGAATACAGCGCCACCGGCTCGTTGTGCTGGTTGGTGACTTCCACATCCCACACCACTACCCCCGTCGCGCGCTGTTCATCGGGGCGTTTGTCCTTGCGGATTTTCTGCTTGCAGGTGAGGCGGGCCTGAATGGTATCGCCGATACCCACGGGGCTGACAAAGCGCAGGTTTTCCATCCCGTAGTTGGCCAGCACCGGGCCGGGTGACGGCTCGACAAACAGACCCGCTGCGGCGGAGATGACAAAGTAGCCATGGGCGACACGCTTGCCGAACAGCGAATCCTTCGCTGCCAGCTCATCGAAATGGGCATAGAAGTGATCGCCTGACAGGCAGCCGAAGTTGACGATGTCAGCCTCGGTGACGGTACGGCGATGGGTGATCAGGGTCTCGCCGATCTGCAGCTCATCGAAATAGCGGCGGAACGGATGCACCTGGGTTTTGATCTGCTCGGAGCCGGGGTGGAACTCGTTGGTGATGGCCGTCAGGGTGGTGGGGCTGCCCTGAATGGCGGTGCGTTGCATATAGTGTTTCACTGCCCGCAGGCCGCCCAGCTCTTCACCACCCCCGGCGCGACCGGGGCCGCCGTGGACCAGTGTCGGCAGTGGTGAGCCATGGCCGGTCGATTCTTTGGCACAGTCAGTGTTCAGCACCAGCAGGCGACCGTGATAGGCCGCGGTGCCGAGGATGACTTTTCTTGCTTCCAGATTGTCAGCGGTCACCAGTGAGCCTGCCAGACTGCCGCGGCCCATTTTGGCGATGGCAATGGCCTGCTCGATATCGTCATAGGCCATCAGCGTCGATACCGGGCCGAAGGCTTCAACCGAGTGAGGGATTTCGGTCTGCAGCGGCTGGTCACAATACAGCAGGGTGCTGGGGAAGAATGCGCCCGTGTCGGCACTGGCACCGGTCACGGCGAACTGGCGCTGACCACCGTAAATCACTTCTGCAGCGCCTTTGAGCTGCTCCAGTTTGGCCCAGACATCATCGACCTGATCACGGTTGACCAGCGGCCCCATGCGTACCCCTTCAACCGCCGGATCACCCAGCACTACTTTAGCCAGTCGGGCCTTGAGGGCTTCAGCGACCGCATCGGCACGCTGACGGGGAACAATGGCGCGGCGAATGGCGGTACATTTCTGCCCGGCCTTGACCGACATCTCGTTGGCGACTTCCTTGATGAACAGATCGAACTCGGCACTGCCGGGTTCCACGCCTGCACCGAGAATGCTGCAGTTGAGGGAATCCGCTTCCATGGTGAAGGGGATCGAGCGAGCAAGGATGTTGGGATGGCTGCGCAGTTTCTGACCCGTGGCGGCAGAGCCGGTAAAGGTGACCACATCCTGCTCCATCAGATGATCCAGCAAGTCGCCGGTACTGCCACAGACCAGCTGGATCGCCCCTTCGGGGAACTGCCCGGAAGCGATAATTTCCCGCACCATGGCTTCGGTCAGATAGCAGGTAGCACTGGCCGGTTTGACGATAACCGGGACACCGGCCGCCAGACTCGGAGCGATCTTTTCCAGCATGCCCCAGCAGGGGAAGTTGAAGGCGTTGATGTGTACCGCGACCCCTTCTTTCGGCACCAGAATATGGCGACCGACAAAGGTGCCCCTGGCTGACAGGCGTTCGCTGTTGCCTTCGACCACAAAGGTTTCATTGGGCAGCTCGCGGCGTACCAGACTGGAATAGGTAAACAGCGTGCCGGCACCGCCTTCGATATCGATCCAGCTGTCCACTCTGGTCGCACCGGTCAGCGCGGAGATGCGATAGAACTCATCTTTCTTGCTCATCAGATGCTGAGCCAGCGCCTTCAGACGGTTGGCGCGATCATGGAAGGTCAGCGCACGCAGTGCTGGCCCGCCTTTGCTGCGGCCATAATCGGCCACGGCTTTGAAATCGATCCCCTTGCTGGTGACGCTGCCAATCAGTTCGCCGCTGACGGCATGGAAGAGTTCCGCACCGCTGTCCTGTCCTTCGACCCACTGGCCGCATACATAGCTTTTGATTTTCATGCTGCTGACTCTGTTTGCAGGGCCATGCCGGATGAGCAGCAGGCCCCTGAATTGTTCTTGTTGATGACGTTTTGTACTGCCGCAAGGCTGCGCAGGTGCGCAGAGCGATTACAGGGTGTCGAAGTCGAGGACGACCTTTTTGCTGACCGGGAAGCACTGGCACGACAGCACGTAGCCTGCTTTGACTTCGTAGTCTTCCAGCGCGAAGTTGACGTCCATTTCCACTTCGCCTTCCACCACCTTGGCGCGGCAGGTTGAGCACACGCCGGCCTTGCAGGAGTAGGGCAGATCGGCGCCGTGTTCGTTACCGGCATCCAGAATGCTGCGGGTATCGCGGGCCAGACCGAAGTTGATCTGCCGGCCGTCTGCGATAACGGTGACGTCGCACAGCTCGGCGGCAATGGCTTCGCCACTGCTGTCACGCTGGCGGCGGGCGGTGGCAGGCAGACCGGTGCCGAACAGTTCGTAGTGGATGCGGGCTTTGTCCAGATCGTGTTGCTGCAGCGCTTCACTGACCAGCTCGATCATCTGTTGCGGGCCACACAGGAAGGCCGCGGTCAGATGTGGAACATCCAGCCAGCGGTCGAACAGCGCCTTGCATTTGTCATGATCAAGACGGCCGTTGTAGAGGTCGATGTCCTGCTGTTCGCGGGTCATCAGGAACACCAGGTTGAGGCGGCCCATGTACCGGTTTTTCAGGTCAGCCAGCTGCTCGCGGAAAATAGTGCTGGAGGTCGAGCGGTTGGCATAGAACAGGGTAAAGGTGCTCTGCGGCTCGGTATCCAGCGTGGTTTTGATGATGCTGATAATAGGGGTGATACCGCTGCCTGCAGCAACGCCAAGATAGTGACCGACCCGCTCTGCATCCAGCTCGGTGCTGAAATGTCCCGCAGGTGGCATGGCTTCCAGTTGCAGCGGCTGGGCGCTGTGCAAAAGGGCCTGCGCCTGATCGTTCAGCCAGTTGGAAAACAGACCACCGGCCACGCGTTTGACGGCAATGCGTAATTCGCCGTCATGCACACCGGAGCAGATGGAGTAGGAGCGACGTACTTCCTCATCGTTGATGCGGGTACGCAGCACCAGATGCTGGCCCTGACTGAAGCGGAAGGTGTCCTGCAGCCCGGCGGGAATGGCGAAGGCGACAGACACTGCATCGCGGGTTTCCTGGCGCACATTGGCCACATCAAGGGAATAGAAACGGCTCATGGTTACCTCGATCAATTTTGTTGTTATGCCAACTTCATGGGCCAGCAGGCCGCGCCAGACGGCGTGGCGGCTGCGTCAGGCGTTTCAGCTCAGAGGCACGTGAATCAGATGCATTTGAATCAGATACATTTGAAATAGTCGAAGGGCTCGCGGCAGTCGTCGCAGCGGTACAGTGCCTTGCAGGCAGTGGAGCCAAATTCGCTGATCACGCTGGTATGCACCGAGCCGCAATGAGGGCAGTGCACTTCCGGCTCCTCGCCTAGCAGGGTGCGCTTGCTGGCGCTACCTGCCGGGGGGGCAATGCCGTAAGCGCGCAGCTTGTCGCGGCCACTCTGGCTGATCCAGTCGGTCGTCCAGGCCGGTGACAACTGCTCCTGCAGCTCAATCTGTTCAAGCCCGGCCTGCCATAACGCCATATGAATGGCGTCGGCGATGGCCTGCGTTGCGGGGCAGCCGGAATAGGTCGGGGTCAGGGTGACCACCAGCCGGTCCTGCTGCCAGTCGAGCTGACGCACGATACCCAGCTCCACCACGCTGATCACCGGCACTTCCGGGTCTGGCACGGTATCCAGCAGTTGCCAGATAGCATCCAGCGCGGGGCGCTGTCCGTCTTCACGCAACAGGGTGCGTGGCCGGTCGCTGCTGATCAGGCCAAAGGCGCTGGCGGCAACCGCGGCGGTAGTGTGCTGCATGGTCAGCTCTCCTCGAAGGTGTTGCTCTTACCAGGTCGCGCCGGGGTAGGCGCGCGGCAGAAACTGCATTTCGGCCAGCAGATAACCCAGCTGCTCGGTGTGCAGACCCTGGCGTCCGCCGATCTGCATATAGGCGTTCTCATCCGGGCAGGTGAGGGTCGCTTCCTGCAGGGTGGTCTGCACATAGTTCAGCCACTGTTGCTGCAACGGTGCACTGGCAGGCACGATGCCTGCTTCCACCAGCAATGGGTCGGTGCTGGCGGCGGTAAACATTTCGCCGGTATAGGTCCAGATATCGTCGATGGCATCCTGCATTTTCTGATGGCTGATTGCTGTGCCATCACCCAGACGTTTGATCCAGGCGGTGGAGCGACGCAGGTGATAGGTCACTTCCTTCAGCCCTTTGCGGGCGATGGCCTGCACCTGTGCATCCGTGGACTGGCACAGGGCGGTCAGCAGATGGAAATGCCAGGCATCGAAGAAAAACTGGCGGGCCATGGTGTCGGCAAAGTTGCCGTTGGCCTGCTCGGTAATCAGCAGATTGCGGTATTCGCGCTCGTCACGCAGAAACGCCAGCTGGTCGGCATCGCGGCCCTGATCTTCCAGCTCAGCGGCATAGCTCAGCCAGCTACGAGCCTGACCCAGCAGGTCGAGGCCGACGTTGGCGAGGGCCACTTCTTCTTCCAGTGCGGGAGCATGGCCGACCCATTCACACAGGCGCTGTGACATCACCGTGTCGCTGTCGCCCAGATGCAGCAGGTAATCCACCAGCGCCTGACGGCAGGTGCTATTCAGTTGTGCAGTCATGCCGCTCTCCTTACATATGGTCCAGTTCTTTGGGCAACACATAGAAGGTGGCATGGCGATAAACCTTGTCATCCGACGGATCAAACAGCGGGTCTTTGTCGTCCGGTGAGGAGGCGGTGATCTGTGCTGAAGGCACCACCCAGAGGCTGACGCCCTCGCTGCGACGAGTGTAAAGATCACGGGCATTTTCCAGTGCCATGGCGGCATCAGCGGCGTGGACGCTGCCCACATGCTTATGGTTCAGGCCATGCTTGCTGCGAACGAAGACTTCAAAAAGGGTCCAGTCAGACATCGTGCTTACCTCAGAATCTCATCAAACGGCCAATCAGGCGGCGTGTTGTTTTTGTTGCTGTTTGCTGGCGTAAGCCGTGGCGGCTTCACGTACCCAGTCACCGTTCTCGATGGCTTCGCGACGGGTGCGCAGGCGCTCACGGTTGCAGGGGCCGTTACCTTTCAGCACATCGTAAAACTCGCTCCAGTCGATCTCGCCAAAGTCATAGTGGCCGCGTGCTTCGTTCCACTTCAGGTCGGGGTCCGGTGCGGTGCAGCCGAGCAGCTCCAGCTGCGGAATAGTCTGATCAATAAAGCGCTGGCGCAGGTCATCGTTGGACATGCGTTTGATCTTCCACGCCATGGACTGAGCCGAGTTGGGGGAGTCGGTATCGGTGGGGCCGAACATCATCAGCGCAGGCCACCAGAAGCGGTTGATGGAGTCCTGCACCATGGCTTTCTGCTCGTCGTTGCCTTCGCGCATCATGGTCAGCAGGATTTCGTAGCCCTGGCGCTGGTGGAAGCTTTCTTCCTTGCAAATGCGAATCATGGCGCGGGAGTAGGGGCCGTAGGAGGTGCGTTGCAACACCACCTGATTGACGATAGCGGCGCCATCCACCAGCCAGCCAATGGTGCCCATGTCGGCCCAGCTGCGGGTGGGGTAATTGAAGATAGAGGAGTATTTCACTTCGCCGCGATGGAGTTTGGCCACTTCGTCGTCACGGTCAGCGCCGAGGGTTTCCATAGCGCTGTACAGGTACAGGCCGTGTCCGGCTTCGTCCTGAATCTTGGCCAGTAGCTGCAGTTTGCGCTTGAAGCTGGGGGCGCGGGTCAGCCAGTTCTTCTCAGGCAGCATGCCGACGATCTCTGAATGAGCATGTTGAGAGATCTGCCGAATCAGGGTGCGGCGATAGGCTTCGGGCATCCAGTTCTTCGCTTCGATCTTGATCTCGGCATCGATCTTCTCCTGAAAGTGTCGCTCCTCGGGCGACATCTCATCCAGATTACGAACCCGCTTCACCCCGGTCTCTACGAGTTGAGCATACATGCAGTGGCTCCTCTTGTTTTTGTCTGTTGAGCACAAAATGTGCTGTATGGGGTTGATTATATGATACATAAAAATGATGTCTACAGTTTTTATATGTATCACATTTGTGATCGGTATGATTTCAACGATAGATCAAGTAAAAATGGCTCTATGGTGTGATTCGTCTTTGAGAGGTTTTGCTTTGTGTGCTTTATAAAAACCAAGTTGAAACAAAATTGCGTGTCATATTTTGATGTGCATTTCTGCGCAGGGAGAAGTGAACAGGCTGCTGCCTGATGTTGCCTGTAAGGAGACAGGCAGGTGTGCCTGCCGGGCGGGTTGATCTTCGGCGGTGATGCCCATACCCTTTCTGCTGCTTGAATGGCGTGCAGGACTGCACGAAGTGCCGCTCGATGTGCAGGCACCACAACAGGGAAGGGCTGGTTTATTTTCTGCTGCTGTGGGCCTGCCATAAGTGCTCCTTTCCTGAAGAGGGAGCGTTGCCGACAGCTATTAAGGAAAATCGATGAGCTCAGCAGAAATTCAAAGCCCGGAAGTAAAACTTGCCGTGGGTCGCTTTATCGAATTGGCATACTCGAAAGACAAGGGAATGACCGCCAAAATTCTTGCTAAAGGAAAGGCGTCTATGACCATCAATGAAAACGGTGATACTACGTTTTCTGGGAATGGAGGCATGATGACTTTCAGTGGTAATCCTGTGCTACAAAATATCGGATTAAGTTTCAAAAGGATGAGTGTCAGCTTCACCAATCAAGACGGTATGAAGGTTGGCTATGTGGCACGAATTAATGCGGGTATGACATTTAGTGTTAAGGGGAATTTTGATCTCGAAGAGCTTATTACCTCCTGCTCGGGCCTGCTCTGTCAGGCCGCGAGAGCGCTGAAGTCTCCCTTAAAATCCTATGATCGTGAATTGCAGCAGATTATGGGGAATTAATAATGCGAATGTTGTTATCCTTCTTTTTTTCTCTGTTGGTAGTTACGGGTTCATACGCTGGCCAGCCATCTCCGTTGCTGGATGCATTTGATAAATTTTCGCTCGAAGTAAACGAAAATAATGCCTTTGAAAGAGGGCCCTCCTTTTTTACAAAGGGATTTATAGAGGAGGCGCAATTTTCAAAAAATCCAGATGTAAACAAGAAGTCTCTGCTTCGTTTATATACCATGCATGAAATGTTGAAAAAGCGGGAAAATACTTTTGAAATGATGGAAAAAGGTGGGGCTTCGGGATGCCTTACAATTAATGGCTATAGTAGTGCTGATGAACCTCTGTCGATGTTTATTTTATATAAAAATAGTGAATCACATTGGTTGATAAATCAGGTTCATGTCGATTTTCTAAATGAGGGTGATGCGTTTACAGACCATGCTCAGTGCCCGCAAGAAGCGATGTGAAATGCAGTTAAAGTAAAAGGGGGAGATACCCCTTTTACTTTGCGATTCAAAAATATCTATGTGGAATTGGAGCTATCGATCTGCTTGATAGTGTCCTGAAAAGTTCGAGTTCCTATAAAACAATCAGCCCCTGAAGTGAGAATTGCTATGTGGCGTTATGCTCTGATGGGGCTGGTTTTCGGTGTGGCATCTGTTTGGTATTTCGGTTATCCGACATCGCCGGCTAGCTATATTGCTATTGAATATGAGGCGCCTTCTGGCTCGTCCAACTTGCAAGATATAGAAGTGACTGCCGGGCCAGACAGACGGCATCTGTCTGACCTTCAGCCAGGTGAAATTGCCGAAACCAAGGTATATCCACTTAAAGGTGGGTATGAAATAGGCATTGGTTTCAGCGGTAAGCTACAGCCGGAAAATGCTGGAGGCTGGGTGGTCGAGAACCCCTATGACAGTGGCGTACCGTTTCGCCTTCTGGTGAAGATTAATGAGAAGGGTGAAATTTTGTCCAAGCAGTTCTGCAAACTACCCTGTTCACTTAAGTAACCAGAAGTTGATGGGTGGATAACCCCAGTCCATCCAAGTTGAGCAGTTACCACGCAAGCATCTAACTCCAAGATATGAAAGCGTTTAATGTCACTCTGACCAAGAGAGGCTGGGTGTTATTTATTGCAGAATAGGATGAAAACTTTTGTCCAGTACAGATAGGCGTCAATGGTCCGCCTACTGTATCGATGTACCATCATGCAGTCTTGGCCAGATGTTAGAAAGAGAGGCTTCACCATGTCGAGCACTTCTTCCTTGAAAAAACTGGAAGAAGGTATACCTTTTGGATGGTCTGTTATCGATAAAAAATACCTTTTAGTGACTCGTGTTAGTGTTGGCTAATTTATTTTTTCTATTAAGATCAAAATCTTATATGACTGCTTTTAGGAGAAGGTTTACTAAAAGGTATACCTTTTAATAATTGTTATTAGGTCGAAGACCTCATTAACATACTGTTAGTTGATATTGGAGTTTAGTCATAGTGATCAATAACTGGATTAGATATGAAAATATTGAAGAAAAGAGAGCCGGTTACTATGTAAGCTACAAGCCAGTGTTTACAGATCAAGAGTTTGCAATATTAATAGTTAATATTTACGAAAAAAACCTTTTTGAAGAAGTAAAAGAAATTTGTGAATCTGAGTTAAATATTTGGATTGAAAGGTTTCCAACACCTTTGATGGTCATGGTGAAAAATATGACCGATTCTGATTTTAGTATCAAAAACGTCACTGGTGAAAATTATTTGCTCGGTTATCCAGATTGTGAGGGCGTCTATTTTTGTTGGGGTGACTACCCTAAAGGAAAGGAGCCTGATATTGATTTATCAAGGGATTCGTTATCAGAAATATACTCGACGATCCCATATAAATCTAGTGATGATGCTAGAAATGAAATTGCCTTACGTGTAAAAGGTATTAAAGCACTGCGCATTACATTAATATTGTGGCTGTGCGTGATTCCCGCAATAATTGCTTACTTGGGTTGGTCAAATCCGGTTGTTTCGCTTTTAGCGTTAATATACAGTTTGTTCATGACTTCGAAAAAAGCTCTTGAATTATGGGGTGTAAAAAATAAATCAGTTAAGCAAATAGAGAAGGAAAAGGAAGATCAGCTTAAAGAACACCATCATTACCATTGCAAACTTAATCCAGAAGGGTTTCTAAAGCTGAAACTTGAAAATCTTAAAAAGGAAAGCACGGAAAGAAAAAATTCCAAAATAGAAAGTATGCGCAACTAACAAGGTTATGAAATCGACCTCAATAAGCTGTGCTTTTTTCGGCAATTTATAACAGCGTTATAAGTCAAGGAGCAGCAAGTGGCATCTGCACAACCAGTCACCTTTTTAATATTGATCGCTATAGGCAGCGCTTTGCTTTTTCCTCCTCTCTGGTGGATTCTGTCTTATTGGCAGTGCAAAATAAAACAGAGTCGCCTGTCTAAAATTTCATTATTTCTATCAGTTATCCCAATCCTGTCAATAGGTGTTTTATTTTTAGGTAAAAGCATATTTCCGGCAAAGTTGTCTGTCCTAACTTTTTCCCTTTCTCCTTTCTTCAGCTTGGTTTTATTCATTGTTATTATGGCAATCACAATTGCAAAATCACATCAAAGAAATGACTTATAACAAACGGCTCAAACCGACCTCCACTGCGTTGCTCGTTTTGCGCTTTTTCGCTACGTTAGCGCAAAACAATCAACTCCGTTCCGGCGGCTTAGCCGGGCGTTAGGCATCAATAATGAAATCCTGGATTGATAACACAAGGCCAATAAGTAAGATTGATGCAGAAATATGCTATCTGCTGAAAGATGACTTTTATTATGGTCCCGACTCCCACCCTCAGATTGTGGAGAGGAAGGAAGTAGACCCTCTTCCAACGCTCGACTTCCCTCGGGTGGTTGAGCAAATGGCAAGAACCTCAGAAGTGTCAGGTCATGAACATCAGCTAGCGAATTATTATTCTGGTGTTTTATCTGCAGCCAAAAGGCACGAGAAGTCTTTTAACGAAATACATCAATATTTTTGGCTTCGATTTTGGCTATGGAATTCGGAAGAGGATATACATGTAGGATTTCCTTGGTACGACACGCTCGGAGAAATAGAAAACTTTATCAAATCTGTCATTGAAACTGAGAGTGGTGAGGTTTTTTATGATGTCGACCAAGGATGGGAGTTAGATGTCTATGCAAGAGATGGGTTCCTATATATCCAAGAACGGGATCCAGATTACGATGAGGTTTATTACTCAGTTAGTGTGCCTAGAGATCCTTTAATAAAAAGCCTCATTGAGCTAATTGAGAGGGCTGGCACTCAGATTGAGAGCTTGTCAAACTTGGTAGGGCATAACTATTGGCGGCCACGTGAACCCGTAGATATGCCAGCTAAAGAAGCGTCAGGAGTTTCTAAAAAGCTTTGGTGGAAACTGTGGTAAAGCCTAACAAATTGCTGTACCTGGCAAATATTGCTGCGCTCGTTTTTGTGTATGTCGAGTAGCTCCATTTTACACAAAAACGCTCTCCGCAATATTTTCAGGTGAGCAAGGCGTTAAATTTCTCAAATACGCGAAGGAGAGCATAATGAAGTCAGCTAGGGATCTTGGTGTGAAGAAGCTTTACAAATATAGAGCTTTTGAGCCCAGTAGGACGGAATTTATAAAAAGTATCTTTGAGAAAAATGAACTGTATTATCCATTTCCAAGTGGGCTGAATGACCCATTTGAGTGTCAATTTCAGCTGAAGGTAGGTGATCTTTCAGACTTGGAATACAGGTCTAAACATCGTGTTTGGGCGTATGAGGTACAAAAGCATCTGAGTCCTGTTGTAGGGCCAGTGGATTACTTTAAGTACTATGATTCATTATCTAATGAAACACATCTAAAGCTTACAAAGGACATAAGAGATAAGACATTTGAAACAGTAGATCAGAAGTGGGGCATATTCAGTCTATCGTCCGATCCTCAAAATGTCCTTATGTGGGCTCATTATGCCAATAATCATCGTGGCTTCTGTCTAGAGTTTGATACGAGTAATGATTACTTCGGTAGAGCTTGGAAGGTTAACTATGTTAACAGGATTAACTCAATTGATATTTTGGACTTCTCTGAAGAAGATGCTTTTAATTCATTAGTTACTAAGACCAAAGAATGGAGCTATGAGAGTGAGTTCAGAGTTATTTCTCACGCTCAAAATCAAGGTGTTGGACTGCCTGCACTTGTCAGAGAAAACGTTTCTGAATTTCCTGTATCTAGATTAAGTGGCATCATCTTTGGAGCAAGAATGTCCCAAGCAGATATTACGGAGGTTTTAGGTTGGTTAGATGAGAGACATAGTCATGTAAAACTGAAAAAAATCGGTTTGAACGATGACGGTACTCTTAGGGTGACCGAAATTTAACAAAGCATTTAAGAGTAATTCGCAACGCTTGAGAGACTGTTCATAGCTCTGTGTCAGCCAACACTCCCTCGTCTTGAGTCAATCAGCTACCCAGCTAGGAGATAACGACTGGCTTGATGGTGTACAGCAGGACTTATGTTGCTGTTGCTTCGCTCCAAAACGCAAAGTAAGCCTCTGCTTGTAGCGTTATGTACTTTTACGGAAAATCAGAAACTTATGGATGAGAACACTGAAATTTGGCGTCAGTATTACGAAAAGGCATTATCTCGCCCACATTCAAAACGTACAGCGTTTGCAGCCGGACTTAATAAATCAAACCTCAAAGTAGCCACTGACTGCGGTTGTGGAACTGGAAGTGATATCGCGTATCTAGAGCGACAGGGTTTTCAAGTTTATGGCTTCGATATTAACCCTGATTCGATTGCTATTTGTCGAGACAGATTTGGGTCAAAGTCACTAGTGGATATCGTAGAGTCGTCTTTTGAGTCGTTTGACTATCCAAAGTCTGGTGTAGTTATCGCAAACTCAAGCTTGTTCTTCGCTAACCCAGACCAATTTGAAGCGACATGGAGCAACATTAAATCCTCAATTGAAATCGGTGGGGTGTTTGCTGGCGATTTCATGGGTTTCAAAGACAGCTGGGCTAATAATTATCGTAGTCCAACAGCACCTTTTTCGGAATCAGAGGTAAAGGCTTTGTTCTCAGATTTTGAAATAGTCAGGTTCTTTGAACGTGATGAAAAAGAGAAAACCTCATTGGGTAGAATGAAGCATTGGCATACATATTCCGTGGTCGCGGTGAAACGTGGGTCTGTAAATTGAACTGTGTAACTGCGTTTATGGGATGATGCGGGAACACCGCGAGGAGCAGTTACATGGCACTAACGCCAGAGACATTGGATGAGCTGACTCAGGAATGTAAGACCCCGGAGGATGTCAGCAAGCTGTACGCCCAGATGCTGCAACACATGATCAATCGCAGCCTGCAAGCCGAGATGGACGACCACCTTGGCTACGACCGCCACGACAAAGCCGAGCCCGGTGCCAAGCGGGGCAATACCCGTAACGGCAAGAGCCGTAAAACGGTGCAGAGTGATGTCGGCGACTTGCTCATAGAGACTCCCCGCGACCGCGAAGGCCGCTTCGAGCCACAGCTGCTCAAGAAGCGGCAAGTTCGGCTGGCGGGGATGGAAGACAAGATCCTGACCCTGTACGCCAAGGGCATGACCACGCGTGATATCGAGAGTGCGCTGGTGGACTTATACGGTGTGACGATTTCGCACACACTCATCGCCCAGGTTACTGATGCGGTTCTGGAGGAAGCCAAAGCGTGGCAGACGCGACCGCTGGAAGCGATTTACCCCATCGTCTGGCTGGATGGTCTGGTGGTCAAGGTACAGCACAACAAGCAGGTGGTGAACAAGTCAGCGCACGTTGTGCTTGGCGTCAATCTGCGCGGCGAGAAAGAAGTGCTGGGTCTGTGGCTGGCCGAAAGCGAAGGGGCGAAGTTCTGGTTGTCGGTGCTGACGGAGTTGCGTCATCGTGGCGTGCAGGATATTTACATCGCCAGTATGGACGGTCTGAAAGGCCTGCCGGAAGCGGTCAACGCGGTGTTTCCGAAAACGTTGACCCAGCTGTGTATTGTGCATCTGGTGCGCGCCAGCTTGCGTTATGTCAACACCAAAGACAGCAAGGTCGTTGTGGGTGCCCTGAAGCGAATTTACACATCGGCGACAGCGGACGAAGCCGTGCGCGAACTGGATGACTTTGAGAGCGATTGGGGTGAGAAATATCGGGCGGTGGTGCGGTTGTGGCGCGGTCACTGGGACAACATCATGCCGTTCTTCCAGTTCCTGCCGGAGATCCGGAAAGTGATCTACACGACCAACGCCATCGAATCCCTGAACATGAGCCTGCGGAAACTGACACGTAATCGGCGCATTTTTCCGAACGACGATTCGGCACTCAAGTCACTCTTTCTGGCCATCCGCGAAGCATCGAAGAACTGGAAGGCTATTCATCACTGGAAACCGGCACTACAGAGTTTTCAGGTGATGTTTGGGGAGGAGCGCGTGCCGCTGGCCGCACTCTGAAAGGGAGCAGTTACACAGTTCGTTTGACAGACCCTGAAACGTATATAAAAAAGCAGTAAGTATCCCCCGGCAAATCGGGGCTCAAACTCCAGCCTGTCAGAGAGGATGCGCCCTGTGCCGTGGGCTCAAGCGTGCGCTTATGGCGCCAGAACCTCATGGACCCCATCGGTGACTGTTCGACAAAGCCGGTGTGCAGGTGAATAGCCAGCAGCGTCAGATCTGAGTAATCGATGGGGATGAACCCGAGCAGTTTGAGGGGCTGCGAAAAAGGAATGTGTCCCGCCCAACCTTCAGCTATTCCTCGGCTTGTGATGCCTGAAGATGGCTGCTGAAGCAGGCACGGTATCGTAACAGTCAGAGCTGAAAACCAAGCCAGATAACGGCAGACGTCGCACAGGAAACCACAGCACTGACGGGTTTGAACAACAGGCTGCCCTTGCTCTGCTCAATGCCGTGTTGCTGATGCTCCAGTTCTTCACTGAGGATCGACTGCACTGCCTGATACGCCTCACTATCATTCTCTGCTTCGAGGCTGGCCAGCTGTGCAAGGAGATGATGAGTGACAACCGTTTCCACCGCTGCCGTACAGGTCATGATGCCCGCCCGTCCCATCAGCGCAGTGATCAGCCCCAGGCAGAACCCACCGATGCCGCAAAGCCAGAAACTTTTACAGCGGGCGATGCCTCTGGACTGTAAGATGCGGCCGAAAATCTCCAGATGCTTTCTCTCATGGCTGAGAAAGTCTTCCAGTGTCGCCACCAGCTGGGGGGAGAACAGTCTGGCGACCAGGATCTGCGCTCGATAGATATTGATGGCGCCAAACTCTCCGGCATGGTTGATCTTCATGATTTTGCTGGCGATACGGACCGGCTCAATCGTATCGGGCATTAGCTTTTCATTCAGTCCCTGATTCATTTTTCCCGCCTGCTGGCTATGTGAATGTAACGATGGCATCTGTTGTAGCGCCAGTCGGTACAGTAATTCAAGTGCCAGCCACTGAAGGTGGTTGGAGAGCGTCGTCAGTTTGAGCTGATACCGCGGTGGCGGGAGATGCAAAGAAAGCCCGCAAGGGGCTTTCTTCAGAACCGGGATTAGCTGCGCAGAGGAGCGTTATGCCAGCCGTTCAATCACCATGGCGATACCCTGACCGACGCCGATGCACATCGTGCACAGCGCATAGCGGCCATTGCGAATTTCCAGCTCATTCAGTGCGGTGGTAATCAGGCGTGCGCCACTCATGCCCAGCGGATGGCCAAGGGCGATAGCGCCGCCGTTGGGGTTAACATGTTCGGCATCGTCTGGCAGGCCCAGATCGCGCAGGACGGCCAGCCCCTGTGAAGCAAAGGCTTCGTTCAGCTCAATCACATCCATATCCGCCAGTGTCAGGCCGACCTGCTGCAGCACCTTGCGCGTTGCAGGAGCAGGGCCAAAGCCCATGATGCGGGGCTCAACCCCTGCCGTGGCCATGCCCAGCACCCGGCCGCGGGCTTTGAGCTGGAAGCGATCAGCGGCTGCCGGGCTGGCCAGCAGCAGCGCGCAGGCGCCATCATTTACGCCCGAGGCATTGCCTGCAGTGACGCTGCCACCGGCGCGGAATGGCGTCGCGAGCTTATTCAGGGTGGCCAGCGTGGTGTCTGCACGAGGGTGTTCATCGGTGTCAAACAGCAACGGGTCTGCTTTGCGACGGGGGATGCTGACCGGCACTATCTCACGGGCAAAGCGACCCGCCGCCTGTGCACGGGCAGTGCGCTGCTGACTCAGCAGGGCGAACGCATCCTGATCCTGCCGGGAAATGCCGAACTGTTCAGCGACGTTTTCGGCGGTTTCCGGCATGGAGTCGACGCCGTACTGCTCCTTCATCAGTGTGTTGATAAAGCGCCAGCCAATGGTGGTGTCAAAGATCTCGGCGCTGCGACTGAAGGCACTGTCAGCTTTGCCCATCACGAAAGGCGCGCGCGACATAGACTCGACACCACCGGCGATCATCAGCCCGGCTTCACCGGCCTTGATGGTGCGTGCCGCCAGGCCCACGGCATCCATACCGGAGCCGCACAGACGGTTGACGGTGGTGCCGGGCACGGTCACCGGCAGCCCTGCGAGCAGCGATGACATGTGCGCAACGTTGCGGTTGTCTTCACCGGCCTGATTGGCGCAGCCGTAGATCACGTCATCCACCTGTGCCCAGTCAACACCGGGGTTGCGTTCCATCAGTGCCCGGATCGGCACAGCGCCAAGGTCATCAGCCCGCACGCTGGCCAGCGTGCCGGCATAACGGCCGATAGGGGTGCGAATGGCATCGATGATCAGGGCGTCAGTAAGCTGAGTGCTCATGGTTATTTACTCCGTAGAGCCTTGCAGGCTCCGGTCATTCGGTGGTCAGCAGGCCGGGTTGTGAGTGGCGGCGTGTCTGAGATGCCGCCACTGGCCTGCTTGATATGAAACGTGTCAGGCGGACAGTATTTCGCCGCGCAGCTGGTATGACTTACCGCGAAACAGCGCAATATCCTGACCGTGCTGATTGCGGATGGTGATGTCATAGACGCCCAGCTTGCTGCCGCGTGACTGCTCTGTCGCGGTGGCCGTCAGTACGTCACCTTCCCGGGCGGGCGACAGATACTCGATGCTGCAGCCTGCCGCGACCGTCGGGGCGTTGTAACTGTTACAGGCAAAGGCAAACGCTGAGTCGGCGAGGGTAAACAGGTAGCCGCCGTGGCAAGTCTGATGACCCTGAATCATGAAGTCTTTGACGGTCATGCTGACCACGGCCTGACCCGGTGCAACAGAGTTGATCTCGATGCCCAGATGGCGGGTGGCCAGATCACGCTGATACAGCGCATCAGCACAGGCTTCTGCCATCTGCTGCGGGGCCAGAGTGGTGGTCTGTTCAGGCTGCGTTGACATGGAAGTGACCTCCTGTAACCGCCATGCGTTTGAGCTGGCGTGATGGGCGGTAGCGATCTTCACCATAGGCTTGCTGCATATGAGTGAGCACCTGATAAATGCGCTGTGTGCCGACGGCCTCTGCCCATGCCAGCGGGCCGCAGGGATAGTTGACGCCAAACTGCATGGCAATATCGGCATCGGCTGCGCTGCATACCTGCTGCATCACCGCATCAGCGGCTTCGTTGGCGAGCATGGCGACGGTGCGCATCACCGCCAGCCCCGGTGCATCATCCAGCTGTGACAGCGTGATGCCCGCCAGTGCGAACAGTTCGGTCACAGGTTGCAGCACGCGCCTGTCGGCCTGATCAGCGATAGCAATAGCCAGACGGCTGGCCTGCTGGTAGTCCAGCGCCAGATCAAACAGCACCAGATTGGCTGTGGCCTCGGTTACGGCGCGCTCGCTGGCCATACGACCGTCGGTCAATGCCAGTACGGCATCACCCAGCAACAGGCGCCCCTGCTGATTAGCCAGACCCTGACGGCGAACGATATGGATGCCGGTCTGCTGCAGGCGGGTCAGCAGGGGGGCAGCGACCCCTAGGTCACCTTCCACAATCAAGGTGGGCAGCTCGGCAAGGGTGCTGCCTGCGATGCTGAGTGACTGCGGCTGAGGTTGTGCGGCATCCGCGCGATAGTCATAGAAACCACGGCCACTCTTGCGCCCCAACCGGCCGCCATCGACCAGCGCCTTTTGTGTCAGCGATGGCAGAAAGCGCTGATCGCCGTAGTAGGCGTCGAATACCGAGCAGGTGACTGCATAGTTCACGTCGTGGCCGATCAGATCCATCAGCTCGAATGGCCCCATACGGAAGCCACCGGCATCACGCAACAGGGCGTCAATCGTGGCAGTGTCGGCCGCTCCTTCTTCCAGCAGGCGCAAGCCTTCGGCATAGAACGGGCGGGCCAGCCGGTTAACAATAAAGCCGGGAGTGGAGCGGGCATGTACCGGCTTTTTACCCCAGGCACTGGCGCTGGCGTAGAGGGTCTCGGCGACATTACGGTCGGTATCCAGACCGGAGATCACTTCCACCAGCTTCATGATCGGCGCAGGGTTAAAGAAATGCAGACCGGCAAAGCGCTCCGGGTGTTGCATGCCTGCGGCGATGGAGGTGATGGACAGTGAGGAGGTATTGCTGGTCAGCAGGGTATCGGCTGCGCACAGCTGCTCCAGCTCGGCGAACAGGCTGCGCTTGATGTCCAGATTCTCGATGATGGCTTCCACCACCAGCCCGGCATCAGCCAGCTGGCTCAGTTCCTCAATGGGCTGCAGGCGGCTGAGGATGGCTTCGGCTTCGCTGTTGTCCAGCTTGCCACGGCTGACCAGCTTGCCCAGCCCGGCACCGATGCTGTCGATAGCGCGGGAAGCGGCGCCTTCAGCTTTATCAAACAGTTTGACCTGATGGCCGTAACTGGCGGCGACCTGGGCAATGCCAGCGCCCATGGCTCCTGCGCCAATAACGGCGACGATGGTGTCTTTGCTCAGAGGTGGCATGGTGATCTCTCCTCTGTCAGTGGCCGCGGAATTCGGGGTTGCGCTTCTGCATGAAGGCCGCCACACCTTCACGGTAATCCTCCGTGCGGCCCGCCAGACGTTGCAGGTCACGCTCAAGATCAAGCTGCTGGTCCAGCGTGTTGGTGCTGCTGGCCTGCAAGGCACGCTTGATCAGTGCCAGTCCGGTGGTGGGCTGGGTGGCCAGATGACGGGCTGCCTGCAGGGCCGTATCGAGCAACTCGGCATCCTCCACGCAACGCCAGATCATGCCCCAGTGTTCAGCCTGTTCGGCGCTGATTTTGTCACCCAGCATGGCCAGTGCGGTGGCGCGTGCAGGGCCGACCAGACGGGGCAGCGTCCAGGTGCCGCCTGAGTCTGGCACCAGACCGATCTTGCAGAAGGCCTGAATAAAGCTGGCGCTGCGGGCGGCGAAAACGATGTCGCAGGCGAAGGCGATATTGGCCCCGGCGCCGGCCGCTACGCCGTTGACCGCACAGATCACCGGAAAAGGCAGACTGCGCAGGGTGCGGATCAGCGGGTTGTAGTTTTTCTCGATGGAGGCGCCGAGATCCGGCATGTCGGCATCAGCGGCCACATTGCGATCAGACAGATCCTGCCCGGCACAGAAACCACGACCATTGCCGGTGATCAGCAGGCAGCGAACCTGTTCATTGGCGCGGGCCTGTTTCAGGGCCTCCTTCACCTCCAGATGCATGTCAGCGTTGAAGCTGTTCAGTGCAGCGGGGCGGTTCAGGGTCAGAATGGCGACGCCTTGCTCGACGCTGTACTCGATATGTTGGAAGGACATAACAACTCTCCTGCAGGATTCTCAGCAATTAGCGACCGCGATAAACCGGGCGACGTTTTTCCAGAAAGGCGCTGATGCCTTCGTTGCGGTCAGCGGTGGCGGCGAGGAAGGTAAAGGCGCGGCGCTCGTACTGCAGCCCACTGGACAGGCTCAATTCATACGCCTTGTTGAGGACATCCTTCGCCTGCTGCACGGCCAGTGGTGCATGGCGGGCAATTTTCTGCGCCACGGCGATGGCACGCTCAAGCGTCAGTTCCGGCTCACTGATCTCGGCGATCAGGCCCAGTTGCAACGCCTGTTCCGCACCGATGGCTTCGCCGGTCAGAACCATCATCGAGGCGGCGGCTTTACCGATGGCGCGGATCAGACGCTGGGTGCCGCCTGCGCCCGGAATGATGCCAAGGTTGATTTCCGGCTGGCCGAAAGAAGCGCTGCGGGCGGCGATGATGATGTCGGCATGCATAGCCAGTTCACAGCCCCCCCCCAGAGCAAAACCGTTGACGGCCGCAATAAGGGGTTTATTGAAGGCGGCAATGCGCGCCCAGTGCCGGGGGCGTGGGTCCTGATGTATGCCAACCGCGTCCAGCTGCGCCATTTCTCTGACGTCAGCACCCGCTGCAAAGGCGCGCTCGTTGCCGGTGATCACCACCGCGCGGATGTCTGCGCTCTGGCTGAAGGTCTCAAGTACCTCAGCCAGTTCCGCCAGCAGTGCTGTATTCAGGGCATTCAAAACTTCGGGGCGATTGAGCCGGATAACGGCCACACCCTCGACAGGGGCTTCGATCAGAAGTAACCCGGGGGAGGTGGAATGATTCACGTTGTCGCTCTCTTGTTCTTGGATTCGCAGTCGCTGGTCACGCCCTGTGTGAAACGCAGTTGCAATCAGCGGGTTGATCTCTGTGTCAGGCCGTTGCCTGTCTGTATGAGTCGTGGTGCAAGGCAGAGTAACGCCAAAAGTGATACTAATAAATAGTTAAAAATAAATATTAAGTATCACAAAATGGTGTTTTTGAATGTTTATAAGGGCTGGGTATGTTTGATGAGCGTGCCCTGGGCTCGTGATTTTCCTGAGTTTTCAGCGTTTAAAGAGCATATTTACTGCGGGTTTTGCATTTTTGGTATGGGTTTACTGAAGTAGTAATGCTGTAACGACGGTTCTGGCTATACGTGTTACATGAATCTGTTTTTGACATTAAAAAATTGTGTAATTAGGATCGGGGTTGGCTATGCAGGTCTGTAACCCTCCCGTCAGCAGTCTGGCGATGGTGAGATCAGGCGTACGGACCAACGCGAATAACAACAAAAGCAAAAAGAGCAACGAGGAGTCACTCATGCCAGTCTATCGCCTCGATGGCATCACCCCTGTTATTGACCCCACCGCCTTTGTTCACCCTACCGCCGTGCTGATCGGCGATGTGATTATCGGGCCGGGCTGCTATGTCGGGCCCAATGCCAGTCTGCGCGGCGATTTTGGCCGGCTGATTCTGGAAAAAGGCTCCAATCTGCAGGACAACTGCGTCATGCATGGTTTCCCGGATAGCGATACCGTGGTGGAGGAGGACGGCCACATCGGCCACGGTGCGGTGCTGCACGGCTGCCGCATCGGCCGTAACGCGCTGGTGGGGATGAATGCGGTGGTGATGGATGCGGCACATATTGGTGCTGAGTCCATCGTAGCGGCAGGTTCTTTCGTCAAAGCTGGCTTCAGTTGTGAGCCGCGCTCGCTGGTCATGGGTACGCCTGCCGTGGTCAAACGCACCATCGGTGACGACGAGGTGAAGTGGAAAAGCAGCACCACCGCCCAGTATCAGCAGCTGACCCGTCGCTGTCTGGCCACGCTGGAGGAATGTGAACCACTGGAGGCGGTGGAGGCCGACCGGCCGCGTCTGAAAACCGGTGATATCAAGCCGAAGGGGATGTAAACCCGCTGCATAAATGACACCGTTCTTGCCGCTCATCGTGCAAAGAGGCATCCATTCTTTGCACCACTGGCACACGGTTCGTAGAATACCGGGCACCTATCCTGACAGCGAAACCCTCTCTGATGAGCAGTTCTCCTTATCTCAATGAACTGATACAGCAGTTCTGTGCCCAGCGGCCGATCCGAGCCGGCTCGCTGATCATTTCCGTCTTTGGTGATGCCATCGTGCCCCGTGGCGGCACCGTTTGGCTGGGCAGTCTGATCAATGTGCTGGAGCCGTTTGGTCTCAATCAGCGGCT
Organism: Pokkaliibacter sp. MBI-7; assembly: GCF_029846635.1. Taxonomy (NCBI): domain Bacteria; kingdom Pseudomonadati; phylum Pseudomonadota; class Gammaproteobacteria; order Oceanospirillales; family Balneatrichaceae; genus Pokkaliibacter; species Pokkaliibacter sp. MBI-7. Next base: position 1,362,689 of record NZ_JARVTG010000002.1, on the reverse strand, counting down.
GGTGCGGACCTCGATTTTCCGTCTGAGCAAGGAAGACGAGTGGCTGTCAGCCGATCAGGTGGGCCGTCGGGCCTATTACAGCCTGACCTCGCAGGGGCGACGACGGTTCGATAAGGCATTCAAGCGTATTTATCTGCCAGTGCTGCCGGAGTGGGACGGATCCTGGTGCCTGGCGGTGCTGTCGCAGCTTCCCGCCGAGAAACGTCAGCAGGTGCGTGACGAATTGCAGTGGATGGGCTTTGGTTCGTTTTCGCCGATTCTGATGGCCTCGCCACACGCCGACATGCTGGAAGTCAATAGCACCCTGACCGAGCTGGGTGCGCTGGATGACACGATTCTGTTTGAAACCCGTGAAGGTGAGCCGTACTCCTCTCGTGCATTACGGGAACAGTCACGGGAATGCTGGAATCTGGATCAGATCTCCGAGAGCTATAAGTCCTTTCTCGAACGTTTTCGTCCGATCTGGCAGGAGTTCAGCAGCAAGGGTGTGCCGGGGCCGCAGGATTGTTTCATCGCGCGCACGCTGCTGATTCACGAATACCGCAAGGTCATGCTGCGCGACCCGCAGCTGCCTGCAGAATTATTGCCGCCGGACTGGAGCGGAGTGTCAGCACGACAGCTGTGCCGCAATATTTACAGTCTGGTGTGTGCCGGATCTGAAGCGTATATCAGTGACATGATGGAAACCGCCGACGGGCCGTTACCTGAACCGGCACCGACCTTTTACAAACGGTTTGGTGGGGTGAGGACGTAAGTTCCTGTTCTGCAGGAGCAGAAATGAGCAGGAACAAAAACAAAAGACCCGAGGCAGTGGCTGCGTCGGGTCTTGGGTGTCACAGATGATCCGCTGAATCAGCCTTCTTCGTCGGCCTTGGCCAGTGAGGCACGTTCCTGATCACGTTGTTTGCGATAGTCGCGAGCGGAAGAGGGCAGGGGGCTGACCTTGCCGGTCTCCAGCCAGTTGCGCAGGCGGGTCGCGTCGGCAAAGTGAGTTTGCTTACCGTAGGCGTCCAGCACCACCAGTGTCATCGGGTGGCCGTTGATCGTGGTACGCATGGCCAGACAGTGGCCTGCTTCATCGTTGAAGCCGGTTTTGGTCAGCTGAATGCTCCAGTCTTTCTTGCTGTACAGCAGATGATTGGTATTGCGGAAGGGCAGGGTGTAACTGGGATTGGTAAAACTGATGGATTTTTCCTTGGTCGTACTCAGCTCACTCAGCATCGGGTACTTGCGCGTGACCAGCAGCATGCGGGTCAGGTCACGGGCGGTCGACACGTTGTCGTAAGACAGGCCGGTTGGCTCGACGAAGTGGGTGCGCGTCATACCGATGTATTTGGCTTTGGCATTCATCGCTTTGATAAAGGCGCTGTAACCGCCGGGGTAGTGCTCCGCCAGACTGTTAGCTGCACGGTTTTCGGACGACATCAGGGCCATCAGCAGCATCTCACGGCGGGTCACCTGACTGTGCAGGCGGACACGGGAGAATACCCCCTTCATATGCGGGTTACTGGAGATGTCCACATCGATGACTTCATCCATTGGCTGTTTGGCATCCAGAATCACCATGGCGGTCATCAGTTTGCTGATTGAGGCGATGGGAACGACCTGATCGGGATTGCTGGAATAGATGATTTTGGTGGCTTTCATATCGAAAACCATGGCACTGCTGGAAGCCAGTTCCTGATGTTTAACCGCCACCTTGGCACTGGCTTTTGCGCTGGCATCCGTTGCCGCGCTGGCAACCACCGGAGTGGCCATTGCCAGAAACAGAGAGAAGAGTGCGAGACGACTGGTTACACGCATCATGGCAAGTATTTCGTTCTGTAAAGAGGATGAAGACAGATGAGCGGATTATGCGTGTATCAGGAAGGCAAAAACAATATAGCCAACTGTTGTGTCGGTAAATTTTGTCAGTAAATCCGCATTTTTTGAGAAATTTCTTCAGAGGCATCAAGTGCTTGGGTGGTCGGGAGCTCATCCTGCGGTGCTCTGTAAAGTGATAACTGCTGCATTTTTTGCTATCAGGCAGACCCTGCCGTACGCAATAGCCGGCCAATCTGCTGTGGGTCGCTGTGGAGTGACGTGTTGCTGGCGCGAAACGTGCCTGGGCTCAGCGTATTAGCGAGTCTGCGTCGAACTTGGCAAGTATCAGATGTCCATACCGGCCAGAACACCCTCAGTCTGCCTTGATGCAGTGCGGCATGATGAAACGGTGTTGCCTGATTGATTCGGCCAGCCCGGACCACCGGACTGGAGTTGAACCGGAAGAAAGTGGTAGTTTTTTACCTTGCCTGCGGCAGGCCAATGCTGCAGGCGAGCCAACAATAACAACAATACCGATGTCGGGGCCGTGATGATTAACCCAACCACTCGCCAGCATGCCGCTGAGTTCGACAGCTGGCTGTATCAAGTGAATGAAAACTGTGGACGTTTTCATGCCGAATTAAGAGACAGGGAGTTTGTCGGCAAAATTGATCCGTTTCGCCATCAGGCGCTGGACCTGTCCATTGTCGATATTGCACATGCCCGTTTGTTTCGTACCCGCGAAGATGTTGTGGCAGACAGTGCCGACCACTTTTATGTTGCTTTCCAGCTGCGTGGCTCATCCAGTCTGGAGCAGGAAGGCAACCGGGTGGTGATGCAGCAGGGCGACATTACCCTGATCAACTCCAGCCGTCCCTGTGACTTCACTTACGATGCCTATTCTCAGCAGTTATCGCTGATTGTCCCTCGTACCGTGATGGATCAGCACCTGCGTTTTACCCATATCGAACCGTGCCGCAAGGTGCTGGCCAATACGCCGACGGCGTTGCTGGCCAGTCAGCTGATCCTGTCGACCGCGCAGCAAAGCAGTATCTCCCGGCAGGAAGGCGAAGCGGTGCTGGATGCACTGGTATCGTTGTTGCGTCCAGCGCTCGGTCACGGTGTGGCCGAGTTGGACAGTCACGAGAAAATGTTCAGACGGGCGCTGGACGTGATCGACTGCCGTATCGGCGATGAAGCCCTGAGCCCGGAGACCGTGGCACGGGAGATTGGTGTATCGATCCGCGGCCTGTACCGACTGTTTGCCCGCAAGGATCTGGTGGTTGCGCAGTACATCAAGAATCGCCGTCTTGATCTCTGTGCCGAGGCACTGCGTCGCGAGAAAGGGGAGGTCAAGGTATCCGCCTTCGGCTACGAGTGGGGCTTCCGCGACTCCAGCCACTTCTCCACGGCCTTCAAATCGCGCTTTGGCGTTGCGCCCGGGGAATACCGCAAACGCTTTGTGTCCTGAACCACCCTGTCAAAATCACTGGCCGTGCTTGCCTCGGCGGGTAGGAGCGCTGTGATGCAGAGTAATGGCATCATCGGTCTGGTTTATGGTGAGCACAGGACAGAGGTTCTTTCTGCGGTGAAGCGGGCCATGGGAATGTCGTGTTGTGCCATTGCTGCGGGAGTAGCGAATTCTCTGAGGCTTAACGGAGCAGCTTAATCGTAGAGGCTGTATATCAACCTATACTCGACACAAGAACTATGGACCACCTCTGGTGGCGTAGTTCTGCCCGTGCTTGGAGCCAGCGAAGATACTCTCAAGCTTTTCTGAATTACTGCTGATCACTGAGTATGCTTTTTCTCCACTCTTTCGGAGATATACCAAATTTCAACTTAAATGCTCGCGAGAAATGTGCTCCATCTTTATATCCGTAATCATACGCGATAGTTGTAATGTGCTTTTTACTATTCTTGATATCGCACAAAGCAGCCGCAGCGGCTGTTAATCTTTTCTCTGAAATTTGAAAAGAGATCGTTGAACCAATTTCTTTGATAAAGAGCTGATCTAATCTGCGGCGGCTAATATTTTGCTCAATGGCAATATCTTCCGCGCTCAGATTGTCATCGTGTGCGCGTGTGTCTATTTCAGATAATCCGCGTTTTACTCTCCAATGGACTTGTGTGGAATTAGATGTCTTGGGTATGTTAATGCCTTCAAGCAGTGATATGAGTGCAGTACTCCATGCTATTGCCTGCTGATTGGATAGTATATTTAGTTTTTCGAAGGAGTGTGCAACGATCAAGGTTATATAATCAAGAAGCGGCTCATCGGCTTGAATAACACTAACTGGGCTTTCAAGTAACCCTGGCAGACTTTCTAAAGCAATTCTCCTAGGCATCGTAAAAACATGGGTATGAGATGTTCCTATAGACTCCAGAGTAAAAGCATAGCCTCCATCGATAATTCCCATTGTCCCTTTTCTTAATTGAATATGTTGATCATTTAGTTCAATTTCACTATGTCCGCTTTTTTGAATGATGAAGCCAACAGTATGCTCTGAGGAGGAAATAGAGTCGGGCTTGTTAATCATAATCTGGCTGGTCTGAATAATGGAATGCAGGCGGACAGCTCCAACTTTAGTTAACTTGACTAATGCATTTGCCTTACGATCAGTCATCCTTGAGACAGTCAGCCCGGGAAAAGTAATAGGAATCCACTGAGCCCAGACTGTAGAACGTTCTTGTATTGAAGAGAGTGCTTCTAAGTCAAGAACATACTCAGCTTTTCTTATTTTTTCTGTTGCTTCAGGCATAGAAGGGTATTTCCTGCTTTATTGCACTTGTGAGCGCAGTTAAAAAGATAGTGTCTCAGTAAGCCAAGTCCAAGCATCGGATTTCCAATCAGAGTAAACATGATGAGCATTGAGACGACTGAAGACATGCACAAGTGAATCTGCCAGTGCCATGAGCCTTGCACCAAAGACCTGCTACACAAGCGGAATCACTTCGCACCGATCGGCCTTGAACTACCCTTGGGCTCGAGCACTCGTACATCTATTAAGCATCACTCAGCATTTCGGTTTTATTTCCACTCACTTTCAGCCAGCGTAGAGCGTGCCTCTCTGGGAACGCTCCAGATTCTGGTCTCTTGGTTGGGAGCAAAACGTAAAGCGAAGTTCCGGTTGCAGCCAGTCGTATTTGAACTTCTAGCCCTCCAAAGCGAAGCCCACTTTGGACGGCTCTAAAATGGGTAATATTGATTTGGGTCTTCTACAGTCACCCATCGCAGGTCAGTGAACTCTGCAATACCGGCATCCCCGCCAAACCTTCCATAACCGGATGCTTTTAAGCCACCGAATGGTATCTGAGGCTCATCACATACCGTAGGGCCATTAATATGGCAAATTCCACTCTGTATTTTTTCGGCTAAGCCAAGGCCTTTCTTAATATCGCCAGTGTAAACGGCGGCGGCTAAACCATATTCGGTATCATTGGCAATCCGGATGGCTTCATCTTCATCTTTTACACGTATGATCGATTTTATGGGGCCAAAGGACTCTTCTGAATAAATACGCATATCAGGTGTTACATAGTCTATAAGGCCTGCTTTAACGACTGTTCCATCTCGCTCTCCGCCAGCAACTAATTTAGCTCCTTTAGACAAGGCATCTTTTATCAGATCGTCCAGTTTTTCTGCAGCTTTTTCATTGATAACAGAGCCCAAAACATTAGTGCCAGACGGATCGCCAGCAGGCAAAAGCGCCGCTTTTGAGGCAAGGGCATCGACAAACCGATCAGCAATACCTTCGGTTACAATAATACGTTCTGTGGACATACAAATTTGTCCCATGTTCATATATGCACCAAAAGCAGCGCCGTTTACTGCACCGTCCAGATCAGCATGGCTTTGTTGCATAAATAGATGTCAGCATATAAGACCCCTTACCCCAGATGATCTTATGGTATGCGCACCGTCATCGGTGTCCCGAGCCGCGTAAAGCGATTCAATATTGCCGCCCGCACCTGAAGCTCGGCGACCTGCCGGTCAAAATCCCTTGCCATCACGCGTTCACCCAGCCGCTTGAAACAGTGCATTTTGGTTTCCACCAGACTACGCCGATGATAACCGCTCCACTTCTTCCAGAGCGTCCGGCCCAGCCGGCGGGTGGCCCGCAGAATCTCATTCCTGGCAGAAGCCCCCGGGCGATTTTCCTTCCACGGCTTCGCATTCTGGCGGGTGGGTATCACTGCCTCTGCCTCTCGCCGGGCTATCGCCTCATGACAGCCTCGCGTGTCGTAGGCACCATCTCCACTGACAGACGCTATCTTCTCCTCCACCGGTATCTGACTCAGCAACCCGGGCAGCATCGGCGCGTCCCCCACCGCATTGTCGGTCACCTCAATAGCCCGGATTTCCAGCGTGTGCGCATCGATGCCCAGATGCACCTTGCGCCATTGGCGGCGGTAGTCCGCACCGTGCTTTTTGGTTTTCCATTCCCCTTCGCCCAGCATCTTGATACCGGTGCTGTCGATCAACAGATGCAGTCCGGTCGTGGCTGGGCGGCAAGGAATCACGACCTGCAGCGACTTCTGGCGCCGACAGACGGTGCTGTAGTCCGGCGCAGGCCAGTTCAGTCCCGCCAGGCGGAGTAGACTTTGCACCATGCCCACCGCCTGACGCAGGGCCAGGCCGAACAGGTTTTTGATCGTCAGGCAGAACTGAATGGCCGCCTCGCTGAAGCGCTGCGTACGCCCTCGCTGGCCGCGCGGTGTTCCGTGCCAGGTCATGTTTCTGTCCAGCCAGATCATCAATGCCCCACGCGCTTTGAGCGCGGCGTTGTAGGACTTCCAGTTCGTTGTTTTGTACTTCGGGGAGGTAGGCTTGTTCATGCCTTCATTCTACAACACGGGAGCCTGTTCCGATTTGTGCAACAAAGCCGATCAGCATCATCAAGTACTATGAATGGCGCCTTGCCTCCAAGCTCCAATAAACAGGGCTTCAGTTCATCAGCGCAGAGTTTGGCAATAATTCTTCCCACTCCGGTAGAGCCGGTAAAATTCACACGCCTGACGGCAGGCTCCTGGATTAATGTTTCTACCACTGATGAGGCATCTTCCGGTGCATTGGTTATGACATTCAGAACACCTGCAGGAAGACCAGCTTCATGAAATACTTGCCCAATGAGCAAATGTGTTTGAGGGCATAATTCAGAAGCCTTTAAAATTGCTGTATTTCCACATGCAATCGGCATGGCGATAGCACGAACCCCCAGAATAATGGCAGCATTCCAGGGGGCGATCCCCAAACACACACCAACGGGTTTTCTAATGGCCATGGATAATGTACCAGGCTTTTCCATCGGGATGATCTGACCGGAAATTTGGGTTGTTAATGCGGCAGCTTCCCTGATCATTGTTGCTGCTGTGCTAACGTTAAATGTTATCCAAGAGGTAGTGGCTCCCGTTTCAGCCATATTGATTTTGACAAAGTCCTGCGCCCTCACCTCGATCAGGTCAGCTACTCTCAACAAAGTTTGTCTGCGAGTGTGTGGGCCTACTTTCGACCAATGCTCAAAAGCATCCTTGGCCGCGTTAACTGCATACTTTGCATCGATACTCGTTGCAGCTGCTGAAATACTTGCTGTCTGACCATTAAAAGGGTTCAGGCGTTTAAATGTTCTACCGTCAAGGGCACCCCTTAACTCACCATTTATAAGTAATTTTTCGTACATGATTTGCGCTCTTAATATAGATATATATGACCTTGTTATTAATAGTTATTTTCCAAATGGCATTGAATAGTTAAATGTCAGTACCGGAAGATCCTCTGTGTTCCTTGTTCTAATATTCTTGACAAAGTTTAAATTTATTTGACCTGAGCCGAAGTTTTTGGCTAGGCCGATACCCAATCCTACTTGTTCTGCACGAGCTCTAATTCCTCCTCCGAGTAGAGGCCCTTTATTTTCGTCATCTTCAAGTTGCTTTCGCCAGAAGCCAACTGGACCGACACTGAAATTATTATCAATTTCTTTTAGTGCTGTTAAATTGAACATTAACTCTGAGCCACTTTTGTAATGCGTGTGAGGATTTTCTTCATAGATAGTTAGCGAGCTGGCAATGCTTTGGTTCCAGCCATTCCTTAAATTGCTAAATCCCATCAGGAATGAAACGGAGCGTTTGCCAGAACTCACATTAGCGGTTGTGATATCTGAATTAAAACTTTCGATAGGTATGTTAAAAACTACACCTGCAGAGGCAAAAATCTCTTTGTCAAGATTCCAGGATAAATTGAAAGGGGAGATTGAAATATCTCCAAAGCCAGAATCGTCGGTTTTTACGTGTGCAACTGAAATGTCCGTACTTTGAGAAACATGAACAATAGGTAGTGTTGCTGTGAATCTATAGTCACCACCCAGTATTCTTACCCCAGGTACATAGCTGTAACCAAGTGCTAGCGTATTTGAATTTAAAGAAACACCTATTTTATCTCCAGATGCGTCAACAATATCTCCGCGTGTCGACCTAAGAGAGATACTAAAGTAGTTTCCTGGTGGAGGGTTGGCGCCAGCAGCCACTCCGATGGTAGCGGCAGTTGGAATAGCGAAAGGAGTATTTGGCTCATATGCATGTGCTGCACTTGCTGAGAACAGAGCGATTGCAGCGGTCAAAATATTTTTTTGCTTGATACACGATAGTTTCATTTTTTGCACCAGTTGCGTTTTTAAAGTTATTTTTAACGCGGTTTAAAATTTTGCGAAAAATTAAACATACTCTGTCGTAGGCTTTCTATTCGCTTGCGTATAATGGAGACTCTAAAAATGCATCTTTCCTTGCTGCTATGAAAAATAGCAGGGTTGATACTGTGCCTATAATAATTGCTGCTATTCCAATTGCAGAGAATCCTGCAATTTCAATTAAAAATCCTCCCAGGAATGGGCCGATTGCTGAACCAGTCATAAGCATGGCAGGGGTGCCTGCAACTGCTCGTCCTTCTCCGTCTTGCTTTGCCAGATAACCGAATATGAATGTGTGGGTGAATACCTGTATTGCAGGAAAGAAAATCGCAAATACGGCATATAGTGGAAATGTTGATGTGGCCATAATGGCGATAGCGGATATTGCCTGTAAAACGGGGCCGGTCTTCGCAACCTGAAATGTATTGATGCGCTTCTGCAAGAGAGCAGCAACCATTCCTGGTATCAGATTGACCATTCCCAATACAATCAACATGATATCTATATTATTTTTATCAAATCCATGAGCTAAACCTACCTGTACCAGAAAGGAAAATACCAGTGCCTGTATTAGTGACATACATGTCATTCCAGTGATGGCGTATCGAACAGAAGGAGCAAGAGAACGCTTTGTCTGTACTTTTTCCTCCTGTTGGTTTTTTACAGCTGGTAAAAACAACATGGAAAATGTGGCCGCTAACGAAAAAATGAAAGCTATTGCATAGAAAAAAGAGGCAGGGCCGAAAATATTGATGATTTGTGGGCCTGCTCCAAGAAATACCAACGAGAAAATACCAAATCCAGTATAGGCAAAAGCAAATAAGCGATGCGGATTAGTTGTTTTTCCAATGGTTCCGTGTATGGCTGATAAAGCTATCCCTATGGACAATCCTGCGATCAAATGAAGAGCAAACCTTATCTCGATCTTGGTGAGAAAGGGCACCGCTAACATCGTCATTGCCGCTACCCAATACCCAAAGATAGCAAGGTTACGGCTGTTATATTTATGAAAACGCTTGGCAACAAAAATGGAGGCAAACACTGCACCGAGTAAAAAAACAGATGGTAAGGCTCCTGCGACTATAGGGCGGTACTGATAGCCGGATATCAATGTGTTTATCCATATAGGCAGCGCTGAGAGATCTATCATCCCAGCAATATGCCCGATTATTAGCGTTGCTCCCGTTAATTTTGAATTTGGTAAGTTCACTTTATTCTCCCGCTTTTTTCTTGCAGGAGTGAAAAGTATTCTTCAATAACCAGGGTTTGATATTTTTTTTCATTGTTATTTTCTCTTGTCATTTTTTTGGAGGTATAAATTATTTAAATAAGAGAGTTAATGGTTTTTATTCTTGTTGTGTTTATATCATTGAGGGAGTTGGTGTCATTTTTTAGGGTGGTTCATCTTGCTGGTTAAACCCGCTGATGAATAAAATCATTCAATATGACTGCCAGTAATTTCATCTCTGGCAGCCATAGCTTCTCAATTAATAGCCGTTCGTTTGCGAATGATCCTCTTTCGATTCGGGTATCTAGTTTTAGTTCTGTTGCACAAAAATTTTCGATATGAAATGACTGAGTTCTTCAGTAGCATTGAATGGGAGAATATGACTGATATATTGATCCGGTCTTACGAGAATCAGACAACCTTCTTTTATATTAATCCCTCTTTGCAGATATATATCGGTATCTTCATTTTCTCCGAAGCAGAAGACTTTTTCATAATCTCGAAGTGCAAATTTTCCTTTTCTCGGTAAGAGAAAATCATGAATGTCAGACAGGCCAATATCTCGAAAATAATAGGGAATGATGGCTCGGACATCCAAAACAGAGTCTGTTTCCCAAGTCTTAGGCGTATATCGAACAATAGGTGAATCTGTACTGGATTTGAGAAATTCACAAAGGCCATTTAACGCGTTCAACGATTCTGCAATGGTTTGTTTTTGTGGCGAAAATGCAAATAATCGCCATCTTCCATCGGCTTCAATTACATGCCCCAAGTGCATCGGTTTAGCGTCCGAAAGCCTCACAATGGGGGATGAATGAAATCGCTTGCCAACTTGAAAACCTGTGGCCAAATCCTGATATCGCGATGATCCGGTTAATATTGAAGGCGTATATTGAGTTGCTGTACCTGCGGTATATCGCCCGCTCTGTGTAAAATAAGTCTGTACATCTTCAGCGTTAACGGTTTGGTCACCTTTGGATGCCTGATGTAAAAGGGTTGTCCATTCTCTATCGAAGTTTATGAGATCCTTGGCGATGGCGTGGCGTTCACTGTTATAGGTGCGCAGTAATGCCTCGGGAGATCGACCCTGAAGAACCGCTGCCAGTTTCCATCCCAGGTTAAAGGCATCCTGCATCGAAACGTTCATTCCCTGGCCCGCTTTGGGGCTATGGGTATGACCTGCATCACCTGCAATAAAAATCTTCGGTATTGCGGTTTCGTTGTCAGAAAACGAGAGGTCGTCAAAGCGATCCGTCATACGTTGGCCAATTTCGTATACTGACCACCAGGCTACGTGCCGAACATCCAATGAATAAGGGTAGAAGACTTTGTTTGCGGCACTTATCAGGTCTTGAGCATCAAAGGTGCGAGTCTTGACCCGTTCTCCTTCACCCAACTTGTCCATTTCGACGTAAACCCGGAACAGGTAACCGCCTTCTCTGGGAATGAGAACAACCGTACCATCTCCTGGAGAGCTGATAATTGCCTTCATACGGTTGTCAGGAAAGTCGGTCACGGCCAGGATGTCCATAACCCCCCAGGCCTGATTGGCGGAGTCTCCCTTTAATTCCAGGTTCAGTTCTTTACGAACGGTGCTTCGAGCACCGTCTGTGCCAACCAGATATTTGGCGCGAATAATTTCTTTTCTGATTTCGCCATTCTCGTCTTTATGTTCAAGCTCAGCGATAACGGGATACTCACTCTCATCGGTTCTGATTGTTATCAGGGCCCTGCCATAATAGGGCTCACTTCTGTTTGGTGAATTCCTCATGACATCAAGAAAAAGTTCCTGAACACGGGCCTGATTTAGAATGACATGAGGGAATTCTGAAAGTCCTTCTTCTGTATCTCTCACTTGTCCGGAGCGATAAATGCCTTTTGAGGTTTCTTCATGCGTTCGCCAAAAGTTAAGCTCGTTCACCCAGCATGCTTCACGAAGCACTTTATGAGAAAATCCAAATGCATTGAACATTTCAACTGTTCTGCAGGCTATACCGTCGGCGTGGCCCCGTTCCAGAGGCCCCGATCTTTGTTCAACGATACAGGTGCGTATATCCGAAAATGCGGACAGTTGAGCTGCCAGTGTCAGTCCTGTAGGGCCACTTCCTATAATCAGGACATCTGTTTCTTTGGGTAAAGTACTACTATGCACTAAACCTTCTGCAGCCAGCTTTATATCAGGATCACCTGATCTGTAATCTTCAATATGGTATTGCATATAAAAGCCCTTATTGATTTAAACCATTAACCCAGTTGCCGTGTAATCCTTGTCGCATTCTGAAAGGGCATTTAATGGTTGCAATGGGGCCATTGGATAAATTTTCTGTATCCAATAGAACCAGATCAGAACTATTGGTTTTAAGTCTGTTTACCACGAGCAAAATATAACCATCGCCTTCAGGCGCATCGTCAGACCGAAGAATAAATACAGGTTCCTGAACGCTATCTGTTTCGCCGGGGCTCCAGCAGGTCAGAGATTTATTTTCCAGATCAACCTTACAAAGCATATTGAAAAAGAAAGGGTGAGGAGGGCCCATCTGCTCAAAATCCCACAGAGACACATCAGTTGCGATAGGGTAGGAATAGCGATACGGTTTTCCTAGAAAGCGGTCGTCAATCTTGTAGAACTCAACACTTAAGTCCGTGAAGACATCCGTTACCCTGCCTTTATCGTTAGAGCTGGAAGGGTCAAATTCAACACGTTGTAATGGGGCGTGAACTTCATCCGGAGAAGGGGATCGACCATGTTTATCCGGCCACCATGAAAATACATTGTCATCGCCAATCGAAAGGTCACAATAAATTTTTCCGTCTTTCTCAAAGGTGTTTTGAAGATGTCCTGGAAATCCATTAGGGAGTCGGAACCAGCGCGCATCCGAACCATCACCATGTCTTTTTATTACACCAAATAAAATATCGCGTTCGTAATTCCACTGTAAAATGGCACCGCCAGCTTCGCCATTGGATTGATTGTGATCTAAAGGAATTACAGGGAATATCAAATAGTTCTGGGTAAAACAGAAATCGTGAATGAAGGGAACCAAAGGTGCCTCGAACCATATCTCTTTAACTTTTTCGCCCTTGTCATTAAATTCATAAAAAGCAACATCTTTAGATTGTTCACCTTTTGCGCGATACGAATAGGTCAGGAAGTGATTGGTTTCAGGATCCACTCTCGGATGTGCTGTAAAGGTTCGTGCTGTAAATTGGCCATCCAGATCATCAACCCCCAGCGTCTCCAACGTAACAGGGTCCATTGCATAGGGCAGGTTGTCTTCTTTTAGCGCCAATAGCTTATTTTGGAATTGAACAATATTGGTGTTGGCTGTGCTGTAGACATTTTTCTGGGAAACACTTTCGTCATTGGTGTAGGGGTTTCGGTAAAGACCAAATAATGATCTTTCTGCATCACGTTGGAGCTTTAGTCTGTCGGTTTCAACATAGCGTTGAACCAAGTCAACATGGCCATCACTAAATTGAAAGGACGACACAACGCCATCACCATTGAAGAAAATGTCATTTCCCAACATGGGAGGATAAAGAGGATCTGGCTGAACACGAATAAATGTACCTTTTATATCTTTAGGAATTGTACCTTGAACTTCCAGATTTATTACTTTTCCTTCAATGCGTACAGGCGCAAGAGGGCCTTTAAAGTCAGGAGTATCCGGAAATATGGAATTCATTATTTAGTCCTAGTAAGTGCTTTTTGTTGTGACCTCGACTTAGCTTAGGCTTGTCCTAAATCAATTAATTGTACTTACTGGCATCATATTTTTGACTTATATGGAAATTTCTTGCCTTCAGGAGAACCATTTTCTTTCCCAGAAATGCATGAGGCACAGGTATCCACAAATGGAGGGAGATGCATGACATATACCGTTTCATCACTTCTTTACAGCTCACCCAGCGGCCAGCGCAGCGCTGCCTTTGAGAAACTGGCGACGGTCAAATGAGGGGTGAGGCTGTGACATCGGGTTTTTCCTTTTGCTGAGGGAAACGGCTTGGCTGATGTCACTTCATCCTAGGGAGCCGGGCTAATCTGACCAGCACCTTTGGTTCCACCTGATGGAACCAGTTTTTTGGCGTTTGTGGCTCAGATCTGGCAGCAGCAGGATCTGGCATTTGCGGCAAACGCCTTGGCATGGAGTACAAAACCTGCACCCCGGCGGCCTGTTAAAACTGATGTCCATAACCTCCCGGCGGCGTATGGCCATGATTCAGGCAGGCGTGGTCATCAGGAGAGCAGTAACGAAAGCCAGAGGCGGCGGGCTGTGCGATTAGCGTGCAGTGCGCGGCAGAACAAGGAGCCAAAGGTGCGTAAAGCGATAGGGCTGATAGCGATGACATTGTCTGTACTGGCCAGCGGGGTAAAAGCCGATGTGTGTGAAGGTGTCGACAAGCAGCAGGCGCAAACGCTGTATACCAACAACTGCAGTGTTTGCCACAGCGTTGAACCTGCCGGTGCAGCCATGATGGGGCCTAATCTGCACGGTGTGGTTAATCGTGATGTGGCCAGCGTGGCGGGCTTCAACTACTCCCAGGCTCTGAAAAATGCTGGTGGTCAGTGGCAGGCTGAGCGTATTGATCAGTTTATCCAGCAACCGCAGAGCGCCATGCCTGGTACCTATATGCCCTTTGCCGGGCTGGCGGATGCAAGCCAGCGCAAGGCCATTATTTGCTATCTCAGCCAGCACAGCTGATCAGAACCACAACGCTGATGCCATCAGGCGTCGCAAGGAGTCAACATGAGCCAGGTTGCAATGCTGCCGGAAGTGGCGGCCTTTCTTGAACGTCGTCACGGCTGCTTTATTGATGGCCAGTCCGTTATCCCTGAAGGGGCGTTCACTACCGTATTCAACCCTGCCACCGGTGCGCCGCTGGCACAGGTCGCTGATAGCAGGAATGACTATGCTGACCGGGCAGTGGCGTCCGCCGAGGCGGCGTTTCGCAGTGGTGTCTGGTCAGGGTTGCGTCCGGCTGATCGTGAACGCATCCTGCTGCGTTTTGCCGCGCTGGTTGAGGAGCACGGTGAAGAGCTGGCGCAGCTGGAAACGCTGAATCAGGGCAAGTCCATCAATCTGGCGCGGATGCTGGATGTCGGAGCGACGACCGAGTTCATGCGCTACATGGCGGGCTGGGCCACCAAAATTGAAGGGCAGAGCCTGAATGTATCCATTCCACTGCCGCCCGGCGCGAAGTTCACTGCATATACCCGCCGCGAGCCGGTAGGCGTCGTGGTCGGCATTGTGCCCTGGAACTTCCCGATGATGATCACCACCTGGAAGCTGATGCCGGCGCTGGCCTGCGGTTGCACGGTCGTGATCAAACCTGCCCCCGAAACCCCGCTTACGGCACTGCGTCTGGCTGAGCTGGCCATAGAAGCAGGGATTCCACCCGGAGTGTTCAACGTGGTCACAGGGCAGGGCCACACCGTAGGAGCACATCTGGTAGCTCACCCTGCTGTGCGCAAGGTGTCGTTCACCGGCTCCACTGCCGTAGGCAAGACGGTGGGCGTTACTGCCATGCAGAACCTGACCCGGGTGGCACTGGAGTTAGGGGGTAAAAACCCAATGATTCTGCTGGAGGATGCCAATATCGAGCAGGCGGTACAGGGGGCCATGCTGGGCGGCATGCTCAATCAGGGACAGGTGTGCGCGTCTGCTTCACGCTTTTACGTCCATCAGAGTATTTATGCCGAGTTTGTAAGCCAGCTGGCCGCAGCCGTCAGCAGCATGACACTGGGCGAGGGCATGGACCCGTCAGCCAGTATCACTCCGCTGGTGTCCAGAAAGCAGCAGCAGAGCGTTCTGGGCTATATTGCCAAAGCCAGGGAAGAGGGAGCGCGCGTGGTATGTGGCGGGGAGCCTCTGCAGACGGATGGCTTCTACGTGCAACCCACCGTGCTGGCTGATATTGAACAGTCCATGACCATTGCCCGCGAAGAGGTATTCGGCCCGGTGCTGTCGGTTATCTCCTTCAGTGATGAAGAAGAAGCTATTCGTATGGCCAACGACAGCCCTTATGGTCTGGCGGCCAGTTTGTGGACCAACAATCTGAGCAAGGCCATGAATCTGGTGCCCCGGATAGAAGCAGGTACGGTGTGGGTTAACGCCCATGTGCTGCTTGACCCGAGCATGCCGTTTGGCGGTATGAAGCAGTCCGGCATAGGGCGCGAGTTTGGCAGTGCCGTACTGGATGCTTATACCGAGATCAAATCGGTCTGTATTGCACATTGATTTACATACGCTGATTCACACCGCGCTAGCAGTTGACGTTTTGGGGCCCGAGCAGGCCCCTTTTTTGTGTGTTGCCATCATCTGGCACACTCTCTGCTGGCTCACTTAGCACTATGCGGGTAATGGATACTGCGACGGGAATACTACAGATGTAACACCCTGAAAGATTTTTTACTGAACGAGAATGCTAATAAATATCATTTGATATTGATTATCATTTAATAATTGATACTCTTTGTGCATCTCCATTTCGAGTTGTACCGAGAGCGTGACATGAAAATCACTCCCAGTCTGATAACGGCGGCCATTACTCTGGCGGCCAGTACCCCTCTGTTTGCGGCCAGCGCTTCATCCTCTTCTGTAACCAGTACGGATTCGTCCGGCAGTAGTCAGGACACAACCGTCCCCGTATTGCAGAAAGTTGAGGTGACCGGCAAGGCTGAACCGCAAACCCAGAAGGAAAGCGCGGTCAGTGTTATCAGCAAGGAAGATTTGCAGAAGAATGTGGCCCGCAGCGTCGCTGATATCTTCCGCTATGAGCCGGGGGTATCTGTCAGCCGTGACAGCCGTTTTGGTATCGGCAGTATCAATATTCGTGGTCTGGACGGAGACAGGGTGAAGATCACCGTTGACGGTGTGGAACAGGCCGAGGCCTATGCGCCGACCACCACCTATCTGCGTGCTACGCGTACCACCATTGATCCTGAGTCACTGGAGTCCGTTGAGATCGTCAAAGGCGGCGATACCCAGGCAGGCAGTGGAGCACTGGCAGGCTCCGTGAAGTTCCGTACCAAGGAGCCTTCCTCTTTCCTTGCTGCCGAAGGGGATGACACCTATATCGCCGTCAAGGGGGGGTACCGCAGTGACTCCGATGAGTTCAGCAAAACTGCCACCATGGCCAACCGTACCGGTGATCTTGAAACCCTGCTGGTCTATACCCGCCGTGATGGCCATGACACCAATAACTACGGTGACGGTAGCGATGTAACGGGAGCCTCCCGTGGCATGAATGATCCGGGTGATACCGACTCCGATAACGTTCTGGCCAAGGCCCAGTATCAGCTCAATGACGAAAACCGTATCGGTTTCGTGGCTGAGCACTATGTTGCTGACTCCCAGTTTGATCTGCTGTCCACGGGGTCGGGCTATCACTCGGATGATGAAAGCAAGCGCACGCACTTTGGCATCTCTCACGAAAACACTCATGCCAATGCTCTGTATGACTCGATGAAATGGCAGCTGGATTACCAGAACACCAAAACCACCAATATCACCCGAGTTGACAGCTCTGGCCGGGTGGTTGATCGCTATTTTGAGGACGACAGCTATCAGTTCCGTACCAGCCTGCAGAAGCAGCTGCAAAACCATGCGCTGAGCTACGGACTGAACTACGAGTACAACGACCTCGATAACCTCAACAAGGACACCTCGTCAGGCACCACCCGTTTTTCACCTCAGGCGACCGGCAATACCTTCGGCGCTTATCTGAAAGACAGCTGGGCGGTGAACGATCGTCTGACGCTGCTGCCGGTGGTGCGCTATGACCATTACCGCTACAGCACCCAGTCGGACCAGTACATCGACTCCTGGGGTGGGGCCAAAGGCCATGCCTTCACCGCTGAGCTGGGGGCCGAATTCAAACTCACTGATGTTTACACCCTGTTTGGTAAATACGGCACCGGCTTCCGCGCTCCGTCGATGGATGAAATGTATTACTACTACAACGCAGGTCGCGGCTACGCCATTCTGCCCAACCCGGACCTCAAGCCGGAGCACAGCATTTTTACCGAGGGCGGTATTCGTGCCGAAGGTCTCTATGGCTCAGCCGAGCTGACTGCCTACTACAACCGTTACCGCAACTTTATCGAGAGCCAGTATCTGGTTGGTACGTCTTCCACCTATCCCCTCGGTGAGTACACCTCCGTCAACCTTGACCGGGTGGTGATCAAGGGGCTGGAGCTGAAAGGCAGTTTAAATCTGGATGAGCTGTCGGCCCGCATTCCTGAAGGGTTAAGCCTGAAAGGTGCTGTGGCCTATGCCGATGGCCGCAATGTAGGTGACGATGAACCCCTGAACAGTGTTGCACCGCTGTCTGCGGTAGTAGGTCTGAATTACGACAGCCCGAATCAGAACTGGGGTGGGGCCATCAATGTCAGCTGGGCGGACGGCAAGAAGAAAGACGACCTGACGTCATCGACCCAATATCTGGCCATTCCTAATTACACCGTGGTGGATCTGACCACCTATTACAAACCCACCGACAAAATCACCATTAACGCCGGTGTGTTTAACCTGCTGGATGAGAAGTACTGGATCTGGAACAACGTCCGTACTCAGGCCAGTAGCTCCTCTGCCAATCTGGACCGTTTCACTGAAGCGGGCCGTAACGTCGGTGTCGACGTGACCTACGAGTTCTAACCAGCCGTTTGGCTCAATCCTGCCCCCGCAGGATGTGACAGTCTGCGGGGCATATCTTACCCGGTGTTGTGGCTGCTTGCTGGCCGCAACTGACAATAGCGCAGTGGTATCGCCACCCGCGATACCCATCGGTAAACCGTGGAGTACCCCCATGCAGACTTCAACTGCAGCCGCTATCCGTGAGTCCCTTTCTGCCAGCCAGCTGTTTCAGTCTTATCAGGCACTGATGCAGGCGGAACCACGCCTGCGTGCCCGTGAGCTGGCGCAGCGTCTGGGCGTCAGTGAAGGTGAATTGCTGGCCTGTCGTCAGGGCATTGATGCCTGGCAGCTGGAACCCGTCTTTCAGGACCTGCTGAATTCGCTGGAGGCCGTCGGCCGTGTGATGGCGCTGACCCGCAACGATCAGGCGGTTCATGAGCGTCACGGTATCTATAGCAATGTGAGTTTCAGTGGCGAAGGGCGGATGGGGCTGGTGCTCAATCCTGACATCGACCTTCGCCTGTTCATGCAGCAGTGGTACTGCGCTTTTGCGGTCATCGAGAATGACCGTCACAGCCTGCAGTTCTTCAGTCAGCAGGGTGTTGCCGTGCACAAGGTCTACCGTACTGAGGAAACCGACGGTGCTGCCTGGGAGCAGCTGGTCGAACAGTTCCGCCTGCCTGAACCCCAGCCGCTGACTTTTGCGGCCGCCACTGCAGCCATCCCGGTGGATCAGCTGCCAGAGGCTTTTGATGTTGACCGCTTCCGCCTCGACTGGGCCGCGCTGCGTGATGTGCACGAGTACCATGCACTGCTGCGCAAGCACCGGCTGAGCCGTACCCAGGCACTGCAGCAGATCGGTGATGACTGGGCCTGGCATCTGCCGACAGCGGCAGCGCAGCAGGCACTGACACTGGCCAGTCAGCGTCAGTGTGAAGTGATGGTGTTTGTCGGCAACGGCGGCTGTATCCAGATTCACAGTGGCCCGGTCAGCAAACTGCTGGAAACCGGCCCCTGGTTCAATGTCCTCGACCCTGATTTCAACCTGCATCTGCGGGTAGATCAGATTGCTGACATCTGGGCCATCGAACGCCCCAGTAGCGACGGTATCATCACCTCCATTGAATGCTTCAATGCCGCAGGCGAGTCCATCATGACCCTGTTTGGCAAGCGCAAACCCGGCCAGCCAGAGCTGACCCTGTGGCGTGACATTGTGGCGCAGGTGAAGCAAAGCCTGCACGCGGTGGTGGCATGAGGGCTGCGGCTAATCGGGCATTGAGCCGGTTTCTGGCAGGATTACCTGTGGCGGTTGCACTGTCAGCCAGCCTGACCAACGCAGCCCATGCTGCTGGCGTGGTCACCATCGGTGGCACGGTGACGGAAATAGTCTATCTGCTTGGTGAGCAGCAGCAGATTGTCGCGACGGACACCAGCAGCATCTATCCCGCTGACACAGAGCACCTGCCCAAGGTCGGTTATCAGCGCACTCTTTCCACCGAAGGGGTACTGAGTAAGCACCCAGACAAGATCCTGCTGACGCCGGCTGCCGGCCCGGCCAAAGTACTGCAACAGCTGCAGGACAGCGGCATCACCCTTGTCACTATTGATGGCCCGGATACGCAGGCAGGGATTGCCGCGAAAGTCCAGCAGGTGGCTGATCAGCTGGGCGTACCGGAAAAAGGGCAGGCGGCGGTGGCCAGGCTCAATCAGGGCTTTGCTGCTCTGAGCGTCCCGTCCGGCTGGCATCGCCCTCCGCGGTTGCTGTTTGTCCTGCAGATGGGCGGTTCGCCGATGATTGCCGGGCAGGGTACGGCACCGGACGCACTGTTTCGGATGGCCGGAGCTGTCAATGCGGCAGTGATGGATGATGAACAGCCCGTCAGGGGCTACAAGAACCTGACGCCGGAAGCGCTGTTGCTGGCCCGACCCGATGCCATTGTCGTGACCGATCAGGGGCTGAGTCGTCAGGGCGGTGACAGTGCCATCTGGAAACTGCCCGGGATGGCGGCCACCCCTGCCGCCAAAGCCGGTCGATTGCTGCATCTGGATGCCTTGCTGGCTCTGGGTCTGGGACCTCGCACACCTCAGGCCATCACCGAACTGCAACAGCAACTGGCAGGCTGGCAACCATGAACAGCCCGGTAGACCACCGTATCCCTCTGCCGGTACTGCTGGCGTTGTTGTTGCTGGTCAGTGTGTTCGCTCTGAGTCAGGGAGCGTACAACATTGGCTGGCATCAGCTGTTCAGCGCGCATCTGAGCGAGGCTGACTGGCAGATTCTGCTACAGGTGCGTCTGCCGCGGCTGATCATGGCGTTGCTGGTCGGTGCGGCTCTGGCCGTATCCGGTAC
This sequence comes from Pokkaliibacter sp. MBI-7, assembly GCF_029846635.1. NCBI lineage: Bacteria > Pseudomonadati > Pseudomonadota > Gammaproteobacteria > Oceanospirillales > Balneatrichaceae > Pokkaliibacter > Pokkaliibacter sp. MBI-7. The sequence goes on along the minus strand of NZ_JARVTG010000002.1, from coordinate 1,341,989 downwards.
GGTAATGCAGGCGCTGTTCCGCAATCCCCTGGCGGATCCGGGCCTGCTGGGCATCGCCTCAGGCGCCTCAGTCGCCGTAGGGCTGCTGATTGTGCTGCTGCCTGCGCTCGATACCTCGCTGATTCCGCTGCCGTTCTGGGCGCAATCCTATCTGCAAAGTCTGGCCGCCTTTAGTGGTGCCGTGCTGACCTGCCTGCTGATCTTCCGTCTGGCCAAGCGTCAGGGGCAGGTATCGGTACTGCACCTGCTGCTGGCGGGCATTGCCATCAACGCGCTGGCGGGGGCGGCAACCGGCCTGCTTACCTATATCAGTGACGATCAGCAACTGCGTGCCCTGACGTTCTGGGCCATGGGCAATCTCGGTGGCGCGCGCTGGCAGCAGGTCGCGGTAATGGCCACCCTGCTGATGCCCTCGCTGGCCTTTCTGCTATGGCAGTCGGCGAAGCTCAACGTGCTGCTGCTGGGCGAGGAAGAGGCAGGCTACCTCGGCATTCATGTCGAGCAGCTCAAACGCAAGCTGGTGGTGCTGACGGCCCTGTGCGTAGGCATCACCGTTGCCTTTGCCGGGCTGATCGGCTTTGTTGGCCTGATGGTGCCTCATCTGGTCCGGCTGATGCTCGGTGCTGACAACCGCATGGTGATGCCCTGCGCCACCTTGCTTGGTGCCAGTCTGCTGGCGGCGGCCGATACGCTGGCCCGGCTGCTGGTGATTCCTGCCGAATTGCCGGTGGGGCTGGTCACTAGTCTGCTGGGCGGGCCGTTTTTCCTCTGGTTATTGTTCAAATCCATGCGTGGAGAATCGTGATGCTGAGTGCTGATGATCTGGGCGTGACCCGCCCGGGTAAGGTGCTGCTGGCGGATATTTCCATGGCGCTGCATCCCGGTGAGCTGCTGATGGTGCTCGGCCCCAATGGCGCAGGTAAATCCACGTTACTGAAATGCCTGTCAGGGGCATTGCAACCGGATGTTGGGCAGGTCGCGCTGGACGGTGTAATGCTGCCTGAATGGCCGTTGCAGGAGCTGGCGCGCAAGCGTGCCGTACTGACCCAGCAGGTGCATATTCCCTTTGCCCTGCAGGTACAGGAAGTGGTGCAGCTGGGGCTGACACCCTGGCAGCTGTCGGCGCGTCAGCGTCAGCAACTGACCGAGGCGGCACTGGCCGACGTGGGCCTTGGCGACATGCACCGGCGCAATTATCTGCAGCTGTCAGGCGGTGAGCAGCAACGGGTGCAGGTGGCGCGCATGCTGGTGCAGCTGCGTGCGGACGGTGGCTCGTTGCAGGGTCGTTATCTGCTGCTGGATGAGCCGCTGGCGGCACTGGATTTACTGCATCAGCAGAAGGTACTGCGCCTGCTGCAACGACTGCGTGATCAGGGGCTCGGCATCCTCTGCGTTATTCACGATGTGAATCTGGCGGCACTCTACGGCGACCGCCTGCTGCTACTGCAACAGGGGCGAATGCGTTATATGGGGTCGGCACACGGCCTGCTGGAGGGAAGTCATATTGAAACAACCTACGGTGCGGATCTGATTGCACTGCGACACCCGGAGGCCGGTGTGCCGCAGTGGTGGTTCAGAGGCTAGTTATCACTGCCGCTCGTGAACACGCTCTTCCTGCATATTCACTCCGCCTTGAATCCACTACCCCGAAATACCCGCACGGCATCGCCGCGCTGCACGGCCTGATGCTGGCTCCAGCGTTGCTGTTCCTGCCGGGCCTGCTGCTCACTTTGCCGCTCAGCCAGTTTGTGTATCAGCAGCGCCCGGGCCAGTCGCTTGTTGGCGTGCTGGCTGCGTTCGCTGGCGATATGCACCGTCAGGCCGGTCTGTACATGAGTGGCCTGAATGGCCGACTCGGTTTTGTTGACGTGCTGCCCGCCGGGGCCGGACGCGCGACAGGCTTTGTAGCTGATCTGCTCGTCCATGTGCAGGTCATCCAGAGTATAAAGCTGGCCACTGAAAAACCAGTTCTTGCGTTTATGGCCGGGGCGATAGGGGCTTTCGCAGATCCATTGCATGGCGCCACTCCATTGCTGCGCCCATGACATGGCATCTGGCCCCGATGCATCTAGCCCTGATACTTCAAACAGGATGGATTTGAGGCAACCGGGCTTTTGCCCGGCAACACGTTCCAGCTCGGTCACGCTGATGGTCAGTCTGGCGGCCTGCTTTTGCAGCACTTCGGCAGCCAGCGCAACGGCACGGGCGCATTCATCCGGCCCCTGACCGGCGGAGAGTTGCAACAGAATCATGCGCTGCACTCCCCGTGGGTTTTGAATGTCAGCACTGGCTTGAGCCGGGCGACGACGTCGATCAACCCGGCATCCTGCAAGGCTTCGATGATCGACAGGCAGGGCTTGTAAGCCTGTGGTGCCTCATCGTACAGCAGGGTGCGGTCACCGCAGATCACCAGACTGCCGAAGGCGGTACGGTACAGCTCGTCACGGCTGTACTTGTGGCTCAGCCGTGCCTTGCAGTCACCCCGTTGCCATTTGCGACCAGCGCCATGAGCCAGAGAATACAGCCCGACGGCGGAGTCCCGCGGTTTGACCAGATAGGTGTGGTCACCCCGTGAACCGGGAATCACCACCAGACCCTGATCGGCCGGGGTCGCGCCTTTGCGGTGTAACCAGCCTGCCGTGCCGTCCAGTGTTTTGCTGCTGACCAGATTGTGGTTGATGTCGAACAGCACTTCGCCCTCAGCACGGATGGCCTGCAGAAAGCGTCGGGCAATCATTTCCCGATTCAGTTCTGCCCAGCGTACCGCCTGATCATGCTGTTGCAGGTAGTCGTCAAACCCGGCGCTCCCGGCGGCCAGCCCCTGATGGTTAAAGCGGCTGACATGCTCGGTCAGGATGCGCTGGCCGAGGCCACGGGAGCCGGAATGCACCAGCAACAGCAGGCGTTTGCGTTCAAGCCCCAGCGCCTCCAGCGCAATGCTGTCGAAGACGTCATCAATGGCCTGAAACTCGGCGAAGTGATTGCCGCCACCGATGGTGCCAAGGGAGGAATCAAACGCATCGCAGTGGATGGCCTGATCCTGCTTGCGTTGCTTAAGCAGATCGCTCCAGCTGTCATCCAGCGGTTGCTCGACGTCGTCCAGTCGCTTGCTGAGCTTGTCGATATTGACCTTGTGCAGCGGCAGGTCGGTTTGCCACAGGCCCATGCCGCAGCCGATGTCATTGCCGACCAGCGCAGGGTAGATGTGGCCGACGCTGAAAAAGGCCGCACCGACCGGATAGCCGCGCCCGGGATGCAGATCAGGCATGCCTGCGACTCTGTGCATGTGAGGCAGTTCGGCGGTTTTAAGCAGTTGTTGAATAGCTGTGCCTTCCATCCAGGTGTCGTTGGAGGCGATCAGCGAAACACGATCAGATAACAGTTGGACTGAATTGCCCATGTCACCCATTCCTTTTGCAAAGAGTGAATCAATAAGGTGTGGGCAGGTCAGTGCGACCGGGCGGGCTGGTTATACCAGTGATAGTAAGCGGGAAAAGAGGGGCTGGAGAATCAGCTGCTTACCGGCCGCGACCTGCGAAGGATGAAAGCGTTGTATGAGTCATGGTGTGTCCTCCTTGGTCAGCGGGGTGGATAAAAAGTGTGCGCATGGTAAGGGCATAACCACGCCGGTGCAAGTAGTCGTAGTGGCTGATCTTACAGGGGGCGAGTGTGCGGGTACCCACCCCTGCGGGCGGGCTGGTGTATTTTTGGGGTAGCGCCACCATGGCCGAAGTAGCGCCTTATTTATCGGAAAAAGTACGCAAAATCTGCAAAAAGCCGTTCAGGATGGGGGATGTGTCGCCACGGCGATACATGCAGATCAGTTCGATGGAAGAGTTAATCGTTTCACCCCGGGAAATCAGCGGTTTGTAGACCACGCCGGGTAAGCGCAGGTTGCTGGCCGCACGCGGCAGAATGCTGATCCCCAGCCCGCCTGCTACCAGTGCTACAGCGGTCGTGACATCGGTGACTTCCTGCGCGACTACCGGGGTTGCATCGTATTCGTCAAACAGCTTGAACACCTGCATCACCAGACTGCGGCGTACACCACGCGGATACAGAATCAGCGGCTGCTGCAGAATCTCTTCCATACGGATGCTGTCGGCGTCGGCCAGCGGATGGGTATCGGCCATCGCGATCATCAGCGGCTCCGTGCGCACATATTCCTGCTCAATATCGGGCTCGGCGGGGACCAGCCGGTTGAAGCCCACCGTCAGCCTGCGCTCCCGTAACGCCTGAATCTGCATGTCTTTATCCATTGGGTGCAGTGCGACATTGACGTCGGGATAGCGGGCCGCGAACTGCTTCAGCACCTGCGGTACCAGATCGAGTATCGACGAGCCGAAGATGCCGATGGCCAGCGTCCCCTGCTGGCCCTGTGACAGCAGGCGTGATTCCCGCGCTGCCGCCTGCAGCTCACTGACGATGCGCAGGGCGTGATGGTAGAAGTTGCGTCCGGCTTCGGTCAGATCCACCCGTTTGGAGCTGCGCTCGAACAGCATCGCCGGGATGCTGTCCTCCAGCTGCTGAATCTGTCTGCTCAGGGCTGGCTGGGTGATATGCAGCCGCTCAGCCGCGCGGTTGAAGTTCAGCTCTTCCGCCACCGCGATGAAATAGCGTAGCTGGCGCAGTTCCATAGTCTCTCCTCATGCCCATGCTGCAGAATGAATGATGCCTAAAAGGCATTGCTTGGTAAGAAAACAGCATTAGACGGCATTGTTGATTGTTTTTAACGTAGCTTAACAGGCGAAAACAAGCGGGCAATCCACCCGACAAAACAATTAACCATCTGTGTCGTTCTGCCCTGACAGGGCGCACGACGAGGCCGTTGCCATGAAGCAAGCACTTCCCTTTGATCAGCTGAGTGACGAGCTGTACCAGTCACTGCGCAAGGCTGAAGCCATTTCTCCCCTCAGTGAACGTTTCCCGCAGATGACGCTGGTGGATGCCTACCAGTTGCAGCTCAGCGTGCTGGCACGCCGTATCGATGCCGACGGAGAACGGGTTATTGGCAAGAAAATCGGCGTGACCAGTCAGACCGTGATGGATCTGCTCAGGGTGGATCAGCCGGATTTTGGCCACCTGACCTCTGCCATGCTGCGTGATGACGGTGCTGCCGTGGCGGTCAGCGAACTGATCGCTCCCAAGGTCGAAGGTGAGCTGGCCTTTGTGCTCAGGCACGACCTGTGTGGCCCCGGCGTGACGGTGGCGGATGTGCTGCGAGCGACCGAGTTCGTGATGCCATGCATTGAGATCGTCGATTCACGGATTCAGGACTGGAAAATCCGCATTGAAGACACCGTGGCCGACAACGCCTCATCGGCGCTGTTCGTACTGGGCGATACCGCTGTCGATCCGCGCAATATCGACCTGTCTGTGGTGGGTATGACCCTGGAAATGAACGGCGAAGTGGTCGCCACCGGGGCAGGTGCGGCAGCACTTGGCCATCCTGCCAATGCTGTTGCCTGGCTGGCTAATACGCTCGGGCGCCTGGATATGAGCCTGAAGGCGGGCGAGGTCATTCTCTCTGGCTCCCTCGGCACCATGCTGCCGGTCAGGGCGGGGCAGAACGTTCGGGTCAGTATGGGCGGCATGGGTTCCTGTGCTGTGCGTTTTGTGTAAGGAGTACTGCAATGAGTCTGAATCAAGCCACTCTGAATCAAGCAACGATCAGTCAGCTGGCCCGTCATCTTGAAGCGGCTGAAATGGAATGCCGTGACGTCGTCAAGATCACCGATGACTACCCCGATATGAGCTGGGATGACGCCTATGACATTCAGGATGCCATTCGCGCCATCAAGGAGCAGCGTGGTGTGCGAATCGCCGGGCTGAAGATGGGCCTGACCTCCCACGCCAAGATGAAGCAGATGGGGGTGACCACTCCCATTCACGGCTTTATCACCGATTACGGCAGCATTGCGGACGGCGGCGTGATCGATACTGCCAGCCTGATCCATCCCAAGGTGGAAGCCGAAATCGCCTTCGTTACGCGAGCGCCGCTGTCCGGCCCCGGCTGCAGTGTTGCTGCAGTGCTTGCCGCTACTGACTTCATCCTGCCAGCAGTAGAGGTCATCGACTCTCGCTACAAGGACTTCCGTTTTGATCTGAAGAGCGTCATTGCCGACAACACCTCGTCTGCCCGCTATGTGCTGGGCGGCAGTCACCGCAATCCCGAAGGCATCGATCTGAAAAATCTGGGCGTGGTGATGTACAAAAACGGCGAAATGGTCGCTGCTGCCTCGGCGGCGGCGGTGCTTGGTCATCCGGCCCAAAGTGTGGCCATGCTGGCCAATATGCTCGGCAGCCGGGGTCGCCATATTCCGGCAGGCACCCTGATTCTGACCGGCGGTGCCACCGAGGCCATCAGTGTCGCAGCAGGCGATGACATCACTGTGCGCTACCAGCATCTGGGTAGCGTTTCCATGCGTTTTATCTGACGGAGGTAGCACCATGCCCATCATGCAGGTTCATCTGATTGAAGGCCGAACGGAAGAGCAGAAGGCGAAGCTGATCGCCGCCCTGACTCATGCGGCGGTGGAGTCCATCGGCGCGCCGATCGAGTCCGTGCGGGTCATCATCCATGAGATTCCCAATACCGATTTTGGCATCGCGGGCGAGACGGCCAAGCAGCGCGGGCGGTAGGCACCGGTCTGCGGTTGAACCGCTCTTCAGTTCGGATTCGAGAAAAAATACAAAGGAGATTCCATGAACGCCGCTACTTCACCATCGGGCCTGGCACAACAGAAAGTGGCCATCATCGGCTCGGGCAACATTGGCACCGATCTGATGATCAAGGTACTGCGCCACGGCAAGCATCTGGCGATGGGAGCCATGGTGGGGATTGACCCTGCTTCTGACGGGCTGGCGCGGGCCAGCCGCATGGGCGTGGCAACCACCGCAGACGGTATTGAGGGGCTGCTGGCACTGCCGGAATTCAGCGATATCCGCATCGTTTTTGATGCCACCTCGGCATCGGCCCATGCCCGCCACAATGCCTTGCTGCAGCAGCATGGTATTAAGGTGATTGACCTGACACCGGCGGCCATTGGCCCCTATGTCATCCCTGCCATCAATATCGATGCGGAGCTGCAGGCACCGAACATCAACATGGTCACCTGTGGCGGGCAGGCGACCATCCCCATGGTGAGAGCGGTGGCGGATGTCGCCGCGGTGCATTACGCCGAGATCATTGCCTCCATCTCCAGCCGGTCGGCTGGCCCCGGCACCCGCGCCAATATTGATGAGTTTACCGAGACCACCAGTCAGGCCATCGAAAAGCTCGGTGGTGCCCGCAAAGGCAAGGCCATCATCGTCCTCAACCCGGCAGAGCCGCCGCTGATCATGCGTGACAGCGTGTTTGTACTCAGTGACATGGCGGACACCGCGGCCATTGAGCGCAGCATTGCCCGCATGGTCGACAGGGTACAGAGCTATGTGCCGGGCTATCGCCTCAAACAGAAAGTGCAGTTCGAGGAGATTACACAGCCGGTCAACGTACCGGGTATCGGGCCGACGACAGGCCTGAAAACTTCGGTATTCCTCGAAGTGGAAGGCGCCGCACACTACCTGCCTGCCTATGCAGGCAACCTCGACATCATGACCTCGGCGGCGCTGGCCTGTGCTGAACGCTTTGCTGCCGGTGCCGGAGTACGTTCGTGACAGGCTGTGTCCATCGCATCCATGACCTGACCCATAACGCCAGTTTCGAGGTGCCGGAAGGCAAGCCGCTGCTGCGAGGGATGGAGCTGACGGGTCAGCAGTGTATTGCGGTGGGCTGTCGCAACGGTGGTTGCGGCATCTGCAAGATTCGCGTGGTGTCCGGTGCTTTTCGCTGTGGTCGTATGAGTCGCAGTCAGATCAGCGAGCGCGAGCAGCAACAGGGTACGGTACTGGCCTGCCGCATCATTCCGCTCAGTAATCTGGAAGTGGAGGTGCTCGACCCTGACGGCCATTGCCGTGCAGGGCAGGTCTTGGCGAACTGACAGGAACGGGCGGCCCTTCGGCAAATACCGCCTCGCAAAACACATAACAAGTACAAAAAGGTGAACCTATGAAAAAAGGCATTCTTCGTCCCGGCCATGTGCAAATCCGCGTGCTGGATATGGCTGAGGCACTGCAGCATTACGTCGATCTGGTTGGTCTGGTGGAAACCCACCGTGACAGGCAGGGCCGTGTCTACCTCAAAGGCTGGGCGGAGGTGGAGCGTTTCTCGGTGGTGCTGGTGGAGTCGGACAGTCCGGGGATGGACTTTATGGGCTTCAAAGTCATCGATGAAGCATCGCTGCTGCAGCTGACGGAAGACCTGATTGCCTATGGCTGTCAGATTGAGCACATCCCGGCCGGAGAGCTGGATTTCTGTGGTCGCCGGGTACGCTTTCAGGGACCGTCGCAGCACTGGTTTGAGCTCTACACCGACAAGGAATACACCGGCCGCTGGGGTGTTTCGGCGGTGGCGCCCAACCCCTGGCCGATGGGGCTGAAAGGCATGGGCGTGCAGCGTTTTGACCATTGCCAGCTGCATACCGGTGATCTGCATCTGACCGTTAAGCTGTTTACCGAGGTGCTGGGCTTCTATGTGACTGAACAGGTACTTAATGATGCCGGCGAACATGTGGCGGCCTTCATGTCGCTGTCGTACAAAGCACACGACATTGCCTTTATCGGTGACGGCAAGTTTGGCCGCTTCCACCACGCCTCGTTCCTGCTGGAAACCTGGGAGTCGCTGCTGAAGGCAGCCGACATGATCAGCATGACCGATACCTCCCTGGATCTGGGGCCAACCCGCCACGGTATTACCCATGGCCAGACCATCTACTTCTTTGATCCGTCCGGCAATCGTACCGAAGTGTTCTGCGGCGGTGACTGCCATTACCCCGACCAGAAACCCATCATCTGGCATGAGAAAGATCTCGGTAAGGCCATCTTCTTCCATTCCCGTGTGCTCAATGAGCGCTTCCTGACGGTGTTGACCTGACCTCCTGTCAGACCGCGCCAGCTTCATACAGGGCGGCCCTGCCGCCCACTTCTACCAGCAAGGAATGAGTCATGGACAAGAAACTCTATATCTCCGACGTGACGCTGCGCGATGGCAGCCATGCGGTTCGGCATCAGTATTCTATTGAGCAGGTGCAGGCCATCGCCCGGGCACTGGATAAAGCACGGGTCGACAGCATCGAAGTGGCTCACGGAGATGGGCTCAACGGCTCCAGCTTCAACTACGGTTTTGGTGCCCACAGCGATGTGGAGTGGATCGAAGCAGTAGCGGCGGTGGTCGAGCACGCCAGAGTGGCCACACTGCTGTTGCCGGGCATCGGCACCACCCACGATCTGGATGCGGCGTACCGTGCCGGCGCCAGTGTGGTGCGCGTGGCGACCCATTGCACGGAGGCGGATATTTCCCGTCAGCATATTGAGCACGCCCGCAAGCTGGGAATGGACACCGTGGGCTTCCTGATGATGAGCCATATGATCAGCCCGGCTGAACTGGCGCAGCAGGCGAAGAAAATGGAAAGCTACGGTGCCACCTGTATCTATGTGGTGGACTCCGGTGGCGCCATGCTGATGAACGACATCCGTGATCGCTTCCGTGCCCTCAAGGATGTGCTGCTACCTGCAACCCAGACCGGTATTCACGCTCATCACAATCTCAGTCTGGGCGTGGCCAACTCCATCGTAGCGGTGGAGGAGGGCTGTGACCGTATTGATGCCAGCCTGTCCGGCATGGGCGCCGGTGCCGGTAACGCGCCGCTGGAAGTGTTCATCGCGGCGGCGGAGCGCCTTGGCTGGCACCACGGCACCGATCTGTATGGCCTGATGGATGCGGCGGATGACATCGTCCGGCCACTGCAAACCCGTCCGGTACGGGTTGACCGTGAAACACTGGCGCTGGGCTATGCCGGTGTTTATTCCAGCTTCCTGCGTCATGCCGAGCATGCCGCCAGCCAGTATGGCCTCAAGGCAGCCGATATTCTGGTCGAGCTGGGGCGGCGCAAGATGGTGGGAGGGCAGGAAGACATGATTGTCGATGTTGCACTCGACATGCTCGATAAAGCCAGCTGAGCGGACTGCGGAGAAATCGACCATGAACAATAAAAACAACACGATGGCCGCTGTACCCGGGAATGTCGCCGAAGCCGCCGCACCACTGCCGGCAGGGCAGACCTCGCCGCACAGTGCTGTGCTGCGGCGCGGCGTGTTCAGTCTGGCGGGCTGCCTGCTGCTGGCACTGGGGCTGATCAGTTGCTTCAGCAGTGCCGACTTTGCCAGCTGGGTCAGCTATTACCTGGTGGTTGCTGTGCCGGTACAGATTGTGCTGACCATGGTGTGGCAGACGGCCTATCCGCAACGGCTGGCGGCGCTGCCACAACCGGCGAAAGGGCTGGCGCTGACACTGCTGACCGTGCTGCTGTGGCTGCAGACCGGGGCACTCTGTCAGCCAACCCCGTTCTCGGTGATGTACGCCATCATGTCCGTTGTTGCCACCTTCTGGCTGGTGATCGTCTGGCGCTGCTGGCCGTTCTCCGCACTGTTCAGCAAGCCCTTAGTGCTGGGGTTGGCCATCTGGCTGACAGGGTACGGCGGCGGTTATCTGCTGTTCAGTCTGTTGTTTGATTTCTCCGCCATGGCGGGCGCGCCTTTCTACCAGCAGGGGCTCGACCCTCAGGGTACCTTTGCTGCGTTCGACAGTCTGGCATTTGCCGTCACTACGGTTGCGGTGATCTTCGCCCTGGTGTTGTTGGATTTCTGGCCGCTGAGCCGGCTGGCCCGGATACAGCAACAGCCGCTGCAGGGAGGAGTGAGCCGCTCCGTGTTGGTACTGCTGCTGGCTGCATTGCTGTATCTGTGCGGGGTGTGGGCAGGGACGCTGGAGCCGGTGGTGTTTATGGTTTGGGTCGCTATTGGCCTGTTGTTTGGCGCACTGGTGCCGCTGCTGATGTTCGAGGGCAGGCTGTTCAGCACATGGGGTCAGCCCCGGCAGGGCTTCGGTCAGCTGCTGCTGGCGGTGATCGTCGGGCCGTTACTGGCGTTACTGCTATGGCAGATGACGCCGCTGGTGTCCGGTGTGCTGCCAGCAGGGGCGCCGGGTTATGACCATGAGTTGTGGCTGGCTTCCACTCTGCTGGCGGTGACGTTTCCGCTGATGGTGGCCCATAGCCAGTTCTTTGCCTTCTGGCCGCTGCCACGACCCTGACAGACAAGGCCCTCACCTGATAGCAACGCTGTTCACATGTTAGTCACGCCGATCCGGTTCCCGCCTGATCGGCGTTGCTGTTTCTGGTGCTGCTGTTTCTGGTGCAGGAACCTGTGCATGTTCTTGCCCGTGCCCGGATAGCGTATGTCATGGTTAGAAATAATTTAGATATATCTAAATATTGACCCTATCTGAAATCACGGATAACCTGCTTTCCATATTTCGATATATCTAAAAATTAAAGAAGGTAAAGAATATGAGATTTCATCAAGGCATGCGTGACGGTCGTATGGGTCGTGGAGCCGGTCGGGGTATGGGGCGGGCCCTGGAGCCCGGTTTTATCACTGCACAGGGCATGGCTGCCGATCTGCCTCTGACCGGCGGGCGTCGTGGTCGGGGCGGCCGGAGTGGCAAACGCATATTCGCCAATGGCGGTATGCGGCTGATTCTGCTGGCACTGATCGACAGGCAGCCAAGCTACGGTTACGAACTGATCAAAGCCATTGAGACTGCCTGTGCCGGCGCCTACATACCCAGCCCCGGCGTGCTCTACCCGACGCTGAGTCTGCTGGAAGATCAGCAGCTGATTGAACAGGTTGATGATGACAGCGGTGCGCGCAAGATCTATCGCATCACGGCGGCGGGCCAGACTGAGCTGGCCGCCCAGCGTGAATGGGTTGATCTGCTGTTCGCCCAGCTGTCTTCCGTCAATGTCGCCACCCCCACCAGCAGCTTCGACAAGATCGTGACGCAGATGCGCAGCCTCAAGGCCATGCTGCGTGGTCGTCTGGTAAGCCAGAGTGTCAGCACAGCGCAGGTGGATCAGGTATCGGTGGTATTGCAGCAGGCGGGCGAACAGATCAGGCAGATTCTCGCTGTCAGCACCGCCCCCGCGGCTACAGAGCAGGGCCAGCAAGGGGAGCAGGCATAATGGGCTACCGTTATGAAGTGATCGTCCGTCCGTTAAGTGATCGTAATGGCCCGGTAGCCGAAGGCTCTGCGCTGACCTTCGAGGTGGAAAACAAAGAGGACATTATCGCTATCGCTGAACGGGCGCAGCAGCGGGGGGATCTGAACTTTGGCCAGAACGACAGCCGTGCCTTTGCTATCGGTCTGAAGCTGTTCTCTGAAGTCATGCTCAAGCACCGTGATCATCCCATCTTCGCACCCCTGAGCGGTGCTTTCCGGGAGTTCATGATGGGGCTGAAGCGTGGCGGCGGTGGTGGCAGGCCGGGAGGCGGTTTCCGCCGCGGCTAGTCAGGGTGCGGGAAGCGTAAAGAGCATTGCAACGCTGGCACGGCGGTATCGCTGTGACAGGTTGAAGCGTTGAAAGGGAAGATGGCAGGGAATGCATCGAGGGTTGGCTGCAGGCAGTGATGTCTGCAGCTTTTTTATTGTGTTTTTGCGCTGTCGCCTGCCGCTGGCGGGGATCAGTCACCCAGACCATCGGTAATGCTGATGCCCTGAGCTTTCATCTGCTCAATCAGTTTGCCGCGGGTCTCTGGCAGGTTAAGCATGGCCTGCCGGCGCACCGCTGCGACCTCATCTGCACTGTATGGCTGGAAGTGCTCCGGCATGCTGACACCGGCCATACCGTCCTTGTTCAGCAGCCAGTTGAGCATGTCGGCCAGTTGCTGATTGTTGAGGGCTGACTGTGACATCCCCGGCACGCGTACCAGAAAGGCACGGCCGCCCTCCACCTTCAGAAAATTACCGACGAAACCCGCCAGCCTCGGTGTGTCATTGGCTCTGGAGCCTTCGCCACTGGTCAGATGGCAGCCAGCGCATTGCAGCTGATAGTTGGTCGCGACGCTGTAGCCCGCTCTGGCAATGGGGGTCTGTGCCGCTTCATTGCCCGGTGCAGGCTGCTGATGAGGATCAGGAATGGAGCGGGCCAGCAGGGTAGTGGAGATCAGGGTGAGGGCGACGCCGGTAAGCAATGGCCAACGCATACTGCAATCCTCCGCAGTTGAAAGTTAAAGCATGGCGCCTGTGCTGATCTGCCACGCAGCGAGCCGGGTGGCAGATCCAGCGCCCTTAAAGCGCTACACCACGAATGATGGCAATGGTGCAGTTATAGGACTTCGATTTTGCCCCGAGACACCAGTTCACATCGTTGTTGTTGAACGGACGGTACAGCGGCTCCTCACTGTCATTACGGGTACAGGCACACTGCGAGCAGCTGTGCTTACCGCAGCAGTCGTTGTAGGAAATGATGTAGTCCTTGCCATCGGCCGGATTACGGCAGGTGCCGATCCAGGTCACCTGTGATACTTCCGCACCCGGAGGGCAGGCCGTCACCGAGCCGCCGCAGCAGCTGCACAGAAAGCCATCGATGGAGCAGTAGCGCCAGTAGTCACAACTGTTGGGATCACCCGGATCACCGGGTTTGCCGGTGTCTTCAGCCGCATGGGCGCGGGATACGCGATCAATGGGCAGCAGCAGCGGCGCGGCGGTGCCGACGGCCAGCCAGGAGCCGAAGCGGGCCAGTGCCTTGCGGCGTGAGGTGACGTTGGCCACCTTGCGCGATGAGCGCTCGAACAGGAGGTCCAGTAGTTTCATCGTGATCTCCTCGGATTAATGAGCATGGGGAGCGGGTTTGGCCGCATCGTGGTAGAGGAAGTCCTGCAGTGAACCAAAGCCCATCAGCTGCGCTTCGAACAGGCTGTCCAGATGCTCGCGGGAGTTCACCAGCCCCTTGGCGCGTAGTACGCCCTGCTGGTCGATCAGTACCGCATAGGGCAGCTTGCCGATCTGATAGGTCATCCCGACTTCCGGCCCGACCACATAGGTGCTGTCCTGCAGTTTGAATTCGCTGATCAGCGCCTGCTGTTTGTCCTGATCGCCATCGCTGATGTACACCACATCAAGACGCTCGCTCTGGTCACGGGCTATGGCTTTGACCGCAGGCAGCAGCGATTTGCAAATAGGGCAGGTGGGCGACAGGAAGAACAGCAGCTGTGCCTTGTCTGCGGCGTAACCGAAGGCCACGGGTTTACCGTTGCGGTCGGCAGCGGTGACTTTGGGCGCGGGCTCATTGATCTCTACGCCTTTGTCCAGCATCAGGGCACCCGCGGGTGCGATGCGGGCGTGCAGAATGCCAATCTGGCGTACCAGCCCCATCAGGGTAAAGGCCAGGCCAATCAGCAGAACCCAGAGCAGAATGTTGGAAATAATCAGTGCTTGCATGGTTCACCTTCCGATCAGTTTCATCAAACGGGGAGTATTGGCCATCATGGCATCGGCAGCGGCGTAGAGCAGCAGGCCGGTGGCCGCCGAGGCGATGACAATAAAGAGATCAAACAGGGCAAAGTCGCGCAGCAGCGGTGGGCAGGCGGCGAGCACGGCCAGTGTGATCAGCAGTGCGTTGCGTCCCAGCAGTTGCGGACGCAGTGGCTGGGCCTGACCGGGGCCGGAGCAGCCACAGTCAATGTCGCGTCGGCCACGCCAGAGGTTGATACCGATGGCCGCTGCGTAGAGTGCCAGCAGCAGTGCGGCACTGATGGCGGCAGCGCTGCGGCTGACAGGGGTCAGCAGGGCCAGCGCGATCAGCGCTTCCAGCCAGGGCAGCAGACGGGCCACCGGTTTCACTAGTGAGGCAGGCAGCAGGCCGTAGTCGGCCAGCTGCTGGCGGAACCAGCCGGGATGGCGCAGTTTGTGGACCAGGGCGTTGGCAAAAATCACCGCCACCATCAGGGCACAGGAGGAAGTAACAACAGGATCAAGTTGCATAAGCAGCTCCTTGGATGCTGTGGGGTAAACGGAACGGGTCGCGTGATATAGCGCATGCCCGCTCGGTTTCTGACTGAGAACAGGTGTTCAGCCTGGCAACCTGTTGTCAGTGATTGAGGATCTGGATCGGCGTCTTGGCCAGCTTCTCCATGGTGCCGGTGTGCTTGCCGCTGGTCAGATCGAAGATCTCCAGCCCGCCGTCGATGTTGGTGCCGAGCAGCAGCGGATGATCGTCACTGGTAGCGTGCAGGCTCCAGACATAGCTGGGTGATTCCAGCGTGCCAATCTTCTTGTGAGTCTTCAGGTCATACACCCAGATGGTCTGGCTGGGGTCTTCCCACATCTGCGGCTGGTGGTCGGGATGCATCAGCACATAGAGGCGGTTGAGCTTCGGTGCGATGGCCATCAGCTCCCAGCCACCGGGTGCCCAGCCGCCTTTCTTGTCTTCATCGCTCAGCAGTGACCAGCTCGGCAGCACTTTCGGCTCCTTGCCGGACAGGTCGATGCCGTGCACGGTGCCGGTGGTGGTGACGAAGCGATAGATGTCACCCACCCCTACGGCACGCTCCACCAGCTTCTCCTCATCGGGTTTGAAGAACGGCGTCTGGCTGCGGCTGACCTCCTGACCCTGATCATCCAGAGTCACCACCTGTACGTTGCCGTCGCCGCAGAGTGACGCAATCCGGCGTTTGCCGACCGGGTAGTCGAGTACACAACCAGCGATATTCAGCTCATTGACCACCTTGTGGCTGGTGGTGTCGACGACGGTGATCGAGGTGGAGGGGGTGAAGTTATAAACGTAGGCAAAGCGGTCATCGGCACTGGTGGCCACTGCATAGCGCTGGGTCAGCATGGAGGCGCGTTTGGGCGGCACTTCCACTTCCCACGCAGGCTCCAGCGTGGAGGAGTCCCAGGCGGTCAGCACATCGGTACGGGTGCCACGGGTGTAGCGGGAGTAAAACATGTCAGCAGTGAAGATGGTTTTCCTGTCGTTGGACAGCACCGCAGGCGCCATCCCGCCGGTGCTGAGCATGCCCAGCATCTTCCTGCTGTCGGGATCGACCACGATAACGCGGCTGGCCACCTGATTCTCGAATTCCGCGTCGATCACGTAGGTGCGGTGAGGTTCAGGAGGAAACGGCAATGTGGTCTGGCCGATGGTGTCGGCCGGTAAGTCGGCATGGGCCTGCGATCCTGCCAGTACCAGAGCCAGCAGCGAGGCCGACATGGAGGCTGGCAGGGGCAGGGAAGGTAGTCGTTGCATAGCGGGACTCCCGTCAGTGAATCCTGCGCACGGCGGTGTGCAGTCAGGCTGCGGCCGGGCAGGGATTCGTCTTCATTGTTCTGGCTGTGAACGGCCACCGTCTGGACTGGCAGGTCAGTAACCTGAGGTGATGAACACCCGCATGGGAAACGGAAAAGAGCCTGCTGTCGCCATGGCGTCGTTTGAAGCAGTGTGCAATAAAGCGTCAGGGGGAAACTTGGTCTGTCTGCCAGTGCGTTGCGTTCATGTGCCAGACGCCGGTCATTTCTGCCATGCCGGCGCTGATGGCAGGGCCGGAGTTATGCCGCCGGTTCAGCAGGCGTCATGTACTGGCTGGGCGGTGCACCGAGTGCCCGCCGGAACATCGCCGAAAAGGCGCTGGGGCTGGCATAGCCCAGTGCGGCGGCTATACGGGCGATCGATTCACCGCGTGCCAGCCGGCACAGCGCGTCAGACAGGTGTACCTGCTGGCACCACTGGTGGTACTTCAGCCCGGTTTCTTTGGGGAACAGCCGAATCAGGGTGCGGGGGCTGGCGCCGACCATTTCGGCCAGCTGTTCCATCGTGCGGGGCGTGCCGGGCGCTTTCATGATGGCCTGACAGGCGGTTTGCAGACGGCGGTCTTTGGGCCATGGAATATCCACCGCCAGCGTGCCTGCTTCGGCAATCTCCATCAGCAGCAAAATGGCCATGTGTTCACCGCGCCCGGGAACCGGGTACTCCATCGGCTGGGCCACCAGACTGAGGATCAGTTCGCGCATCAGTGCCGACACACTGATGACTTTCACCTCGGTGCCGAGCTGTTCGGCGGCGGCCTGCTGGACATAGATGGTGCGCATATTGACTGCACTCATCATGTTGATCTGATGCGGCACATTAGGCGGAATCCACAACGCCCGCTGCGGAGGCAGGGTCCAGACCGAATCTGGCGTCTGTACCTGCATCACCCCGGAAACGCCATACACCAGCTGCGCACGAGGGTGGAAGTGGCTGGCGACCTGCTCACCTTCCTGATAGTCCATGGCCAGGGCAACCACGGTACGGGGGATGGTCTGGGCGGCTTTGGCTCCCTGAGAAATACCCAGTGGTTCGGCGTTGGCAGTGGTAGAGCGGAGCGTCGGCATAGTCTTGTCACTTTGGCGATGATAGCTGGCATTCAGGCGTCAGACGGCCAGCTTATACTGCATTTGTGCCTCATCGCCAGCGTAGGTGTTGGGGCGCAATGCCCTTTTCAACAGCCGTTTTAAACAAGCGCTCTTTCTTACTTCAAGCGCTCTTTCTTACAACAAGAGCCGGCGTGGTCCGTGAACCATTCCCGGCGAATCAGGTATCAGAAGGAAATGGAAAATACCCTCGACCAGTCCGCCATAGCGACACCCGCCGCCCCGGTGCGTCCTGAGCCTCATGCCCGCCCTGCAGCCAGCCCGCTGGTACTGCCGGTGGTGGCCGCCGCGAGTTTTGTGCATCTGCTGAATGATCTGATTCAGGCGACGCTACCGGCCATCTATCCGATGCTGAAAACCACCTACAGCCTGAGTTTTGCACAGATCGGCCTGATTACTCTGGTGTTTCAGCTGACAGCGTCGGTGCTGCAGCCCGGCGTGGGTTTCTATACCGACAAGCACCCCAAGCCCTATCTGCTGCCGACGGGCATGCTGTTTACCTTTATCGGTCTGCTGATGCTGGCGACCGTGAACAGTTTTGAACTGATCCTGCTGGCATCGGCCTTTATCGGGCTCGGCTCATCGACCTTCCACCCTGAAGCGTCGCGTGTCGCACGGATGGCATCGGGCGGGCGTTTTGGTTTTGCCCAGTCATTCTTTCAGGTCGGCGGTAATGCCGGCTCAGCGCTCGGGCCATTGCTGGCCGCCGCGATTGTTATCCCACGCGGGCAGGGGGCGATCAGCTGGTTCCTGATGTTTGCGGTACTCGGCATTGTTGTGCTGTCACTGGTCAGCCGCTGGGTGGTACGTACTCATGCGGCGATGAAAGGGCGCAAGGCCGCGGTAGCTATGCACAACCTGCCGCGTGACAAGGTAATCGGTGCGCTGCTGGTGCTCGCGGTACTGGTGTTTTCCAAATACATCTACATGGCCAGCATGACCAACTACTACGCTTTCTACCTGATGGATCAGTTCGGCCTGTCGGTACAGAAAGCGCAGTTGTTCCTGTTCCTGTTTATGGCAGCGGTGGCACTCGGCACCTTTATCGGTGGGCCGATCGGTGACCGGGTAGGGCGTAAAGCGGTGATCTGGGTATCGATTCTCGGTGTGGCACCGTTCACCCTGTTGTTACCCTACGCCAACCTGTTCTGGGCCTCGGTACTGACGGTGATTATCGGCATCATCCTGTCGTCAGCCTTCTCTGCCATTGTGGTCTTTGCGCAGGAGCTGGTGCCGGGTAAGGTCGGGCTGATTGCCGGTATCTTCTTTGGCCTGATGTTTGGTTTCAGCGGTATTGCCGCAGCGGCTCTTGGCATGCTGGCGGATATGACCAGTATTCGCTTTGTCTTCGAGGTGTGTGCCTTCCTGCCCTTGCTGGGTATCTTCACCGTGCTGTTACCGAATATTGAACAGCGCTGAAATACCGGCCACACGGTGATGGCAAACCCCGAATGATCTGACGTGTTCGGGGTTTGCTTATTTTTTCCAGTCTTGCTCTCAAAGAGGCCGCGTCAGTCTACTGGCCGGGATCGATGTTTTTCTGCATACATCGGTGGTTTTTCTCGCAGCGGAGGTCAGCACCTTTCTCCCCTGACTGGCAGTTGAACGCATGATGGTCATATACGCCGTATCTCGCGCTCACTGCGCTGCTTTTTCCTATACGACAAGGTGTTCCGCAACCTGAAGAGCAAGCTGGCGGGGTAGACAAGCGGCACGTATCAGCCAGCGTAAATCCTTTTCCGCCGATGGCTTTCACCAACTGACCGCAAGCTCTGCGCTATCTGTTTCGGGTTAGGTTTTATCCTGCTTATACGCCTTTTGGCGACTGCACCGGATGGTATGGCGTCGACTTGATGCAGGCATCTTGCCAGTTTATTTACAATCACTAGTCTTGCACTCAGTAGAAGCCGCTGAACGCTTTTCACAGGCACTCCCGTCAACTATCCAGCCCCGGCAGTTCCGTTCAATCGTCGCCTCATCGTTCGTCGTTCACTTGTGCTTCACCTCCGCGCTGGCAGGCGCAGCGAGGATATATTTCAGGATGCCGCAAGCTCAGGGACAGCATGCTTCTGGCATTCATCCGAGAGATGAGAGAGCGCCAACCATGTTCGGCTCCCGCAAACGTAAAGAAGAAATGAGTGCACTGCGCTCAACCCTGACCGGCAAGCAGCAGGTTATTGATGCGATCAACGATAATGTCGCTCTGATCGAGTTCACCCCTGAGGGTCATATCATCTCCGCCAATGAGCTGTTTATGCAGACGATGGGGTACAGCCTCAGTGAAATCACCGGCAAGCACCACGCGATGTTCTGTAATAGCGATTACGCCAAGTCAGCAGAGTACCGTCAGTTCTGGCAGGACCTGAAGCGTGGGCAGTCCCACGAAGGTGTGTTCGAGCGTATGACCAAGGCAGGTAAACCGATCTGGCTGCAGGCCAATTACTTTCCGGTTCGGGGTGACAACGGCGCCATCACCAAGGTGGTGAAGTTCGCCACTGACGTTAGTGCAAAGGCCAGAGAACTGTTTCAGCAGCGAGCTATTTATGAGTCGATCAACCGATCAATGGCCATTATCGAATTTGAGCCGGATGGCACTATTATCACGGCCAATAACAACTTTCTTGCCACCATGGGCTACTCGCTGAAACAGATTCAGGGGCAGCACCATCGGATGTTCTGTGAAGACAGCTTCTATCAGCAGAATCCGCGTTTCTGGCAGGAGCTGGCGGATGGCCGGTTGAAGAGTGGCCAGTTCAAACGGCTGGATGCGCATCACCGGCCGATCTGGCTGGAAGCGACCTACAACCCGATCCTGAGCCGTCAGGGCAAGGTGCAGCGCGTGATCAAGTTCGCCACCAATATCACCGAACAGGTTGAAAAGTCGCAGCAGGCCCGCGCGGCGGCAGAACTGGCCAACGTCACTGCGCTGCAGACCAATCAGGTAGCCCGCGATGGTCGTCAGCGCATGCACTCCTCCATGAACATGGTGGGCATGATCGGCGACAAGATTCGCCACACCGATGATATTATTGCGCGGCTGAATGAGCAGGCGCGCGGCATTGCCAACATCGTCTCGACGATCAGCGCGGTGGCTGATCAGACCAATCTGCTGGCGCTGAATGCCGCCATCGAGGCGGCGCGGGCAGGTGAGTCAGGTCGTGGCTTTGCCGTGGTGGCGGATGAGGTACGCAAGCTGGCCAGCCGTACCAGTGCTGCGACTTCCGAGATTAACGCGGTGGTGCAGGGTAACCTGCAGATTTCCCAGCAGGTGTCGGATGCGGTCAACGAGATCGGTACGTTCAGTGAGCAGAACCGCAGCGAGATTGAATCCCTGATGGCGCTGATGGAAGAAATGGAAGAGGGCGCCCAGAAAGTGCTGGATGCCGTCAGCCATATCGGCCACTAACTCTGCTTCACCTTTCGACCCGACCAAAGAAAACGCCCGGATGATGACTCATCCGGGCGTTTTCATTTTTTGCTTCTCTGTGCACGTCTGCTGTGCCGTCTGTCCTGCTTTCAGGCTGGTCAGGACGCCTTGCGCTTGTCATAGACGTGGCAGGCTTTGCCTTCAGAACGCTTCAGGGTGTAGCAGGGGTTGAGCACAATGCGTGAACTGATGCCGATATGGGATTTGATATGGTGGCTCAGTTCGCGGCTGACAGTATTACGAGCAGACTCGTCCAGCTCACCGGCTTCTGCACGCAGTTCCACATGCACTTCAATGCTGTCCATGTTGCCCTGACGGAAAACGTGGATTTCGTAGCATTCGGCCAGTTGTTTGACCTTCAGAACCTGCTCTTCGATCTGGGTGGGGAAGACGTTCACTCCACGGATGATCAGCATGTCGTCACTGCGGCCGGTGATCTTGTCGATGCGGCGCATCGGGCGGGCGGTGCCCGGCAGCAGGCGGGTCAGGTCGCGGGTACGGTAGCGCACCATGGGCAGGGCTTCCTTGCTCAGCGAGGTAAAGACCAGCTCGCCCATTTCGCCATCGGGCAACACTTCACCGGTGAGCGGGTTGATGATTTCAGGGTAGAAGTGATCTTCCCAGATGGTCGGGCCGTCTTTGCTTTCGTAACACTCCATGGCCACGCCCGGCCCCATCACTTCAGACAGCCCGTAAATATCCAGCGCTGTAATACCGAGGCGCTGCTCGATCACACTGCGCAGCTCTCCCGTCCAGGGTTCCGCGCCGAAGATACCCAGCCGCAGTGCCAGTTTGTGCGGGTCGACACCCTGACGCTCCATCTCATCGGCCAGATTGAGCATGTAGGAGGGAGTGACCATGATGATGTCGGGCTGGAAGTCTTTGATCAGCTGTACCTGCTTCTCGGTTTGCCCGCCGGACATGGGGATCACCGTACAGCCCAGCTTTTCGGCGCCGTAGTGCGCGCCCAGCCCGCCGGTAAACAGTCCGTAGCCATAAGCCACATGTACCTTGTCGCCACGGCGGCCGCCCGCCGCCCGGATTGAGCGTGCCACCACGTTAGCCCAGGTGTCGATGTCATTCTGGGTGTAGCCGACCACGGTGGGTTTGCCGGTGGTGCCGCTGGAAGCATGCAGACGCACGACCTGATCCATGGGAACGGCAAACATGCCGTAGGGGTAGTTGTCGCGCAGGTCGCTCTTCACCGTGAAAGGGAAGCGAGACAGATCATCAAGGCTGCGCAGGTCATCCGGATGGACGCCCAGCTCAGCAAATTTCTGTCGGTAGACCGGCACGTTGTTGTAAGCGTGGGAGAGGCTCCAGCGAAGGCGGTCAAGCTGATGCTGGCGCAATTCATCAATACTGGCGGTCTCCAGCGGATCAAGCTGGACGGTATTTTTGTTCTGCATTTTCACGACTTCACTCTGGTTGTTTTTGTATGGCCAGGTGCTGGCTCGAGTGCTGGGACACATTGTGCCTGCAGTGCTCCGGCGGCGAAAGCGTTCTGCCTGACCCTGAGTTTTTTTAGTGTAGCCATCTAAAGTGATACTTAACAATAGATAAAAACAAAAATAACGTATC
Organism: Pokkaliibacter sp. MBI-7; assembly: GCF_029846635.1. Lineage (NCBI taxonomy): Bacteria > Pseudomonadati > Pseudomonadota > Gammaproteobacteria > Oceanospirillales > Balneatrichaceae > Pokkaliibacter > Pokkaliibacter sp. MBI-7. The sequence goes on along the minus strand of NZ_JARVTG010000002.1, from coordinate 1,319,631 downwards.
TAAAAAGTCTAATAACGGGGGTGTTGTTATGCACAATGTGGGTAGTTGTGAGGGGCATAATACCAAGGTTTAACTGTGCTAAGTGATTGAATTTGCACATTGTGGAAGCGTATTTACCCCTATTGCTTGCTGGAAGGGATACGCAAAAATTCATTTTTATTGATTTTTATGTGTCAAATGTGGACTATGGCTTCCGAAGGTGACACGTAATCGCGCGCCAAACTGCCAATTGCTGTAACACATAACTGTTTTATGACTGCAACATCGGCGCTTGCTCATGCGGGTGTTGAGGTGGGGTCAGTTAAACACGTGTCAGCAGGCAGGTGATTCCAGTGTCACTGACCGGCAGCCTGGCTGCTCGTCGCTGAAACCACACAACAAATACAAGAACCCTTGGGAGTCACAGATGAAATCCATCCGTTTAGCTGCGGTGATGGCTGCTGCCATGCTGGCAGGTACTGCTCAGGCTGCTGATACCTTCGTCCTCAAGTTTGGTCACTTCCTTCCTGCTACCTCGCATCACCAGCGGCTTATTTTTGAACCCTGGTGTGAAAAGCTGAAAAGCGAGTCTGCCGGGCGTCTGAGCTGTCAGCTCTATCCTTCCATGCAGCTGGGCGGCACACCGGCCAGGCTGGCTGACATGGTGCGCAATGGCGTGGCGGACATTGTCTGGACGGCACCGTCCTATTCACCGGGCAAATTCCCGCGTATTGAAGCGATGGAACAGCCCTTCATGCTGCCCTACGGCGCACGCAAGAGTAATCCGATGGTGTGGAAGTTCTATGAAGACTACGCCAGGGATGAATTTACCGATTACAAGGTACTGGCCATGCACAGTGACGGCGGCATGGGCATTCATACCGCACGTAAGCCGGTCAAAGTGCTGGCGGATCTGAAAGATATGAAGCTGCGCGCGTCCAACCGTTCTTCCGCCAGGCTGATTGAAGCACTGGGAGCGACACCGGTTTCCATGCCGCCTGCGCAGATGACCGAGTCCATCTCCAAAGGCGTGATTGATGGGGTGCTGTTCACCTGGAACGCCATGCGTGACGTCAAGGTCAACGAAGTCACGCATTTCCACACCGAGCCCTCAGCCAGTCAGCCCGCGCTGTCCAGCACCGTGCTGACCATGCTGATGAACAAGAACACCTTCAACCGTCTGCCCGACGACCTCAAGGCCATCATCGAGCGTAACAGCGGACCGGCACTCAACGAGTTTATCGGTGAGGTGTGGGACGGCGAGATGGATGCCGCCTTCAAACAGACACCGGCCAGTGAAATTGTGCAGATGAGCGATGCCGATTATCAGGCCATGCAGACGGCGGCAGCTCAGGTTGCCGACAACTGGGTCAAGGAAGTGGATGGCAAGGGCCTGGATGGCGAGGCACTGCTGAAAGGCGCACGCGCCATCAGCCAGCAGATCCAGTAACCGGTCAGGTAACAGGTAATGAACGAATCGATCTCCCTTACGCGGAGTACCGATTGGCTGCGCGGCTGGTATGGCCGCGCACTCTATCAGCTCTGCCAGTCGTGGGCGCTGCTGGGGGGGGTTGTGCTGGTGGCATTGATGGTGATGTCGCTGGTGTCCATCTTCGGGCGCAAGCTTTTTTCTGCACCTGTACACGGTGATATTGAACTGATGGAAATGGGGGCCGCCGTGGCCATCGCGGCGTTTCTGCCTCTGTGTGAAATGCGTGGCCACCATATCAAGGTGGATGCGTTCACGGCCTGGCTGCCCAGCGTGGTGAACCGCTATCTGGATGCACTGGCCCATCTTTGCTGCGCTCTGGCAGCGCTGATCCTGAGCTGGCGTACCGGCCTGCAAATGCTCGACAGCCGCGAATACGGCGATGTCACCACCTTGCTGTCGGTGCCGCTATGGATTCCGCTGTTGATGATACTGCCCAGTCTGGTACTGCTGGCGATGGCGGCACTGCTGCGCAGTTATCTCTGTGTGACTGACCAGCAGGGGAGGGATGAAGGATGAGTGGACTGACGCTGGGACTCTCCGCGCTGGGTATCCTGATGATCCTGCTGATGCTGCGCATTCATGTTGGCGTGACCATGCTGGTCGGCGGTGCGGTGTGCTTTCTGGTACTGAATCAGGGCGACACCAGCGCGCTGCTGTACACCCTCAACAATCTGGCCTATTCACGGCTGTCCAACTATGACCTGGCGGTGATCCCGCTGTTTGTGCTGATGGGTCAGTTTGCCACCCACGGTGGCCTGTCACGGGCGATCTTCGCCTGTGCCTCAGCCTTTGTCGGCCACCTGCGTGGCGGTCTGGGCATGTCAGCCATTGGTGCCTGTGCAGGCTTCGGCGCTATCTGTGGTTCGTCACTGGCCACCTCGGCCACCATGAGTCAGGTCGCCCTGCCTGAGCTGCGCCGTCACAACTATTCCGGCAGGCTGGCCACCGCCACGGTCGCGGCAGGCGGTACGCTGGGCATTCTGATTCCTCCGTCCGTACCGCTGATCATCTATGCCGTGCTGACGCAGGAGTCCATCGCCAAACTCTTTGTCGCTGCGGTGTTACCCGGTGTGCTGGCGGTGGTGGGCTATCTGCTGGTGTCACGCATCATGGTGGCGCGCGAAGGCGGGGCGGAAAATATTCCCAAAGCCAGTAATGCTGAGCGGGTCATGGCCCTGCTGCGGGTGTTGCCGGTGGTGGGTGTGTTTCTGGTGGTGATCGTCGGTATCTACGGTGGCTGGTCCAACCCGACGGAAGCGGCCTCCATTGGCGCGGCTGCCTGCGGCATTCTGGCGTATATCCAGGGTGGACTGCGCTGGCAGGGCCTGCGTGCCTGCCTGCTGGGCACGGCAGAAACCACGGCGATGATCTTTCTGGTACTGCTGGGCGCTGACCTGCTGACTACCGGGCTGGCACTGACACAGCTGCCAGCGGAACTGGCGGACTGGGTCAAAGGCAGTGGTCTGTCGCCGATGCTGGTGCTGGTGGCGATTCTGCTGCTCTACATTCTGCTCGGTTGCGTGATGGATTCGCTGGCGATGATTCTGCTGACCATCCCGATCTTCTATCCGCTGATCATGGGGCTGGATTACTTCGGCATGACTGAGGCGCAGAAATCCATCTGGTTCGGCATTCTGGCGCTGATGGTGGTGGAGCTGGGGCTGATTACGCCGCCGCTGGGGATGAACCTGTTTATTGTGCAGCGTGCCGCCGGTGACGTCAGTTATCAGGAAACCGCGCGCGGCGTCTGGCCCTTTATCGCCTCGGATCTGGTCCGCATTGCCCTGCTGGTGATGTTCCCCGGCATCAGCCTTTATCTGCTGGGGTTGTAGCAGGATACCTCTGGCATTGATGAGCACGTGTTGCCCTGTTGAACCGGCCCTCTTTCGTAAGGTGGCCGGTTTTTTCTTATTGATGTAGGCTGATGCAACTATTGATGACAGAGGGGGTAAGTGATGCGTACTACCGTCAGTGTTGATGATGAGCTGTACCAGCAAGCTATAGAACTGTCTGATCCTGCTATGGAAAAAGTGGATATCTTTCGTGAGGCGCTGAAGACCTATGTACAGGTTAAAGCAGCTCAGCGCCTTGCCGCCCTTGGCGGTAATCAGCCAGATATGGAGGAGGTACCCAGACGTCGTGATGAGGTTAAACAGTAATGAGCCTTGTGCTGGTGGATACGTCCGTATGGGTGGAGCATTTTCGCAATGACGATGCTCAACTGGTCTCTCTGCTATCACTGAATCAGGTGTTGAGTCATCCCATGGTGATTCTGGAGATGGCTTGCGGTACGCCGCCCGATCGTCAGCAAACGCTTAGCAGGCTGTTGAAAATCTATCTGCGTTGCCGAATACCGCGTCAAAAACAGGCTCAAAATGCTCATTTAGCTCACTAAACTCCGCTTTTTCGCCTGTTTTTTCCTTGTCTCGGCTGCCTCGATAACGTTTTTCAACAGCCTGTTAGGGATCTGAGCCTCCTGCCCCAAAGTACTGTAGCGACAACCTCAGAGGTTCTTGCTCTTATAGAACAACATAAGTTGTATGGGCGTGGTTGTGGTCTGGTCGATCTGACGTTGTTGGCCTCAGTATTGATCAACCCTGGCGCTCGCTTATGGACCCGAGATAAACGACTGGCCAGTCTGGCTGCATTGTTTCGCGTTAACTTTCCGTGAGACGAGGCGGTGTACACCATCAAAGCGCTTTTGCATTCAGCGCATTGGGTGGGTAACCCAAACGCTTTGTAAAAGTGGGTCAGATTTTCAAAGCCCGGATCCAGGCAGATGGACGAGGGCTGCTGGTGTTTTGTCAGGAAATGCGCTTTGTCGAGGTGCCGGTCACTGGCTATAGCCAGTTGGCCCGGTAGCTCAGGCTGAGTTGGCTCAGTAGTCCAGAAGCGCAGCCGTGGTGCATTCGCCCCTGATCACGTCCTGTCGTCTTACTTTTTGCGCCTTGTTTGGCTTCATCCCACCGCCGTGTCAGCCGGTATTCACAGAGAAAGTACCATTAGTTCAGAGGGTTAGCTGATCTGGCGCAGGCTTTGCTCTTCCTGTAGGGAAACTAAAAGTCATGAGGTTAAACATGACCCAGCCTGCGTCAGTCACGCTCTCTGCGTTTGAACAGCTCACTCCCAAGCAGCAGCTTGAACATCTGCACTCCGTTGCCCAGCGTGCGCTGGCTTGCTGGGGGCTGCGCATGGGTGCTGAATTACAGCTGCTGAGCCTGTCGGAAAATGCCACTTTCAGGGTTAGTCGCACAGGTGACAGTGAGCCGCTGATCATGCGTGTGCATCGCACCGGTTATCACAGCCGTGAGGCGATTCGCACGGAGCTGGCCTGGATGGCCGCGTTACAACACGAAGCCGGGGTACAGACACCGCAGGCGCTGGCGGGCAGCAATGGGGAGATGATCCAGAGTGTGAAAACCCTCAATCTGGAGGAAGAACGCTTTGTGGTGATGTTCCATCTGATTCCCGGTGTCGCGCCGGATGAAGCTGAGCTGATCGCGCCCTTCAAACGACTCGGTGCGGTCACCGCGAGGATGCACAACCATGCCCGTGGCTGGGCGCGGCCTGCCTACTTCGAGCGTCTGATCTGGGACTATGACGGCTGTCTCGGGCAGCGTAAACATTGGGGTGACTGGCGTGATGGCCCCGGCCTTGATCAGGCGGGCAAAGTACTGCTGGAGCAGGTCGATGAACTGCTGCATACCCGGCTGTTGCGCTACGGCATGGGGCATCAGCGTTTCGGGCTGATTCACGCAGACCTGCGTCTGGCCAATCTGCTGGAGTCTGAGGGGGATACCCGTGTCATCGACTTTGATGATGCCGGGCTGGGCTGGTTTCTCTACGATCTGGCCGGGGCGGTGAGCTTTATCGAGACTCGGGCCGATCTGCCGCAGCTGATCGATGCCTGGGTGGCAGGCTACCAGACGCAGGGCCAGCTGAGTGCGGCGGATATCGCCGAAATTCCTACCTTTATCATGCTACGTCGCCTGACCCTGCTGGCCTGGGTGGCCTCACATGCCAATACCGAGCTGGCCCAGTCGCAGGGCGAGGCATTTACCGCAGGCACCGTTGAGCTGGGCAGGAAATATCTGCAGCACATGCGTGTGGATACGGCCGAATCCCTTCAGTGCGCCATGCTGACGGACACCCTCTATGGATAAGCCTGCTGCTATGGATAAGCCTGCTGCTATGGATAAGCCTGCTGCTATGGATAAGCCCGCGGCGATCAAACCGATTCTGGAGCAGAACGCCTTCCAGCCCGGCGACCGGCTGGAACCGGCGACGGCACAGCTGGTGGAGAAACGTCTGGCGACACTCGGGCCAACCACCATGCTGTTCTACCGTCAGCCGCTGGAGATTGTGCGCGGTGAAGGCGTGTGGCTGTTCGACCGTCAGGGCAGGCGCTATCTGGATGCCTACAACAATGTGCAGGTGCTGGGGCATTGCCACCCGGCGGTGGTGGAAGCGGTCAGCCGCCAGCTGGGTCAGCTGAACATTCACACCCGCTATCTGGATGATGCCATCCATCACTATGCCGAACAGCTACTGGCCAGCCTGCCGGTAGCGGACGGGCGGCTGGTGCTGACCTGTACCGGCAGCGAGGCCAATGATCTGGCCCTGAGGCTGGCGCGGCAGTGGACAGGCCGGCAGGGCATTATCGTCTCGGCGGCGGCCTATCACGGCAATACCGAGCGGGTGACGGAGGTGTCGCCTTCTTCCTACAAAACCGGTCAGCCTCCGCCGTGGGTGGAGACTATCTCGCTCGAACCCCTGAATGATCCGCACACAGATGCCCGCCAGTGGCTGCAGCAGGAGACTCAGCGGGCACTCTGTGCGCTGGCCCGGCGCGGTTATGACTGTGCGGCGCTGCTGATCGACAGCATTTTTTCTTCCGATGGCATTTATGCCGACCCGCCGGGCTTTTTACAGCCCGCGGTCGAGCTGGTGCGCGCGGCAGGCGGCGTCCTGATTGCCGATGAAGTGCAGCCTGGCTTTGGCCGAACCGGTGAGGCGTTATGGGGGTTTGTGCGCCATGACTTGCAACCGGAGATCGTCACCTTTGGTAAGCCAATGGGGAATGGCTTCCCCGTCGCTGGTCTGGTGGCGCAGCAACCCATGCTGGCCCGTCTGGCGCAGCAGCAGGGCTATTTCAATACCTTCGGCGGCAGCAGTGCCGCCATCGCCGCGGCTCAGGCGGTGTGGGATACCCTCGAAAAGGAACAGTTGCAGCGCAATGCCGCGCATACCGGCACCTACTTCAAGCAGCAGCTGCAACGGCGTCAGCAACGCTGGCCGGTGATCAGTCAGGTGCGGGGCAGTGGCCTGTTTATCGGTGTGGATCTGAGCTGCGCCGATAGCCCTACCGAGCCTGATCCCCGGCTCACCGGTCAGCTTATCAACGCCCTGCGTGAGCAGGGGGTGCTGATCGGCGCAGCAGGCCGGTACGGCGCCACCCTCAAGATTCGGCCACCGCTGTGCTTTAACCAGCAGCATGCTGATCTGTTTCTCAGCCATTTCGATACCGTGATGCAGCAGCTGGCGGGCTGATGCCGTTGCTGCCACCGGTCAGTTGATGAGGTTGCAGCGGTCTGAATTCACCTGACCGCTGTTCACGCAGACTCTTCGCTATTGAGCAAAAGGACACACTATGACTTCCACCTTATCTCGTTCTGTTCTGGTCACCGGTGCCAGCAAAGGGATCGGCAAGGGTATTGCCCGTGTCTTCGCCAGCAAGGGCGACAAAGTGGCAGTGCTGGGCCGCGATCTGCAGGCGGTCGAAAGTACCGTCGCGGAAATTCGCGCTGCAGGCGGCATTGCGCTGGCCTGTGCGGGTGACGTCACCAGCAAGGCGTCCATGGCGGCGGTAGTCGAGGCGGTGGTGGGTGAATGGGGCAGTCTTGATGTGCTGTGTGCCAACGCCGGTATTTTCCCCTCGGCGTCACTGGAAACCATGACGGGGGATGACTGGGATACGGTGCTGAATACCAACCTCAAAGGCACCTTTATCAGCGTGCAGGCCGCGCTGCCTGCCCTGAAGCAGAGTGCTGCCGGGCGCATCGTGGTGACTTCGTCCATTACCGGCCCGGTGACCGGCTATCCCGGCTGGTCACACTACGGTGCCAGCAAGGCCGGGCAACTGGGGTTTATCAGAACGGCAGCCATTGAGCTGGCTAAATATGGCATCACCATCAATGCGGTGATGCCCGGCAATATTCTGACGGAAGGGCTGGATGGCATGGGAGATGACTATCTGGCACAGATGAGTGCATCGATTCCGCTGAAGCGCCTTGGCAGTGTGGAGGATATTGCTCACGCTGCCCGCTATTTCGCGTCGGCAGAAGCGGGCTATGTCACCGGCCAGACGCTGATTATCGACGGCGGGCAGATTTTGCCCGAGTCGCTGGCGGCTCTGGGTTAAGTCGCTGGCGGCTCTTGGTTAAGTCACTGGCGGCGCTGGGTTAGATCGCAGCGGCGTTGGGCTGAGTCGAGGGCGGCAAACGCTACACCGGTAGCGCTGAGCTCTGCCACCAGCCACCTGATAAGCGGTACTCGCCCGGTGTGGTGCCCGTCCAGCTGCGAAAGGCGCGGATAAAGGAATGGATATCCTGAAAGTCGAGCAGGAAGGCGACTTCCGCCAGCGTGTAAGCGGAGTGAATCAGATAATGGCAGGCCAGATCACGACGCAGCTGATTGAGCAGGTGCTGAAAGTGCTGGCCCTGTTCCTCCAGTTTGCGTTGCAGCGTCCGTTTGTTCAGGTCCAGCAAGGCAGCCGCATCATCAATAGCACAGCGGCCACTGGGCAGCATCAGCAGTAACGCTGCCCGCACCTGCTCGGTGAGGCCGTAACCGCTGTTGTTCAGCGCCTGCGGGCTGACCTGCAGTGCGTCGAAGAAGCGCCACATGCCTTCGGCTTTTTTCATGGTTTCGGTAGCGACGACAAAGGGCTTTGCTGCATCCTGCTGGCGGAAGGTCACGGCAAAGTGCGCACCCTGGCTGGGTATGCAGCCAAAGAACGCCTCAAAGGGCGAGGTGGCCTCCGGTAACTGCGGCAGCTCAACCCGGCTGGGAGTGACCGGGCTGCCCGTCGCCAGTCTGACCCGCTGAGTGATCAGCACCAGTTCGGTCATACCCAGCGCAAAGGGCACAGGCTCATGAGTGGCCAGACATTCGATACTGACGCGGGTGTGGTCAGCGGTGATCTCCGGGACGAGTCGCAGTGGCCCCTGCAGCTTCTGATACTGAGCCAGACGGCGCAGGCCATGGTTGAGATCGGCACTGCAGAAGCAGGCAAACTGAGCTGGTGAGAAGTGGGTGGTACTGACCGAGCGGGCGGCCTTGAGCGGCGCATCTTCCCGTGTGGTCAGGGCTGCAAGGCTGTGCCACAGACGGAAGTAGTCGGTGATACTCAGATGGGCGTCTTCCCGCTGCAGCAGGTCAGGTGCCAGTTGTGCATGCTTGAACAGTGGCGCAGGTTTGGCGCCCATCTCGCGCATCAGCGCCAGCCAGTCTCCCGCCACTTTGAACGTAATCAGGTCGGTCACGTTGTTTATATTTCCGTCGTTATTGTTTTTGTGGGTGTGATAAGTGGCTATGTAATGCCCGAGGCGGCAGAAGCAAGTTCAGCACTGGCAGACATTACCTTTCTCAGTGGTAGAAAATCGCCCATCGATCCACGACAATTCCAGCCTGATTTTTGCTGCTCCCTTTTCCACTTAACGAAGATCTACAGCTTATGAATATCTACACCATCGGTGCGCTTGTTTGTTTTGCCTTCGGTCTTTACACCCTGGTGATGCGCTTTGTTAACCCGCTGAAGTTTCCCAAGCTGCAGGAGTTGCAGGGGCATTACGGTAAAGAGGCTGGTTACATCATGCATTTCGCCGGTTTTACCCTGATGCCACTGGGGTTGGGTGGCATGTTGTTGTTGCGGGCGATGGAAGCCTCGATGCTCGGGCACTGAGAGCAGGATGATGACGGACGAGCTGTATCATTACGCTGAGGTGATTCTCAACCGCCGGGGCATACATCAGGTGGTGCATCGCGAGTCGCAGCAGCAACAGTGGCTGGATCAGGCGATTGAGGTGCATCAGCAGGCGATCACCTATCACTTCGATAATGGCGTGGTGATACGCCGCACCATGGAGCTGGATGATGACGACAGTGATCTGCTCTGCGGCGAGTGCTGGATCACCTATGAGGTACTATCTAACGACCATTCTCCAGTGCAGGTCATGCCGCAGAAAAAATCCTTCGACAATCCCTGTCGTGAGCGTTTCTGGCTGAGCTATCACGCCTCTTGAACCTGTGCACGGTTAAACCAGCAGCACCTGCTCACAGCGGCGTTGCAGCTCAGGCAGGTCATCTGCTGTTGCGGCGCCACTGTCGGTAATGATCATGTCGATCTGTTCAATGCTGGCGTAGCTGATACGGCTTTCCACACCAATCTTGCTGCAGTCCGCCAGAATGATGCACTGGCGGGCGTTGCGCGCCATGGCGGCGGCGATTTCCGCTTCCTGATGGGCATAGCTGCTGGCCCCGGCCTGACTGCTGACCCCTACCGGGGCGAGCAGAGCCACATCGGCGCGATAGCGCAAAATCTCACTCACCGTACCGGGGCCGCAGGTGGCCTGCGCAGAGCCCATCTGTCCGCCGAGCAGGATGACATCGTGATTAAGATGTTCGCTGTCCAGCGAGTTGAGTTTCAGCGCGACGTTGAGACTGTTGGTAATGATAGTCAGCCCCGGCATGGAGGCCAGTTGCTCAGCCAGAATGGTGGTCGTACTGCCAGCATCGATAAACAGGGTTTGCCCGGCGGTTAGTTGCTTGACGGCGGCCCGGGCGATCTGATGCTTTTCTTTTTCTCTGACCGTATTGCGCACCGACAGCGGCAGCTCAGGTGAAGGGCCGGTGGCCAGAATGCCACCATGCACCCGTCGCAGCGCTCCCATCGATTCCAGTTTCAGAATGTCCCTGCGCACGGTTTCACGAGATACGCCCAGATGCTGGACCAACTGTTCGGTACTGACTTGGTTGAGGGTGCTCAGTAAGGCCCGGATACGATGCAGTCGGGTTTCTTCTAGCATATCGGTCTTATCTCTCTTTTTCGGAGGCCAGTCTGCTGGCGGCCCGGCGTCAGCATCACGCCGGGCCACCTCAGGGCCCGACTTATTACAGTCGTGCTGTACGCTTACCGGCGTAACGGTTCAGTTGCTGCAATGCCAGCGCGGTCAGGCTGACCACCACCATGATGCAGGTGGAGAAGGCTGCTGCCTGCGAGGTGAAGCCCGCTTCATCCAGCCTCATGACACTGACGGCACCCAGCGGTAACGATGGCGTCACCAGGAAAATCACCGCTGACAGGGTCACCATGGAACGCATGAACAGGAACAGGGCGACGGTCACCAGAGTGATGCGCATGGCCGGCAGATACACATCGCCGAGAATACGCGGGACGCCGCCGCCCAGCACGCTGGTGGCATCTTCCATGGCCGCCGGGATGCTGCGCATGCCGGTCATCATCGTGGTAAAGCCCTGGGTATGGTAGTGGTAATAGTTACACAAGGCTATCAGCAGGGCGGAACCATAGAGCATCCCCCAGGGCAGCGTCGCAGTGTTGAAGGTGAACACATAGGACAAACCCAGCACCAGCCCGGGCACCGCTACCGGCAGTGCGCTCAGCAGAGTAGCGAAATTAGCCTGTCTGCCGGGCAACCGGCGAATACCGAAACTGAGCAGAAACAGCATTGCGGTACCCACCACGGCCGCCAGCAGTGAAATCCACATGGAGGTCCAGAGCGGGGTATAGCCGCCAGCCAGATCAATATCGTAGTGCTTCAGCGTGAAATTCAGGCGGTAGGGCCACAGGCGGATAACACTGGCGAATACCACGGTGGCAATGACGGTGATGATGCCAAGGGCGATGCTCAGGCTGACCAGAAACAGCGGGATGTCACGACGGGGCAACGGTTGCGGCTGGTGCGGAATCATGGCACTGGTGCCGATCAGCTGCTGGCGGCGGGTGGCGGCCTTTTCAATCCAGATGGAGGCCGCAGCGGGTAACAGCAGCAGAATGCCGACCACGGCACCCATGCCAAACTTCATCTGACCACTGACTTGGCTGTAGATTTCCGTCGCCAGTACCTGAAAGTTGCCGCCGATAACCACCGCATTACCAAAGTCGGTGATGGTGACAGTGAAGACCACGAAGGCCGCACTGAGGATGCCGTAGCGGGCGCCGGGCAGGGTGACATCGATAAACTGCCGCCATTCGCCTGCACCGAGTACCGTGGCCGCTTCATACTGGCGGGCGTCGCTCTGACGCAGGGCGGTACGGATGATCATCACGGCCTGGGGCAGGGCATACAGCACGTTGGCAATCAGCAGCCCGGTGAAACCGTAGATTTCCAGACGTATACCGGTGCCGTGGGAGATCAGCCCATTGCGCCCCAGCAGGAAAATCAGACCAAGGCCCAATACCAGTGAAGGTGCCAGTACCGGCATGGAAATGGCCATGCTGATAAAACGTTTGCCCTGCATCTGCGAGCATTCGAGGCCGTAGGCCAGTACAAATCCCAGCACTAGCGTCACCAGCGTGGTGGCGATGCCGAGCAGCAGACTGTTCAGGGTTGCGCGCCAGATGCCCGGCGAACTCATCAGGCTCAGGTAGTTGCTGAACCCGAGGGCGCCGCTGCGATCATCCAGCAGGCTGTGCCAGAGAATGCTGAGCATGGGCACCGCGAAAAACATCAGCAGGGCAATCAGGGGAATCCACAGGCAGCAGCGGGTGAGCCAGCGGTCAGTCACAGACTGGGGAGCAGTTAAGGTACTCATGCGGCGATCCAGAAGCAGTCTTTGGGGAAAATTTGCAGGAGGACACGTTCCCCGCGTTGCCAGGGCTGGGCGCTGCTGGTTTCGACCAGCAGTGTCTGGCCACGCCAGAGTACCTGCATGCGCTGGATGCTGCCGAGGAAGCTGATATCGCGGATTTCAGCTGAGTTGGCCGTTGGGGTGTCATCAAGGCACAGAGAAATGCGCTCGGGGCGAATGAACAGGCTGTCGTCTTCGCTATTCGGTGCGGGCAGGGTACTGATCAACTCGGGGAAGTGCTGGCTGATCTGCTGCTGCGTCAGCAGGTTGCTGTGGCCCATGAATTCGGCGACGAAGCGACTGCGCGGGTGATCGTAAAGTTCGCGCGGGCTACCGGCCTGAATGATGTGTCCGCCGTGCATGCAGACGACCTTGTCGGCCATGGTCATGGCTTCTTCCTGATCATGGGTCACCATCAGGGTGGGAATGCCCAGACGTTGCTGGACGTCACGGATTTCCCGGCGCAGATCGTTGCGGACGCGGGCATCCAGTGCGGAGAGGGGTTCATCCAGTAGCAACAAGGCCGGGTTGACGGCAAGGGCGCGGGCAATGGCGACACGTTGTTGCTGTCCGCCGGACAGCTGATTCGGGTAGCGGTCACCGAGGCTGCTGAGGTGAACCATATCCAGCAGCTGCTTCACCCGCTGCTGCATTTCGCTTTTATTCACCCCGCGAATTTTCAGGCCGTAACCGATGTTGTCGGCGATGGTCATATGGGGGAACAGCGAATAGGACTGGAAAACAATACCAAAGCCACGCGATTTGGCGGGTACATCAATCAGATTGTTGCCATCAAGGCTGATCTTTCCGGCATCTGCGGTCAGCAGCCCGGCGATGATGCGCAACAGCGTTGTCTTGCCGCAGCCGCTCGGACCGAGCAGGCAGACAAACTCGCCGTCATCAATGGTCAGGTTGATGCGATCAAGGGCGACAAAGCCGCCAAAGTTTTTGTGCAGATTCTGAATAACCAGCGCCATGGGAATACCTTTAACCAGGGAGGAGGGCTGTCCGCCTGAACGGGCGGCCTGAGAGCGTGTTCACGATCCGCTAAACCGGGCCATGCAGGGTGAAAGGCGTCGAACAGGCGTTGAGTAAAACGCGGTAAATCATCGACAGTCCCTGCACCGTGATCTGACCGGTATGCTGCAGATCGTGAGTACGTTCCGGAGTCGATCAGCGACCAATAACCTGCTGCCATTTGCTCAGTGTGGCATCACGGGTTTCTGCACTCTTGGTGAAGTCCACCGGGTAAAGAACGGTGGCGAGGTCGGCGGGCAGTCCGGCAGCCTTGGCTGCGGCTGACTGTTCCACACCCTTGATGCTGACAATCTCCTTGTATTTGGTGTACAGCGCTGCGGCCTGTGCCGACAGGGTCCAGTCGAGGAAGCGCCTGGCGTCTTCCTTGTTCTTCGCCGTGCTCATCAGGCCCGATGCTTCCATCTCATAACCGGCACCGTCTGAGGGGATGATCATCTTCACCGGATACCCCTCTTCAATGGATTGCATGGCAGCGAAGGCCAGTGAGGCGCCGATGGCATATTCACCGGTACGGGCGGCCTTGCAGGGGCGCGAGCCTGATTTGGTGTACTGCGCGATATTGCCATCCAGCGATTTGAGGAAGTTCCAGCCTGCTTCTTCACCCTTGCCCTGCAGCAGTGCCGCGACCTGCAGATAGCCGGTGCCGGAGGAGACCGGGTTGGGCATCACCACTTCGCCCTTGTAGATCGGGTTGGTCAGATCCTGCCAGGAGGTGGGCACGGGCAGGTTCTTCTCTTTTAGCGCTTCGGTATTGACACAGAACGCCGCCATGTAGCCGGTGGCCGCAAACCATTTGCCCTGCGCATCGCGATCACTGGCGGGCAGGGTGTCTTCCCCTTTGGCCTGATAGGGGTCGAGCAGCTTGTTGATGCGCGGGTCCATCATGTTGGTCAGTGCCCAGCCCCAGATCACATCGTTTTGCGGATTACTGGCTTCAGCCAGGATGCGCGGGCCCAGATCACCGGTGGAAAGACGCAGCACATTGACCTTGATGTCAGGCAGATCCTGCTGTGCCTGCTGCAGATACTCCTTGATCTCGTCTTCTTCCAACGCGGTGTACACCGTGATCTCACCCGCGTGGGCCAGTGAAGTCATGCTGCTGACAGAGAGGGCGGTGTACAGGCTCAGACGATGAATGGCACGGCGTTTCATGGTGGTGCTCCTGAGAGTGCTGGGTTGCAGGTATGAGTATTTTAAGTGTGATTTTGCATAAATGTGCTTTTGTGTTTTTGCCTTTGCATGGCGTATGCCAATCTTAGGATTTAACTCGATAAATTAGTTAAATATCAGATTTGTATTGGTTTTATGGTGATTTCGTTGAGTTGTGTCTGTGTGGTTTTGCGTTTTTGTGTGCTCTATTTTGGTGTTTTAGGTGATCTATTTCAGTGCATAAAGTTGCGTATGTGTAAAAAGTTGCTTTTTGTTTGGATGCCTGATTAGACTGGTAGTCATTCGCCAGCGGAGTAACCCGGATGGCCTGCCAATGATTTTCAGAACACAAGGAGATATGCCCGTGGTGACGCGCTCAACCATCATGGATACCAACAGTTTCAGGGCTGAACATGCCGACGCATTGAGCGGAGACATTCGTGCTCTGGTCGAAAAGCGCAGCAGGCTGCTGGGGGATTCGTATCGTCTGTTCTACCGCAACCCGGTGCATCTGGTTCGGGGAGAGCGCCAGTACCTGTGGGATGCTGCGGGGCGTAAGTATCTGGATGTGTACAACAACGTGGCCAGCATCGGGCACTGCCATCCGGCGGTGATTGAGGCCGTGCACCAGCAGATGAGTGCGCTCAACACCCACACCCGCTATCTGCACGAACGCATCGTCAATTACACCGAAGACCTGCTGGCACTGGTGCCTGAACAGATTACCAAGGCCATGTACATGTGCACCGGCAGTGAGGCGAACGATCTGGCCATTCGTGTGGCGCGTGCCTACAGCGGCGGCACCGGCATCATCGTCACCCGCGAGGCTTATCACGGCACCAGTGAGCTGACCTCTGGCGCCTCACCGGCGCTGGGTAGCGGCCAGCCTCTGGCCAGCACCACCCGGCTGGTACCGGCACCGGACCCTTATCGGGTCGATGCGGAAGATCTGGGGGCCTGGTTTGCAGCCCAGATCCAGCTGCAGATTGATGATATGTCCGCACATGGCATCAAGTTCGCTGGCTTTCTGGCAGATTCCATCTTCTCCTCCGATGGTGTTCTGCCCGGCACGTCGGGCTATCTGCAGGCTGCCATTGATGTGGTGCATGCCAATGGCGGTATTTTTATCGCCGATGAAGTGCAGCCGGGCTTTGCCCGTACGGGTGAGGCATTCTGGGGATTTGCCCGACACGGTGTGGTGCCCGACATCATCACCCTGGGCAAGCCCATGGGTAACGGCATTCCCGTGTCTGCCATGCTGGCCCGCCCGGAAGTGCTGGCGGCGTTCAGCGATACCATTCCCTATTTCAACACCTTCGGTGGTAACCCGGTGTCCATTGCTGCGGCGCAGGCCGTGTTGCAGGTCATTCAGGAAGAGCAGCTGCAGGAACACAGCCGGGTGACCGGGGCGAAGCTTCTGAAAGAGCTGACCCTGCTGGGGCAGCGCCATGAGACGGTCGGCGATGTGCGTGGTGCCGGGCTGTTTATCGGCTTTGAGCTGGTCAGTCATCGCGGTGATAAAACGCCGGACAAGGCGCGGGCGCTGAACGTGATTGAACAACTTCGCGAGCAGGGAGTGCTGACCTCTGTGGCCGGGCCTCACGGCAACGTACTGAAGCTGCGGCCAACACTGGCATTTCAGGAGCATGACATCGACTGGCTGGTCGGTGCGCTGGACCGTGCGCTGACCCTGTCGGTATGACGCGGGCGAACACGGAAATAAAAAAGGCCGGTGACAGGACCGGCCAAAGGGAATCACACGCAGACATGCCAAACCTGTTTGCGAGTGAAGTCGTTCGTGAAGCGCCCGGAGTCCGGGCGCTGAATGGCTAAGCCCAGTTCTCCAGCATATCGACCAGCACACTGAGGAAGGTGTTGGTCTGATAACCATCCAGCGCGCGGTGATCAATGGTCAGAGTGACGTAACACATCGGGCGGATCACCATGGTGTCGATACCGTCCAGCTCTTTGACCACGACCCGTTTCTGCATCTTGCCAATACCGAGAATCGCCGTTTGTGGCTGATTGATGATGATCGGCGTGGCGACCAGCGAACCGCTGACGCCATGGTTGGAAATGGTAAAGGTGCCACCTTTCATGTCTGCCGGTTTCAGGCTGCCATCGTATGCGGCCTGGGTCAGCTGCTGCAGACGCCGGGCAATCCCCAGCAGGTTCAGATCCTGTGCCTGCCGGATAACCGGCACCACCAGACCGTCATTACCCAGTGCGGTACCGACGCCAATATTGCAGTCATGGAACAGCTCCAGCCCGTGAGGGTGAAACTGGCTGTTGACCTCGGGTACCTGCTGCAGGGCTTTAACGGCCGCGGCGACAAAGTAGGGGGTGAAGCTTAGCTTCACATCATGCCGGGCGAATTCGTCTTTGTGGGCGGCGCGGTGCCGCTGAATCGCCGTCATATCCAGCTCGAAAATACTGGTGACGTGCGGCGCGGTATGTAACAGGCTGTCAACCATATGCTCCGCGATGCGTTTGCGCATCGGTGTATGCGGACGCAGGCTGGAGGCATTGCCGGTCGCGGCAGGCTGATCCAGCGCAGCATGGGTTGCCGCGCGCTGTGGTGCAGTTTGCTGCACGGGTTGAGTCAGTGCAGGCATGGCCTGCTGCGGTGCGCTGGCGGCTGCAGAAGGTTGAGCCTGTGCGCTACTCAGGTAGTTCAGTACGTCACTCTTGGTGATCCGACCCCCTTTGCCGGAGCCGGACAGCTGATGCAGATCGAGCTGGTGCTGCTTGGCCAGCCTGCGCACGGCGGGGCTGAGCAGCGGGTGGCTGGTCGACGGCTCGACTACGCTGGCGACCAGCGTATCTGCCACAGCGGGTTGTGCTGCTGTCGGCGTTTCTGCAGCGAAGTCGTCCGCGTGCTGATCACTGAGAATGGCCAGAATACTTTCCATGGTGACTTCTGCACCGGCATCCAGCAGTAGTTGATCAACGAAACCGTCAGCGGGTGAAGCGACTTCCATGGTGACCTTGTCGGTCTCCAGCTCCACCAGTGGCTGATCCTTCTGCACTTTTTCACCGGGGCGAACCAGCCAGTTGAGCAGGGTGGCCGCGGTGCCTTCCAGCTGACCGGCAGGCAGCCTGACGTTAATCATCGAGCCCATCTCACACCTCCACCAGCTGCTGGATAGCAGCACAAATCACTTCGGGTGTCGGCACTACCGCATTGAGCAATGCCGGATGATGGGGGCTGGGAATGTCTGGCATGGTCAGGCGTCTGACCGGTGCATCCAGATCGAAGAAGCAGTCGTTGGCCAGCGTCGCGGCGATTTCAGCGCCGAACCCGGCGGTGAAGTTGTCTTCATGGACGATCAGGCAGCGGCCGGTCTTTTTTACCGATGTCAGCACGGCTTCTTTATCCCAGGGAGACAGGGTGCGCAGATCCAGTACCTCGACGCTGACGCCACTCATTTCGGCGGCTTTCAGGCAGCGGGGTACCATGCCACCCCAGGTGACCAGTGTCAGCCGCTCGCCCTGCAGCAGGGTGGCGGCCTTGCCAAAGGGAATGACGTACTGGTCGCCAGGGTACGGACGACGGGCGGACACATCATCGAGCAGGTTGCGATGCTCGAAGAAAATGGTTGGGTTGTTGTCGCGCAGGGCAAAACGCAGCAGGCCCACCGCATCCGCCGCGTTGGACGGCATGGCCACCTGCCAGCCGATGGCATGGGTCCATTTCACTTCGGCGGTCTGGCTGTGCCAGGGGTCGCCGCATTTGAAGAATCCACCGGGAATGCGCACCACCATGGGCGCGGCAAAACGGTTGTTGGTGCGCCAGCGCAGGGTGCCGCAGTCATTGAGCTGCTCTTCGGCAGGGTCGGCGTATTTGCGGAACTGGATTTCCGGCACCGGCAGCAATCCTGCCTGTGCCATGCCCAGTGCCCGGCCGATGATGCCTTCTTCCGACAGGCTGGTGTCGAAGACCCGTTCTTTACCGTACTTGTCCTGCAGGCCAAGGGTGACGGCATGGACGCCGCCTTTGGGGCCGACATCTTCACCAAACACCACCATGCGTGGATTGACGGACAGCTCGTTGTCCAGCGTACGGCGAATGGCGGTCACCATATTGATGCGCTGACCTTCTACCGCTGCAATGGTGCTGGCGGCCGGATAGCTCAGCTGGAACGGCGCAACACCCCCCTGACGTTGCACTTCGGGGATGCCCTGACAGTCGGCTTCAGCGAAGACGTGACGGGTAATCTGGGCAGCAGATGGTTGCGGACGGGCACGCGCGGCGCTCAGGGCTGTCGCCACATCGGCCTGAGCCTGCTGCTCCAGCTTCTGCCAGTCAGCCTCGGACAGAGTACCCGGCACCAGAAAGTGTTTGAGTTTGGGCAGGGGGTCGCGGGCCTGTTCGGCCTCGATGCGGGCTTCGCTTTTATAGCTCTGGGTATCCTGCGCAGAGTGCCCGCACAGACGGGGCACCGTCAGGCGGATCAGCGCCGGGGAATGGCCTTCACGTACCCAGCTGACGGCCGACTCAATCAGCTCAGCGGCGCCTTGAGGGTCAGTGCCATCGCCGGAGAAAATGCGCAGCTGTTTGAAGGATGCCAGATTGGCTGCGATATCGGCACCGGGAGTCTGATAGTCGGAGGTAGTGGAGATGCCATAGCCGTTGTCTTCGATGTAGAACAGCATCGGCAGTTTCTGCGTGGTGGCGATGGTCAGGGCTGACCAGAAACCGTTGGTGGCGCAGGAGGCTTCACCCCCGTGGGCTACGCCGATGCTGCCCTCGTAACGGCTGTCCTTGAGGACGCTGGCATGATAACGCAGTGCCTGTGCCCAGCCAGCAATGGGCGTGTACTGGGCGCCAACGCCACCGCTCATGGGCAGTCCGCAGGGGCCATCGAGATTGGGGAAGTTGTGTACCACGCCAATATCACGACCATCGCTGTAGCCACCGGCTTTCATCAGCGGACCACCAAGGGCGTCTTCAAGGCTCAGGCCCAGCGACAGCATCAGCGGGCGGGAACGGTAATAGCCGCTGACCGCATCGCGGGGATGTTTGAGCAGTTGGCCAAGAATGATTTGGCTGAGGTCATGACCACGGGCGGAGAACTGGTACAGCACTTCTTTGGCCGGTACCAGCGTCCCTTCTTCAAGATCATCCAGTGCCCGGGATACCAGTAGCTGATAAGCCACCTGATACCAGTCGATATGGGCCTGCGGGTGGAGGTCGGACGCAGCCACGCGGGCGGCATTGGATCGCGACATGGGATAACTCCTGCTCATCAAGCACCGCGTGGGCCGGGGTGCTGCTGTTGTTCTTATAAAGGCGTCGTCTATCCAGGCAGGGTGAGGGTGAACTCTAAAGTGTTACGTAAATCCTGCCTTGTGTGCGAAAAATTGTATTAGGTTGCGTTGGAAATGTGCTTGCTTTTGCAGGTCGGTTGGCGGATAAAACGAAAGGATTTTTGACCGGTCCGTCATTTAAAGAAAAATAATTTAGCGTTGCTGGAATCTCGTCATGTTTGATTCGTATGACCGCCATATTCTTAATCTGTTACAGGAAGATGGCCGTATTACCAACCTGGAGTTAGCCGAACGTGTCGGTTTGTCTTCCGCTGCTGCCTGGCGCAGGGTAAAAGCCCTCGAAGAGGCAGGCGTCATCCGCAAATACACGGCCTTACTGGACGCTAACAAGATTGCACGCGGTTTGCGGGCGATGCTCTCCGTGTCTCTGGTGCGTCACATGCCTGAGTGCAAGCAGGCCTTTGAGGACGCCGTCCGTTCCTATCCTGAAGTGCTGCAGTGTTTCGCCGTCACTGGTAGTGCTGACTTCATGCTGCTGGTCGCGGTGGAGGACATGACGGTCTATGACGCCTTCCTCAACGAAAAGATCTTTACGCTGGAAGGGGTGGGGCAGGCACATACCCATTTCGCCCTGCGTGAGATCAAGAACGATACGGTGTTTGCACTGGACGCCCGTCGGCAGGCGGGTGAGAAGTGATGCTGGCTGCCAGCAGGGGGGACTATGGGCATCAAACAGATAGGTGAAACGATCATTGCACCACGGCACAGGGCAAGCTGCCATTGCGGCGCCGTGGTGCTTGAGCTGGAACTTCCGGACGGCATCGAGCGGCCGATACGCTGCGACTGCTCCCTCTGCCGGCGCAAGGGAGCCATCATGGGGGCGATTCCCGTCCATCGGCTGCACGTTGTGCAGGGGCAGGAGGTGTTGCGCCTGTATCAGTTCCACAGTCACACCGCGAAGCACTATTTCTGCTCTGTCTGTGGTGTGTATACCCATCATCAGCGCCGCTCAGACCCCACTGAGTGTGGCTACAACATCGGTTGTCTGGACGGCGTGAATCCGTTTGAGCTGGGCGATGTGCCGGTCGCCAACGGGACTCATCATCCTTCTGATCTCAAGGGCTGAGAGAACACGTTCCCAACGCCATGGGCGACAGGGATGATGTCGCAAACGGCGATTTAACTCGCCTGCAGGCGTGTTACTCTGCTGCACTGTTTCCCTCTGAATACCACGGATTCCATGGAGCCCATCATGAGCCTCAAGGTGTTTTACAGCGCCCTGGCGATTGCCCTGACCTTTATTGCGTATCTTCCCTATATCCGCTCCATCCACGATGGCCGCACCAAACCCCATGTATTCAGTTGGATCATCTGGGGGATGACCACACTGGTGGTGGGGGTGGCGCAGTGGGTCGATAACGGCGGGGCCGGTTCATGGCCGATTGTCATTTCTGGCCTGCTGACACTCTATGTGGCGGTACTGGCCTTCACGAAGCGGGGGGATTTTTCGGTCAGTCGCAGTGACTGGGTGTATTTCTGGCTGGCGATGTCGTCGTTGCCGCTGTGGTATCTCACCGCTGACCCGTTAATTGCGGTCATCATCCTGACGGTGGTGGAAATCTTTGGCTTTATGCCGTCCTTCCGGAAGGCCTATTTGCTGCCCCATGAAGAACGTTTGAGCTTTTTCATGATTCTGGCGATTCGTAATGGCATCTCGTTACTGGCTCTGGAGCATTACTCACTGGTGACGATCCTGTTCCCGCTGGTGTCTGGCGCGCTGTGTGTGGCATTTTTTGCGCTGGTGGTAATGCGACGGCGTGAGCTGTCCCTGCCTCAGTGAAGACAAAACAGCCCGGATAATCCGGGCTGTTTTGTTTCCGTCAATCGCCGAACTCAGGCATTGCCTTTGAGCTGTTTGCGATAAGCATGCAATAGAGGCTCGGTGTAACCATTGGGCTGTGCGCATCCTTTGAATACCAGATCAGACGCGGCTTTGAAGGCAATGCCGTCATAGCCCGGTGCCATGGGCACATAGGCGCTGTCGTCTGCATTCTGCTGATCCACAATGGTAGCCATACGCTGCAGGGTTTCGACCACCTGCGCTTCATTGCAGATGCCGTGGCGCAGCCAGTTAGCCATATGCTGGCTGGAAATACGCAGGGTGGCGCGGTCTTCCATCAGGCCGACATTGTTGATGTCAGGCACTTTCGAGCAGCCTACGCCCTGATCCACCCAGCGCACCACATAACCGAGCAGGCCCTGCGCGTTGTTGTCCAGCTCTGCCTGAATGGCGTCGGCACTGAGCTGATAATTGCCCAGCAGGGGGGGGGTGAGGATGTCATCCAGACTGGCTATCGGCCGGCTTTTCAGCTGCTCCTGACGGGCTGCGACCGACACCTGATGATAATGGGTGGCGTGCAGAGTCGCGGCGGTCGGCGAGGGCACCCAGGCACAGCTGGCGCCTGCTTCAGGGTGCGCCTGCTTGCTGGCCAGCATGTCTGCCATGCTGTCGGGTTTGGCCCACATGCCTTTGCCGATCTGGGCTTTGCCCTGCAGGCCGCAGGCCAGGCCGACATCGACGTTGCGATTTTCGTAAGCCTTGATCCAGGGTTCAGCCTTGATCAGCTCCTTGGGCAGGAAGGGGCCTGCTTCCATGCTGGTATGAATTTCATCGCCGGTGCGATCAAGAAAACCGGTATTGATAAACACCAGGCGCTCTTTGACGGCGCGGATACATTCCGCCAGATTGGCTGTGGTACGGCGCTCCTCATCCATCACCCCGACCTTGACGGTATAGGCGGGCAGGCCCAGCGCGTCTTCGACCAGCGAGAACAGATCATTGGTCAGGGCGGCTTCGGCAGGGCCATGCATCTTGGGCTTCACCACGTAGATGCTGCCACTGCGGCTGTTACTCACCCGGCCCAGACCTTTGAGGTCATGCATGGCGCTGGCGACGGTGACCATGGCATCGAGCATGCCTTCAAAAATGTCATTGCCATCGGCGTCCAGCACGGCATCTGTGGTCATCAGGTGGCCCACATTACGCACCAGCAGCAGGCTGCGACCGTGCAGGGTGAGGGTGGAACCATCGACGGCGGTGAACTGACGGTCGCTGTTCATGCGTCGTGTCATGTCCTTGCCACCCTTGCTGAAGGTTTCCTCCAGATCACCTTTCATCAGTCCCAGCCAGTTGCGGTAGACCAGCACCTTGTCAGCTGCATCGACAGCGGCAACGGAGTCTTCGCAGTCCTGAATGGTGGAGATGGCTGATTCCAGCACGATGTCCTTGATGCCCGCATCACTGAGACGACCAACAGGATTGAGCGGGTCAATCTTCAGCTCGATGTGCAGGCCGTTGTTCTGGAACAGGAAGCTGTTGTCACCGTAACCGACCCATTGAGTGGGCGTTGCGAGCTTCGTCTGCTGGCCATTCTTCAGGGTGATCAGTAGCTGAGCGGTTCCGTCCGCATCAGTGCGGCTGTAGCTTTTGACATCCGCATGGCTGCCTTCTGCCAGTGGCAGGGCGGTATCAAGGAAGGCGTGAGTCCACTCAATCACGCGACGGGCGCGGACGGGGTTGAAGCCCTGATTACGTTCGCAACCCTGACCTTCATCGATCACGTCAGTGCCGTACAGGGCATCGTACAGGCTACCCCAGCGGGCATTGGCTGCATTCAGGGAAAAGCGGGCATTGCTGAGGGGGACCACCAGTTGCGGACCAGCAATAGTGGCGATTTCAGCATCTACCTGAGTCGTGCTGATACTGAACGGAGCACCGGCTTCGACCAGATAGCCAATCTCCTGCAGGAAGCTGCGGTAGGCTGCCAGATCAAATGGCTGGCCTGAACGAGCCTGCCACCAGGCATCAAGCCTGGCCTGAATATCATCACGCTGTTGCAGCAGATGGCGATTGACCGGACCCAGCGTGGTCACAATTCGCTCCAGCCCTGCCCAGAATTGCTCCTCGCTGACCCCGGTGCCTGGCAGTACTTCTGTGGCGATCAGGTCATCCAAAATAGCAGCGACCTGCAGGCCGCCCCGCTGAACCCGGTTATTCATACTCACCTCATGCTGATTGCCCGTAGCCTCTGTTCTGCTACTGCCCGGTCGCGACAGCGAGCGACTGGCAAAACAAAGGCGGTGGGCGATGGTTCGAGTCTGTCTGGATAAAATTTGTGCAGTTGCACCATACATATCTAGACCATGATCTACTTATCGTGCGAGGTGTAAATACGACATTATTGTCAGTCAGTGATAAGCAGGGCTGCGCTGATGCCCTGAAAGTTTTGCGCAAGCGTTGATAGCGGGGAGTGCTTCAGGTGCTGGGTGGATTTGTTATTTTGCTGGGGTGTCAGCTGATCGGGGAGTTGCTGGTGCGCTCGCTGGACCTGCCTTTCCCCAGTCCGGTGGTCGGGATGATCCTGCTGCTGGTAGGGTTGATGATCAATGGCGAGGTGCCGTCCGGGTTAAGACTGGTGGCGGAAGGGCTGCTGAAGCACCTGTCGCTGCTGTTTGTTCCCGCTGGTGTGGGGCTGATGGTGCATTTCAGGCTGATTCAGGCGGACTGGCTGAGCATTGCTCTGGCGCTGGTGATCAGCTCTGTGCTGACCATTGTCATCGCCTCACTGGTGATGGGGCGGATGATGGGTAAGGGTGAGGAGGGCAAACATGGACCGGCTGACTGATCTGTGGCTGTATCTGGCAGCCAGCCCGCTGCTGTGGCTGACCTTAACCCTGATCGTGTTTATGTTTGCACTGTGGCTGAACCGGCTGGCTAAGGGGTCTCCTTTACTGCACCCGGTGCTGGTGTCCATGGCGATCATCATCAGCATTCTGACCCTGACCGGTATCAGCTATAACCAGTATTTCGAGGGGGCGCAGTTTGTGCACTTCCTGCTCGGGCCAGCAACGGTCGCGCTTGCCGTACCCTTGTATGACCATCTGGCCAGAGTCAGAGAAATACTGGCCCTGCTGCTGGTAACCTGTGTCAGTGGCGCGCTGGTAGCCGCCATGAGTGCAGCCGGGGTGGCGCTGCTGATGGGCAGCATGCCGGAAACGGTGATGTCGATCATGCCCAAGTCGGTAACGTCGCCCATTGCTATGGGTATATCAGAAAAAATTGGTGGCTATCCGTCGCTGACCTCTGGTCTGGTGCTGATTACCGGAACGTTAGGGTGCTTTGTTGCTCCTCCTTTGTTCAGGTTGATGAACATTGAAGACCACAAGATAAGAGGCTTTGTACTAGGCGTCTCGTCCCATGGCATTGGCACGGCCCTGGCTTTTGAAATCAGTGCTCTGGCAGGGGCCTTTGCGGGGCTGGCCATCGGCATGACGGGCGTAGTGAGTGCGATTCTTATCCCTCTGATGGCTAGAATGCTGTCGTGACCCTGGCGGGATGAATGGCCATCGAACTGCAGAGTGCATTGATCTTCTGTCCGTTCCTTCTTGCCGTGGTGGCTGTTCAGCTGTTCAGCTGTTCAGGTGAGCATCGATGGCTTCCTGTACTAGCCAGGCTCTGAACTTCTCCGCATTGTGGGAAATACTGTGCTGTGAGGGATAAACCAGATAAAACGCCTCTTGCGTTGCAAACTGTTCTGCAAAGGGAGCAATCAGAAGCTGGCTCTGCAGCAGGTTGCTGATAAGTGATGTCCTGCCGAGAGCAATGCCATGGCCGAGCGAGGCCATCTGCAGTGCCGAAATGAGAGTGTCAAAATGGACATGGCTGGCTATAACGAGGTCGTCATTGCCAGACTGACTCAGCCAGTATCCCCAGCCTTCCTTGTACCCCGCAACATGCAGCAATGTGTAGTCTGCTAACTGCCCGATGTGTGCAGGTGGTGCTTTGCCGTTGACGTTGTGGCCACAGACCGGGACCAGATGATCCCACGTCAGGCGTTCTGATGTCAGTCCTTGCCAGTTACCAAGGCCATGACGGATATCCATATCAGAGTCCCATTTCCGTTCTTCAATCCAGATACTGCTGGGAAAGTTCAACCGCACATCTGGGTGCAACGCATAAAAGCGATGCAGACGGGGTGCCAGCCAGTGCGTAAAGAACACCAGATTGACTTTGACCGTGACAGCCTTGGCAACGCCCTGCCCGAATATTTCATCGGTGACTGCGGCCAGGCGTTCGATGGCGTCTCGTACAGGAGGGAGATAGGACTTTCCTGCATCCGTTAGTTCGAGCCCACGCGGCAAGCGTTTGAATAAGGTCGCGCCAAGTTGTGTTTCCAGCCCCTTCACTTGCTGGCTGATGGCGGCCTGCGTCAGGTTAAGCTCTGTGGCGGCGAGGGTGAAGTTGAGGTGGCGTGCGGAAGCTTCAAAAGAGCGTAGCCAATTAAGCGGCGGGAGGCGTTTTTTACTCACTTAAATACTCAACTGCTATGGCGGGTGCTGAAAAAATCAAGCGCCATATATCGCAATATGGCTGTGCTCAGGCGTGATTGTGACTGTCATTGACTGGTGCGCAAGGGCTGGATGAAACGAACGGCCGAGAAGCTGCTCATCCTGACACCACTTGAGTCGTGTAAGGCTGATCTGACTGCCAGCCAGATTCACTCTCGCGAAAGAGTTTTCTATCTGTCTGGCAGTCAAACTTCAATCTGCTTATTTCATGGTCGGCATGGAAAACTCAACACCCTCGCGAACGCCTGCACTGGGCCAACGCTGTGTAATGGTTTTACGTCGGGTATAGAAACGAACGGCATCGGGTCCATAAGCTGACAGGTCACCAAACAGTGAGCGTTTCCAACCGCCAAAACTGTGGTAAGCCACAGGGACAGGTAGAGGCACGTTGATGCCAACCATACCCACCAAAATGTGATCAGAGAAATAACGGGCCGCTTCACCATCACGGGTGAAAATACAGGTGCCGTTACCGTACTCATGGGCATTGATCAGATCCATTGCTTCCTGCATGGTCTTGACCCGAACGACCTGCAACACAGGGCCGAAAATTTCGTTTTTGTAGCTGTGCATTTCTGGAGAAACATGGTCGATCAGGGTGCCGCCGACAAAGAACCCCTGTTCATGATCACAGACCTCAATGTGCCGCCCATCGACGACAACATGAGCTCCCTGCTGCTCGGCGCTATCGATAAATCCCAGTACTTTTTGTTGATGCTCACGGGTTATCACCGGGCCAAAGTCATTGTGGCTGTCAGTATAGGCGCCGACCTTCAGGCTGCTCATAGCCGTCTGCATCCCGGCAATAAGCTTGTCGGCAGTGGCATCGCCCACGGCAACCGCCACAGACAAGGCCATGCAGCGCTCACCCGAGGAGCCAAAAGCAGCACCAATCAGCTGATTGACGGTGTTGTCCATGTCGGCATCAGGCATGACGATAGCATGGTTTTTAGCACCGCCTAATGCCTGGCAACGCTTACCATTGGCAGTGGCCGTTGCATAGATGTATTCGGCGATCGGGGTTGAGCCAACGAAGCTCACAGCCTGTACTCGTTTGTCGTGCAGCAAGGTGTCCACGGCTTCTTTATCACCGTTGACAACGTTCATGACGCCGTCCGGCAGCCCGGCTTCCTGCAGCAACTGCGCAATAAATAGTGTAGAAGAAGGGTCGCGCTCTGATGGCTTGAGAACAAAGGTGTTACCGCATACCAATGCCATGGGGAACATCCACAGCGGCACCATCACAGGGAAATTGAAAGGTGTAATCCCTGCCACTACGCCCAGTGGCTGAAACTCGCTCCAGGAGTCAATGTTGGGGCCGACATGACGGCTGTGCTCACCTTTGAGCAGTTCAGGGGCACCGCAGGCGTATTCCACATTCTCGATACCACGTTGTAACTCACCCATCGCGTCGTGGCTGATTTTGCCATGCTCTTCGCCGATCAGTTCAGCAATTCTGGTGGCGTTCTGCTCGAGCAGTTCCTTGAAACGAAACATGATACGAGCGCGTTTGATTGCAGGGGTATTGCGCCAGGCGGGATAGGCCTGATGGGCGGCTGCGATAGCGCTCTCGACGGTCGCCACGGAGGCCAGACTTACCTGTCGCGCGACTGCGCCGGTTGCTGGATTGTAGATGCTTTGCTGGCGCTGGCCTTCGTGCACCATGTGTCCATTGATCAAATGACCCAAGGTTTCCATTGTTATTTTCCTCAAGAGGGGTTGTTGTGCTGATTAATGCGCAGTGAACAGGTACTAACTGCTTCGCTTGTGACTCACCAAAGTTCGCTATAGAGAGCAATGATTTCTTCTGCACTCGGTACACGAGGGTTGTTGCCCGGAGAGCCAGATGCCAGAGCCTGCTCCGCCATGGTGGGCATCAGTTCAAAGAACTTATGCCGATCGATACCGAAGGCTTCGGGGCTTGGCACATGCAACTCACGATTCAGGGCGACCAGTTCATCAAGGAGCTTTTGATTGGCGGTACTGTCATCGTCATTGCTATCAGCAACGCCAATGGCGCGAGCACAGTCAGCGTAACGATCAGCCGCGGCGGGTATGGAATAGGCGGTCACACAGGGCAGCAGCATGGCGTTGGACAGGCCATGGGGCACATGGAAGAAAGCTCCAATAGGACGACTCATGCCATGCACGAGCGCTACAGAGGCATTGGAGAAGGCGACACCAGCCAGTGTAGAGCCAAGCATCATCGCCTCACGTGCTGTTGCATTGTTACCGTCATGATAAGCCTTGCGCAGATTGGGGCCGATCAAGCGCATGGCTGCCAGAGCCTGGGCGTCGCTGAAGGGATTGGCCTTTTTACTCACGTAGGCTTCCATGGCATGGGTCAGTGCATCAATACCTGTATCCGCCGTGATTCTGGGTGGCAGGCTCAGAGTGAGCTCGTAGTCCACAAGTGCTGCCATTGGCATAAAGCCAAGACCGACACAGAGCATTTTTTCATCTTTGGTTTCATCGGTAATGATGGTGAACCGGGTGACCTCTGAACCCGTTCCTGCCGTTGTTGGAATAGCTATGACTGGCAATCCTGCTTCATTGACAATACGGGGGAATTTGTAGTCCCGCATTCCTCCACCAAATTTGGCGAGAATGGCAATTGCTTTGGCGCTATCAATAGGACTGCCACCACCTAAAGCAATGATGCTGTCGTAATCACCTGATTTGGCTTTTTCTACACCAGCAAGAATAGATGCCATCGTAGGTTCGGGGACGGTGTCTGAAAATACATCAGCTGTAATATCGTGCTCTGTGAGTAGCCTCTCGATATGTGCCGCATATTCAAGTTTAACCATCATATTGTCAGTCACAATAAGAGGTCTGGAACAGTTTAATGAGTGGAGCGTGGATGCTATTTGCTGAATCGCTCCACCACCGATCTGCATAAGGCGCGGAAGAACTATTTGTGAGGACATGACCATTCCTTATAAGTGGATACGGCTAGTAGGTATAAGGTGCTGAAAAAATGCTGGTATTGTCAGGATGGATAAAACCATCCTGACACAACGTTCTTTATGCCGATGTCGTATTGATAGATTTGATTGATACGTCCTGGCTATCGCGTGCAGCTCTTTCGTTTTGAATACTTTCTTTCCTGGTCTGGCTGGTTTCTTCGTGTAGCGATTTCAACAAGCCATAGATAGCCAGAAGTAGCACCACTGAGAACGGTAATGCAGCAACAATAGAAGCCGTCTGCAAGGCGCTTAATCCTCCCGCCGCCAACAATACAGCTGCGACGGCACCGACCAGCGCACCCCAGATAATCCGGTAGTGAGAGGGAGGATTTTCATCACCCATACAAACCAGGGTGCAGATAACCAGCGTTGCCGAGTCAGCAGAGGTAACAAAGTAAGTCACTAGCAATACGGTGCAGATACTGGCCATTACAACGGTCATGACATGGCCGATATTCATCAGCTCGATAGTCTTGAATAACGACATGGTGACATCGCTGTTGACGGCTTCGACGATGCCTCTAGCCCCAAACAGCTGAATATGCATGGCGGTATTGCCAAAAATGGTGATCCAGAAAGCGGCGAGCAGAGTAGGGGCAATCAGTACGCCAATGACAAACTCTCTGATTGTTCTTCCTTTGGAAATTCTGGCGATAAAAATGCCACAGAAAGGTGCCCAGGCAATCCACCAGCCCCAGTAGAAAATGGTCCAGTCACCTTGCCATGTGTCTTTAGGATTGGGATTGACCCAGAAGCCGAGATTGACTGCATGGGTAATGTAATCGCCCAGATTGGTGAAGAAAGCACCGAGCAGATATACCGTAGGGCCAAAAACAATGAAGAGCGCCAGAATAACCACCGTCAGGTGCATATTCCATTCGCTGAGAAGACGAATGCCTTTGTTGACACCTGATAATACTGAGGCCGTTGCAATAGCGGATATCACAACAATCAGAACAATCTGGACTGGAGTAGATACTTCCAGGCCGAAAAGGTAATGCAGTCCGGTGTTCATTTGTTTGGCGCCCAGTCCTAGCGACGTGGCAATTCCAAATACAGTGCCAAATACCGAAAGCAAGTCGGCTGCATGGCCAATCGGACCGTAGATACGCTCACCGAAAATGGGATAGAGGCTGGAGCGAATAGAGAGGGGCAACCCTTTACGGTAGGAAAAATAAGCAAGAAGCATCCCGATGACTGCAAATAGTCCCCAGCCATGCAGACCCCAGTGGAAGATGGCAATACGCATCGCAACCTGAGCAGCCTCAACGGTTCCTTTCTGCGCATCAGTAATAAATGGATTTCCCTGAAGATGATAGATTGGTTCGGCAATACTCCAGAATAGGATGCCTATTCCAATTCCGGCGCCGAATAACATGGAAAACCAGGAAAAATTACTGAACTCAGG
This sequence comes from Pokkaliibacter sp. MBI-7, assembly GCF_029846635.1. Lineage (NCBI taxonomy): Bacteria > Pseudomonadati > Pseudomonadota > Gammaproteobacteria > Oceanospirillales > Balneatrichaceae > Pokkaliibacter > Pokkaliibacter sp. MBI-7. The sequence goes on along the minus strand of NZ_JARVTG010000002.1, from coordinate 1,289,048 downwards.
ACGGTCCTCATCTTTACCAAGACGAATGCTGCCATAAGGGCTAATGATTAGCCAAAGAGAAAGTATAAGACAAAAACATATTATACCAATGTAGTACCAGGATAGCTCATTGGCAATGAATGCCTTCATTGAATTAAACAGCGATGAGGCATAGGTAGTGTTGATTATGGTAAATAGCACAAATGCCACTATTAGTGCTACCGACCCATATATCATTGTAGCAGAGTTGTTTTTTTGACTATGACGGCTGATATGAGAGCTCATTTATAGGCCTCCATCAACAAAATATGCGATTGTATTTGCGCACATAGTGAGTTAGCCGGTAAGTCAGTATAAAAACAGCACTGGTGAGGATTGCAGCCTCGATTACTTTTCATGATGTAGGCCTTTTGCTTTCATTTGACCTGGGAGTGGTCAAACGGGTTTGTTTTTATAGGAGGACCTTGTAGCGGAATGGTGGTAGTGCTTTCGCCCTATCTAGTGATTCACCCTCCGTACCAAAGCCATTGTTGGTAGATATCGTCCGTTTGGAAAGCAATAAAAAAGTGGTCTTAGGGTTGAAAATAATTATGGCTAGCTTGTCTCTGGGTATGACGATGGCGAGTTTTAGGTGAGTATTGCAATGCCTGAACCAGGCTTATTCTGATTACTCTGAGCCTTTTCAATACCGGTTTTTCTGCGCTTGCATGCAGTTGAAAAGGACTGCTGTGACGTATCTGTAGCGACAAGTCAGCACGACCTCCCCGGTACTATTATTTTTCTTTGCTTCAGCATACTAGGTAATGAGCTATTTCTTGGTATTTGGTAATAAGCATAGCTATAAAAAAAATTAGGCCTCAGGCATGTTTTAAATTGCTGGTCAATTTTCTGATGAGGCTTACTATTGAGCTAAATGCAGGGCTGTATGATTTTTATTTAATCTTTATTAGAAATGCACAATTCGTGGCTTCTTATTTAGGCGGCGTCTTATGAGCCTTCCGAAAAGAAAATAAGAATACAATGCTGTCTATTGAATCGTTGGCAGTATTAATTTGGAAAGGATGAGTCTATATGATTACTCGTAATCATTTACCCTTGGCTGGCGTAAGAGTTGTTGATTTTGGCCAGCAGATCGCGGGTCCGGCTGTTGCAATGGCAATGGCTGATCAGGGCGCTACTGTTATTCATATTGATCCGCCAGAAGGTCCATTCTGGAATGACCCTGCGAATGCGGTATTAAATAGAAATAAGATTTGTATCCGTCTGGATTTGAAGCAGGAAGAAGGACTGAATCAGGCCCTGGCATTGATTGCACAGGCCGATGTGGTTATCGAGAGCTTCCGCCCCGGAGTCATACAGCGACTGGGGATTGATTTCACTGCTCTACGTCAGGAGCGCCCTGAACTGATTACGCTGTCCATGCCAGGTTTTGCCAGCAATGACGCGTTGCGTCGTGACTGGAAAGCTACTGAGGCTGTGGTGGCCGCAACCTCTGGAGTCTTCACCGATATGGGATTTAATCGTGTGCTGATGGGGCTGAATCCCAGCTTTTCACCATTACCTTTGGGTTCTTCTTACGCTATTTCTTTGGGGGCAGCCGCCGTCGCTCTGGCACTGTACAGTCGTGAGAAGTCCGGCCGTGGCGACGCCATAGAGGTGCCCATTTCCAGTTCCTTGATGGAAGGGCTCTGCTATAACTCGATAGTTATTGATGAGATGCCCGAGCGATACAGGACAATGCGTGAACAGGAAATCGCCTACCGTAAGGCCAGTAACCTGCCTCTGGATATGTCCTACAGTGATTTGCAGGAGTTTCTCGATCCTTTCTACCGCACTTATGAGTGTGCTGATGGACGCATGTTCTATTGCGTTTGTCCTTCCCATCGCAACCACGCTCGACGTTGTCTGCAGGTGCTTGGCATCTACGATGAGCTGGTGGCAGAAGGCTTGCCTGATGTTAAGAATCTGTACCTGCCCGTGGATCAGTGGGATGGAGAAACGTCCATTGGGGTCTACCCGCTGCCTAAAGTATGGGCGGATAAGATCGCCGCAAAGATGAAAAAGGCGTTTTTACTCAAGACGTCTGATGAGTGGGGGCGTATTTTCGGTGAAGGGCAGATCCCGGGGGCAGCTCACAAAACGACCGAGGAATGGGTTCAACTGGAGCACACTAATAGCAGTGGTCTGATCGTCGAAGTGAATGATCCGGAGTATGGCCTCATGAAGCAGCCGGGACCATTGGCCTGGTTGGAAGGGTTAACAGACCCACTGCTGCACCCGCAAGCCCGTACGCTGGCGAGCGTAGATGAGGCGTTCGATGCGTTTAGTGCAGTGGATCGCAGTCTGACGTCAGACTTTGCTGCATTGCAAATGGTAGCCCCAGAGGGAACAAAAGGATGGCTTGACGGGCTTAAAGTACTGGATTTGACCAATGTCATCGCCGGCCCACATTCTGCCGCCTTCCTGACTCGCTTTGGTGCAGAGGTGATCAAACTGGATCCGGTGACACCGCTGTATGATCCATTAATAGGTACCATGTATACCTTCCAATGTGGCATGGGCAAGAAAAGTGCTCTGGTCGACATCACCACGGCACAGGGCAGAGAAGTATTTAACCGGCTTGTCCGTAGTGTTGATCTGGTGGTCATCAACGCGCCAGAGCGGCAAATTAGACAGCTGAAGCTGGACCATGAAACCTTACAGGCTATCAACCCTGGCGTGTTGTTCTGCCGACTCGATTGCCTGGGCGGGCCTGATCGGGGGCCGATGAGCGATTACATTGGCTATGACGACATTATTCAGGCGGTCAGTGGCATCATGAGTCGATTTGGCGGCATAGCCACTCCTGAAGAACATGCCCATATCGGCACGCTTGATGTGAATTGTGGCTTTGCTGCGGGATTTTCTATCGCGTTGGCGCTGTATCTGAAACATAAGACGGGGCAGGTGACCCGCGCCCGTACTTCACTCTCTGCGGTAACGAATATGGCGCAGTTGCCCTATGCCTACGATTTCAACGGGCGCGCTCCTTTCAATGAACCATCCGGCCGCAATGCATTGGGTAATCACCCACTGTCGTATTTTTATCCGACACAGGATGGTTGGATCTTTATTGATGCTTCGCCTGCTGAACTGGACAAGCTGCAAAGCATTGAAGGCATGAAGGGCATTTCGCAGGCTTCAGACCGGCATGCGTTTTTACAGGCCAGCTTTAAGTCAGCGACGACGAACTATTGGGTGGACGTTTTGCATTCGGCTGATATTGCTGCGGCTGAGCCACTTTCCATGCAGCAGCTGCGTGACAAGTACAGCCGTGTTGCAGACGGTGCGGTAGGTATCGACAAAGGAAGCTACGCCTTCTCTATCTACCCTGATCATCCCAGCGGCCACCGGGTAACTCAGATTGACCATTTTGCTATCCGCCCCAGTGAGGCAAAGATCAGAGCGGTGACTCCGGTTGAACGCTTCGGGCACTCAACCAGAGACGTACTTCTGAGTGTTGGCTATAGCATTGCAGACATTGAGGAAATGGAATCGTCGGGTATAGCAAGTATGGGATGGTGTGATCGACTACTGCCCAACTAATGATGGATGTCTGATGCTAGCTGCCTGTTGGAACTGATACTGGGATGCAGATGCCGTTCAGGCTGTGTCCTGAATTAATGCCCCGCATTGAGTAAATCACTCCAGACGGCTGCTAGATCTTTGGGCGCTCTCGAATTGAGATGCGCCCTTTTTTATTGCTACAGGGTGATCAGCGAACAATGATGATGGGGTCATCACCACCCACTTCGTGCAATTCACCTGAGCCGGTGTAGCCCGGCAGCCCCTGTGGCGCGCCATGGAAAGCTTCTCCGCGGCTGGCTACAAACTGGCCACGACAGCCAACGGTTTCATCCACTGGCGTGGTCTTGATGTAGCCACTGACGTGGTTGGAAGCGCTGTTGAATATACCGCTGATAACCAGATGCCGCTTGCTGGTAAAGATAGGCAGGCTGCCATCGACAAACCACTTACCTCCTGTGACATCCACTGCGCCATAGAACTCGCCAGTTGTGCTGACGGGCACCCTGAAGGTGAGTGGCTGAGCAGTGCGCATGGTCGCCGTTACCCAGCCGTTGCTGACGTTGAGGCTAAGGTCGTCAGCGAAGCGATCACAATAGGTTCTGACCGTTGAACCCATGTTCATATGCTGGATATCGGAGCTGCTGGTTGACCAGGCCTGACCCAGCCATTGGCCGTCGAACTGGCCAGAGTTGTCACGCATGTCTTCAGCGACGGGTTTGGTTAGTTGCTGCTGGCAGCCTGTCAGCGCAAGAAGGCTGGCAGCGAGACACGCGGTGATGAGTGAGTGGCGGTAACGCATAGATGTGTCCTTAGAGGGAGTAAGGTCGCCAGATGCAAAGTTCGTTGCTTCACTGTGCTGGTTAAGTATTGCCATGGTAAATGTCTGGGGATGGTAACCTGCAGTCACAACAAAGGAATGAAAGAAAGTTTATGGCTTTCTGCCAGCTGCAGGGGTGATGCACATCAGAAGTAGGCGTCATCAGTGAATGTAAAAACGGCCGGTGATGATACCGGCCGTTTGCGCTGTATTTTCGTGGGGGTCAGTAAGGTGACATTGCACTGTCACCGGAGTAGGGCGGCAGGTCGGGGTAGCCGGTGATGGTGCCGTCTTTGGCCATCGCAAAATCTCCCTCGCAGCCAGCCTTGTCATTCATCGGTGCGGTGCGGATCGAGCCATGGGCCATGCTGGTTTTTGGATCAAGAATGCCGCTGATGATCACGCGCTTCTGGTAGTCGAAAATGGGTAGGTGGCGGCTTACTCCCAGACTGCCCTGCACGGGTACCGAGGCATAGAAACGGCCTTCGCTGTCAACGGGGACGCGGAAGGTGACCGGTTCGTTGGCTTTGAAGCTTCCATCGGCCCAGCCTTTGATCACAGATAACTTGAGATCATCGGTAAAAGGGGCACAGTTGGAGATGGCACGGTCGTTGAGGCTGGTCGGTGTGACCTGAGGCGTCTTGGTCAGCCAGGCCTTACCTTCCCAGTTGCCATCGAATTGTCCGCTGGTATCCCGTTCGGTTGGATTCAATGGGTCGGTCAACGGTGTCGTACAACCGGTCAGACCCGCCGCTGCTAACACTCCAACCAACAGAATAACGTGACGCTGCATGTGTAATCCCTCTATCAACTTGATCATTCCACCCACATGGCGATGTATGGGCTTTCCTGTATCTACCAGTCCTACTCTGTGATTTGAAACGCAAATCCTGCATAGCGTAACAGTGTGCTTACAAGCAAAGCCTATCGTTTCAAAGTGTAGTCAATGACATGCTGAATCGGCACCGAAGATTTGCAACTTTTAGTAAAGCGTGTTTTGCGCTGTGTATATCCGAGAGGGGGCGGGCGATGATTTCGAGAGAGATGGGTGAGGCGAGCTGATACGCAGACAGCACAACGCCGGCACAGGGCCGGCGTTGTGCAGAGAGCGAGTAGCACGCTGCTGAATATCAGTCTTCTTCGTTGCCGTTGAAGTGGCTTTCCAGCCACATGGCATTGATGATGCCGAAGCTGCAGGCAAGCAACACGCCGAGGATCCAGGCGAAGTACCACATTTCTAGCTCCTTCTGTCTTATGACAGGGTTGGGATGTCAGTCTCTGGTGTTCAGCACAACTCAGTAGCGGCTGTGGCTGTAGGCCTGAATATCCTTGACGGTGACGGTTCCCCACATTTTCCAGTAACACCACAGGGTGTAGCACAGGATGATCGGTACGAAGATCAGTGCAGCGATCAGCATGATGCCGAGGGTTTTCTCACTGGAGGTGGCATCCCATACGGTCAGACTGTGGCTGGGCGCCAGGCTGGACGGCATGATGAAGGGGAACAGGGCCAGACCAACAGTCAGCAGTACGCCGATGATAGCCAGGCTGCTGCCCAGGAAGCCTGTCCAGCGACCGCCACGGCTGGCGAAGAAGCTCAGCACCAGGCCTGCGTAGGCAACGATAGGTGCTAACCAGGCCATGGGATTGGCTTTGTAGAAGTCCTGCCAGCCCAGGTTGTTCATGGCAACGGTCTTGATCAGCGGGTTACCTGCCTGAGGAGAGCTGGTGATGCTCATGCCCATGATGCCCATGGTCAGCCACAGGCCAGCCAGGGTGAAGCAGACGATAACCACCACGGACAGGATGCCTTGCACCTTGCGGCAACGAGCCAGAATGTCACCTTCAGTACGCATGACCAGCCAGCTGGCACCGTGCAGGGTCAGCATGGACAGGCTAATCACACCACACAGCAAGGCGAAGGGGTTCAGCAGTGCCCAGAAACTACCGTGGTAGGACACCCGCAGGAACTCATCCAGATCAAAAGGCACGCCTTGCAGCAGGTTACCGAAGGCTACGCCGAACACCAGTGCAGGCACCAGACTACCGACGAACAGGCCCCAGTCCCAGGCATTGCGCCATTGGGGATTATCAAGCTTGCTGCGGTAGTCGAAACCGACAGGGCGCAGGAACAGGGCAAACAGCACCAGCAGCATGGCCCAGTAGAAGCCGGAAAACGCGGCAGCGTAAACGGGTGGCCAGGCGGCGAACAGCGCACCACCGGCGGTGATCAGCCATACCTGGTTACCGTCCCAGTGTGGGCCAAGGGTATTGATAACCACACGGCGCTCGCCGTCTGTTCTGCCGACCCAGGGCAGCAGAATGGCTGCACCCATGTCGAAACCGTCGGTGAGGGCAAAGCCAATCAGCAGGACTGCAACCAGTACCCACCAGATCAGTTGTAACTCTTCATAACTTGGCATGGTGTCTCTCCTTACTTAGCGACAGCGCCATGTTGGTGTTCGATGCCAGACTGCTCAGCATGGTAGCGGCCGGTGTGCAGGCTGCTTGGACCTTGTTTGGCGAAGCGAATCATCAGGTACATCTCAATAACCAGCAGTACGGTGTAGATGGCAATCATGGCAATCAGACTCCCCATCACATCGCCAGCAGTCAGGCTGGAGGCCGCGAGGTGAGTTGGCAGAATTTCACCAATGGCCCAGGGCTGACGGCCGTACTCTGCGACAAACCAGCCGGTTTCAACCGCGATCCATGGCAGCGGCAGGCTGAATACTGCGAATTTGAGCAGCCATTTTTTCTGGTATTCCTGACGTTTTGCGCAGTAGTAGAAGCTGCACAGGAACAGCACCAGCATCAGGAAGCCACAGACCACCATGATGCGGAAGCTGAAGAACAGGGGAGCCACGCGAGGAATCGAGTCGATGGCAGCCTGTTTGATCTGTGCATCGGTAGCGTTGGCGATGTCGTCGGTGTATTGCTGCAGCAGCAGGCCATAGCCCAGATCGACTTTGATTGCGTTGAAGGCTGCAACGGTATCGGGGTTTTTGTCGCCACTGCGCAGTTGTAACAGCAAGGCGTAGGCTTTCAGGCCGTTACGGATACGCTGTTCGTGGTCAGCACGCAGTTCGCTGATGCCCTTGATCTGCTCATCCAGTGAGCGGGTCGCAATCAGACCCAAAGCGTAGGGGATCTTGATGGCGTAGTCGGTACGCATTTCCTCTTCGTTGGGGATGCCGATCAGGGTAAAGGCCGCTGGGGCTTCATCGGTGTGCCATTCGGCCTCGATAGCCGCCAGTTTGGCTTTCTGCACGTCACCAATTTCGTAACCTGATTCGTCACCCAGAATGATGACAGACAGGGTAGCTGCAGTGCCGAAGGCTGCTGCAATAGCGAACGAGCGGCGGGCAAAGGCCAGATCACGTCCCTTCAGGATGTACCAGGCGCTGATCGCCAGGACGAAGATGGAGCCAGTGACATAACCGGCAGACACGGTGTGAACGAACTTGACCTGAGCAACAGGGTTGAAGATCAGGGCGCCGAAGCTTTCCATCTCCATGCGCATGGATTCGAAGTTGAACTCCGCACCCACAGGGTTCTGCATCCAGCCGTTGGCCACCAGAATCCACAGTGCGGACATGTTGGAGCCGATAGCGACCAGCCAGGTGACCAGCAGGTGAGCACGCTTGCTCAGACGCTCCCAGCCAAGGAAGAACATGCCGACAAAGGTGGATTCGAGGAAGAACGCCATCAGGCCTTCAATCGCCAGTGGCGCGCCGAAGATATCTCCGACGTAGTGAGAGTAGTAGGACCAGTTGGTACCGAACTGAAACTCCATGGTCAGACCGGTGGTCACCCCAAGGGCAAAGTTGATACCAAACAGCTTGCCCCAGAATTTGACCATGTCTTTGTACACTTCCTTGCCGGTCATGACATAGACCGATTCCATGATGGCCAGCAGGAAGGACATACCCAGGGTCAGGGGCACGAACAGGAAGTGATAGAGCGCCGTCATGGCGAACTGTAGTCGTGATAACTCAACGACTGACTCACTGATCATGGTTGGACTCCTCAAGAAGAGTAAGTTGAGATGAAAGGAAAAGCGAAATCGTCATAAGCCGCGGATGGCCTTCAGCTGATAGGGCTGGTAAGTGTCGACGTTGCTGGTGTTCGCTGGCCGGGAGCGTGGTGAGGCGATGAACAGACTCCGGGTGCGGTTGGTATGGCGAGAGGCCAGCTTTGTTCACGCGGCACAGTCCATGCTGCGCAGCGTGGCAGGGTAAGTTGTCTGGTTATCATGGTTGGCTCCTGATAAACCCGATAGACCTGAGTGAGGAACTGGATTGGCTCTGCGGCGGTTAACGAAACAGTGGCCAGTCAGCTCCGGTTCGTAATGTGGCTTGGTGTCAGGCGGTTTCTCCCAGTCGTCGTCCTGAGGTGTGCTTTCGTTCCCGTTAGTTCTGGTTATACGAACTGCAGCGGGGAGGTCGTCCATTTGAGCTTAGGAAAGCAACATAGTGCTCGCTACATTAGATGATGCTCATTTTGCACTGCTCTCATGGAAACGCCTTGACGGACATCAACAGAAACAAAGACAACCTGCTGTTTCAGTTCATCAGGGTGGCGAAATTCATTATTCAGGCACCGGCTTGCATATTTATTGAACAATTTGAGGGTGTGTGACGGTGGATCGCCCTGAAAGCGTGTGCGGAATACAAGGATAAATTTGAGGCGGGCCGGGGAAGTGTGCCGGGTGGTGATGACTGGAAGCGATCTGTTGCTTGTCAGGCAGGCGCAATGGCTGCACCCTTGCTGCTGATTGTTTGTATGGACTCCAGCTGATGATCAGTCTGGAAGAGGCTTTTTAGTGCTGAAGGAGAATGCCCATGCGATCCCACGATATTGACTACCGTATTCTTGGTAACGCCATGCAGTTGCTGGAGATTGAGCTGGATCCGGGGGAAACGGTGATTGCCGAGGCGGGCAATATGACCTTTATGGAAGAAGGTATCCGGTTTGAGACCCGCATGGGGGATGGCTCAGACCCTGATCAGGGATTGTTTGGCAAGTTGTTTTCTGCAGGCAAGCGCTGGATGACGGGCGAGTCGATCTTCATGACCCATTTCACCCATGAAGGCAAAGGCAAGGCTCAGGTGGCCTTCGCTGCCCCTTATCCCGGTTCTATCGAAGCCGTGCATCTGGGAGATATTGGTGGCGGCTTGATCTGCCAGAAGGATGCCTTCCTTGCTGCGGCACTGGGTACCAGCATTGATGTGGTGTTCAGTCGCCGGCTCGGCGCGGGTTTCTTTGGTGGCGAAGGCTTTATTCTGCAGAAGCTGAAAGGGGATGGTCTGGCATTCATTCACGCGGGCGGTACTCTGGTCCGGCGTCGCCTCAATAACCAGACGCTGCGTGTCGACACCGGCTGTCTGGTGGCGTTCACACCGGGGCTGGACTACGACATCGAGCTGTCTCGTGGATTAAAAACCATGCTGTTTGGTGGTGAAGGGCTATTTTTGACGACCTTGAGTGGAACCGGTGAGGTGTGGCTGCAAAGCCTGCCGTTCTCCCGTCTGGCAGATCGCATCATTGCTCATGCACCCGCGCTGGGTGGTAAAGAGCAGGGTGAAGACTGATCGCTGAGTCGTCACACCGGGTACTGTTGCCACGTTAAGGCATGGCAACAGTACATCACTTTATTTATCGGTGAATTGCCGGCGGTATTCGCTGGGAGACACCTGACAGGTTTTCTTGAATAGTTTCCGCAGGGCGCTTTCATCGCTGTAACCACAGCGGTCCACAATCTGTGAGAACTTGAGGCTGGTGGTGGCCAGCAGCAATTTGCATTTCTCAATGCGCAGCTGCTGGATATAGCCCTGAGGCGTCTGATTGATCTGCTCCTGAAAGTGGCGAATCAGCGTGCGCGTGCTGACCGCCATTTGCTGGGCCACATCTTCTACTTTTACTTCCCGTGAAAGGTTGGCCTGAATCCATGCTTCAGCGCGGCTGACCAGTGAGTTGGCATTGCCGACCAGACTGCTACCCAGAATGTTACGGCTGAGAAAACCATCTGCCGGTGACAGGGGGTAGTCCACGGCCATCTCGCGGGCCACATTGCGGGCGAAGTTGCTGCCGCTAAAGCGTGCGACAACGGACATGCACAAATCCACGAAGCTGGTATTCAAAGGAACGCAGAGCACGTTTTCGGCCTGAATCCCCATCACTGAACTACTGCTGTTGTCCTTGAACATATCCATCAGACGCTGGCGAATGCTGGGTGGCGATGCTTGCCACAGTCCCTGCTCACCCAGCAGCTGACTGCCGCTGTAATTACAGGCGAACAGGCGGAGTTGTGGCAGATTGGCCTGCAGCCAGCAGGTCAGACTAGGCCAGCGGCGTAAGGCCTGCCGGGTTTGTTCCTCGTCAGCCAGAGGCGTGCCATGAAAGAGTGCGATATCACCGGGCTGGATCAGACTGAGGTCACCATCAACAGGCAAGGGATAGCCATTACTACTGCGCACCGAAGCGCCATCCTGTGTGACCAGCTGGACATGGAAGGGTTTTTCCATCTGCGGATCAAGAGACTGGGCCAGCAGATTGGCATGGCTGAACACGTCGGCAGCGCTCATCAGCACGCCTGCGGAACAACCTTCGTAAGCGATAATGGCGACTCTGCATGTCATGGTCTTTTTATCTCGCTCATATCTGGCTCAGGGGTTGACTGGCGGTAACAAGGTTAGCAGAGGAAGTTGTCGATACTTTGACACTACCGTTACTTTCATACCGGAGTGTAAATGGACAATCAGTTGTGTTGAATGCCCGCATCCTGACTTGACCTGTCTCTTTCTTTATCACTGCCTGTCGCATTTTGCCCTTTTTTCGTCAGGAATGCCGCTCTCAATTCGACGTATATCAGCGCATAGTGATCATCCTAGAGAGTACGTCGCGTGTAATGCGCCTCGATAACTCGTTGATATGTCAGGAGTGATAGCGTGCTCACTGCGCTATCGGGCAGCAAGATTGGAAAGTTACGGAGTTTTTCTATGCGCAAGCGCGTTGTGGTGACAGGTCTGGGTATTGTGTCTCCCCTTGGTAATGACCTGGAAACTGCCTGGACAGCCTGTCGCAGCGGTCGTTCCGGCATTGGTCTTATCACTCGCTTTGATGCTTCAGACCTTAAAACCCATATCGCCGGAGAAGTGCGGAACTTTGAAATTCCCAGCGTTATTCCGGCTAAAGATGCCAAGAAAATGGATGTGCTGGATCTCTATGCCATCGCGGCAACCCAGCAGGCACTGGATGATGCCGGGCTGAAGATCACTGATGACATCGCCGACGATGTTGGTGTCTCCCTCGGGGTGGGTATCGGTGGCGAAGTGACTCTGGAAAAAAATGTGCTACTGATGGAAGAGAAGGGGCCAGGGCGAATTTCACCTTTCTTTGTACCGATGATTCTGCCCAATATGGCGGCAGGCTATGTCTCTCTTACCTTCGGTACGCGCAATTACAATGCGGTGACTCTGTCGGCCTGTGCTTCTTCAAGCCACGCCATCGGCGATGCTTTCCGCCATATTGAGCGCGGTGATGCCAAGGCGATGATTGTCGGCGGATCGGAAGGCGCATTGACCAAGCTGTGTATGGGTGGCTTTGCTGCCATGAAAGCGCTGAGTACCCGCAATGATGCACCGGAAAAAGCCAGCCGTCCCTATGATCGAGATCGCGACGGTTTTGTATTTTCAGAGGGTGCCGCCATCCTGATTCTGGAAGAGCTGGAGTTCGCGCAGGCACGTGGTGCGCGTATCTATTGTGAGCTGGCGGGGTATGGCGTCAGCTCTGATGCTCACCATATCAGTGCGCCTACTGTGGAAGGGCCTGCCCGCTCAATTCGACTGGCTATCAAGGATGCTGGCGCGACGCCAGATCAGCTGGACTACATCAATGCTCATGCGACCTCGACGCCGGTGGGCGACATCAATGAGCTGCGCGCCATTCAGACGGTGCTGCAAGACCATGCCAGCAAGATATCTGTCAGCGCGACCAAATCCATGACGGGTCACATGCTGGGAGCGGCTGGGGCGATTGAGGCAGTGCTGACGGTGATGGCGATGCAGGATAATTTCGTACCCCCGAGCATCAATATCGATAACCTCGACCCTGATTGTGAGCTGGATGTCACACCTAACGAGGGCCGTGAACGCTCGATTGATCTGGCACTGTCCAACTCATTTGGCTTCGGTGGTACCAATGCGTCATTGGTGTTCCGTCGCCTCAAAGACGTGTAAGTCTGTTCTCGGTAAACACCACTTCACCATCGCTGACTCCAGCCAGAATCAGCGATGGTCTCAGATTGTGTCCGCGCGCCTACACACGGCAGGTCTTATAAAGGTGAAAGACGTATAAGCTGCGCATTGGCACCATCGGTCAGCAGATAGATCAATCCGTCAGGCCCGACACGTACATCTCGCACTCGTTGATGCAGGTTTTGCTGCTGATAGCGATCTTCCTGAATCACCTGATCTTCATTCATCTCCAGTTGGACCAGCAGTTGCCCGGCCAGACCGCCGAGCAGCAGGTCGCCTTGCCAGTCAGGAAAGGCCTTGCCGCGATAAACCGCCAGACCCGAAGGGGCAATCGACGGCACCCATACCCAGCGTGGAGGCTCGATGCCGGGCCGGGTGGTTTCGCTGGTAATGCTCAGGCCGGAATATTCGCGTCCGAAAGTCACCAGAGGCCAGCCGTAGTTGGCGCCTTTGACCAGCAGATTGACTTCGTCACCGCCTCGTGGGCCATGCTCATGGGACCACATGCGATCCGTTTTGGGGTCATAAGCCAGCCCCTGTGGGTTGCGATGTCCATAGGAGTAAATTTCCGGTAGAGCATCTGTCAGGCCAGCAAGCGGGTTGTCAGGAGGTACGCTACCATCGTCGCGCAGGCGTAGTATCTTGCCCGCGTGGTTAGTCAGCATCTGTGCATTGTGCCTGTCGCCGCGTTCGCCCACGCTCATATAGAGGTAGCCATGTTTATCGAACGCCAGCCGGGAGCCGAAATGGTGGCCGGTGTCCGATGCAGCTTTGCTGATCAACAGTTCTTTGACATCGGTGAGGGTATTGCCACTCAGACGACCTCTGGCCAGTGCCGTAGTGAACTGCCTGCCAACCTGTCGGGTGTAAGTGAGATAGAGCCAGTGGTTTGTATTGAAGTCAGGGTGCAGCGCGACATCCAGCAACCCACCCTGACCATGCACCGTACTTGTGGGCAGTCCGCTGATGTGCTGACGCTGACGGGTTTGCAGGTTGACTCGCAGTAAGGCGCCGCCTTTCTCGGTAATCAGCACTTCCTGCTCAGACAGAAAGGCCAAAGACCAGGGTTGGTTGAGCCTTTCCAGCAGAACCTGCTGGGAGAACGAGGTGCTGGCCATTGCCTTGCAGGACAGCAATAGCAGTAAAGCGGCAGTGAGGACGATGCCTGCAGTCATAGGGTGGCGTAATAACGCCATCAAAACGGTCGGCTTTCTGATCATTCCCTTTCTCTCTGGTCAATGACGATGAATCAATGAGTCATGGCAACTAGAGTTCTTGGGAGAAATGTCTCCGATATCAACTGATCGTGAGGTGGTGCAGAGGGCTAGCTGTATATCTCTTCGTCGAAGAAGGGATCGTCCTGAATATCCTGATGGAAAATCGAAATGGCTTCACCAGTCTCCTCCGACTCACCCCCCGGCAGGATAGCCAGGTTGAACAGGGCTTCCCCTTCATGCACCAGTGGCAGATGACAGCGGCCTATGATGACCCCGGAGCGATGACTGCGAATTTCATGCTCATCTTCACCGTAGGGGCTGGATATCACCCCCAATACATCACCTTTGCGAACTTCCTTACCGAGTGGTACCAGCGCACGAAAGATGCCACTGTCTGCCGCCCGAACCCAGCTGGTGTTTTTGGCTATCAGCGGGGGGACGCGGGGTGTGACCATCTTGCCTCTGATCATCTTCAGTGCGCGCATCACATTGAGAATGCCCCGTACTCCGGCACGTATGGCAATTTCATCAAAACGCAGTGCCTCGCCCCCTTCATAGAGCAGTACGGGGACACCCAGCTCTGATGCCGCATGGCGCAGTGAACCATCGCGCACATTGGCATTGAGCATGATAGGGACGCCAAAGGCATTGGCGAGGTGCAGTGTCTGGGCGTCATCCAGATCAGCGCGAATTTGCGGCAGGTTGGAGCGATACCGGGCGCCGGTATGGAGGTCGATACCATGAGTGCAGTGGCTGACAATTTCACTGAGAAAGAGGTTGGCCAGACGACCTGCCAGAGAGCTCTTTTCGCTTCCCGGAAAGCTGCGATTCAGGTCGCGCCGGTCGGGAAGGTAACGCGAGCGGTTAACCAGGCCATGGACATTGACGATGGGAATCGCGATGAGAGTGCCAGCAATGTTGTTCAGTGCAGGTTGTTTCAGCAGACGGCGAATGATCTCCACACCGTTCAGTTCATCGCCATGAATGGCTGCGCTGACAAACAGACACGGCCCTGTCCTGCGGCCGTGTACTACCTGAATGGGCATAGCAATTTCTTCGCGGGTGTAGAGCCTTGCCACAGGCAGCGCAATACTGCTGCGAGTGCCGGGTCTGACCTGCTGACCCCCTATGGTCAGGATGCTCTGCCTGTCGGTCGAAGAATGCGTTGCCATGTCGCCTCCTGGCGTTGAAGACCCTCATACGTGGTCGTGGGTTGAGGGCACATCAGTGCAACGTGCTGGTCAGTACCGCTGTGACGCGGTCAGTCCATGCTGAAAGAAGCCTGCTTACAGCAGGCTGTCCACTTGTGCCATTAGGGCTTGTTTGCGTTGCTCCGTCATAAAGGACGCCTCTATGCCATTGCGAGCCAGCTGCACCAGCTGCGGTTTGGTTAAGCCGAGAGCGGATTGGATGGCGAGATAGTTCTCTTCCATATAACCGCCAAAATAGGCCGGGTCATCGGAGTTAACGGTTACGCACAGACCCTGGTCCAGTAACTTGCCAATGTTGTGTTCACTCATCTCGCTGAACACGCACAGTTTGGTGTTGGACAATGGGCAGACCGTCAGCGGCACACGGGTCTGACGCAGGTGCTCAACTAACGCAGGATCATCTACACAGCGTACACCGTGATCAATGCGAGCTACCTGCAGGTCTTTCAGTGCTGTCCAGATGTACTCGGCTGGGCCTTCTTCGCCAGCGTGAGCGACGACTTTGAAGCCTAGTTCACGCACCCTGGCGAAAACGCGGGAGAACTTCTCAGGAGGATTACCTTTCTCCGATGAATCCAGACCAATACCCACAAACAGATCCCGGTAGGGAAGCGCCTGTTCAAGCGTGGCAAAAGCGGCCTCTTCACTCAGATGGCGCAGAAAGCTCAGTATCAGTGCGCTGGTGATACCCAGTTTGGATTCGCCATCGGCCAGTGCCCGGCTGATGCCGCCAATCACATCAGCGAAAGGAATGCCCCGATCCGTGTGGGTTTGAGGGTCAAAAAAGATCTCGGTGTGAACAACATTTTGCTGATGACATTTCTGCAGGTAGGCCCAGGTCAGATCGTAAAAATCCTGTTCCCTGATCAGGACATTGGCGCCCTGATAATAGATGTCGAGAAACGACTGCAGATTGGTGAATTGATAAGCGGCGCGCAGAGACTCGACATCTGCATAGGGCAGTGGAATCTGATTGCGCTCAGCCAGTGCGAATAGCAGTTCGGGCTCCAGTGATCCTTCGATATGCAAATGCAGTTCCACTTTGGGAAGGGCGTGAATAAAGGTCTCCATAGCTGAGCTCCGTCATAGGGAAATCGAAGAATATCAACAGTCTACATCGATGCTTATGCAGCTGTTGTGCCATGGTAACAAGTAATACAAAACGCGCCACGCGGTTTTTATGGCTGTCATACTCCCGTCGCAGAGCCGTCATAATTTCGCCCATGACTTCCTGTTAATCTCCGGTGGATGGTGGCTATAATGCGCGATTTAAAGCGAAACATGGGTTTTATAGTTCCCTGAACGGGTGGGAGGTGACGAAAATTGTTTTTTGAAGGGTCTGAAAAGAAGGTTGAAGTGGTCGTTAAAGCAGGGGGACGCTCTCTGCGTGATCTGGGCAAGCCCTTTTGGGAGGTGATTGTCGCGGAGTCACAGGCAACCATTTTGTCCACGCTTTCAAACGAGGTTTGCGATGCGTATCTGTTGTCTGAATCCAGCCTCTTTGTATGGGAAGATCGATTCCTGATGCTGACCTGTGGCACCACTACTCTGGTGAATGCCATTACCAAATTCCTTGAATCCTATGGGCGCGATAACGTGACCATGGTGGTTTTTCAGCGTAAGAATGAATACCAGTCACACTTGCAGAAGACCTGTGTCGAGGATGATATCGAGGCGCTGGAGCAGTTTATTTCCGGTACAGCGTATCGGCTTGGTCATCTCGATGCCCATCACAACTATGTTTACCATCTGAATAATCATTTTGAGCCAGAAGCTGACGATTTCACCGCTGAGTTGCTGATGTATCACATCAGTGGTCCTGTTGCCGATTATCTGCGGTCGGAAGGGCAAACCGCTGAGGGTATTCGTTCACGTTTACAGCTGTCTGAGTTATTGCCCGGCTTTACCATTGATGACTTCGTGTTTGAGCCCTACGGCTACTCGCTGAATGCCATCAAGGATGGCTACTATGCGACCTTTCACATCACGCCACAGGAGCGCAGCTCCTATGTCAGTTTTGAGACCAATCTGGATGTTGAGCATGAACATGCAGAGCTGTTTGATCGCATACTGGCCATTTTCCAGCCCAAGAGCTATGACGTCATCAGCTTTGATATAACGCCAGCGTTGACTGTACCTGATCAGGTGGTGTGTATCAGTCACTATGAACAGTCTTTGGCCTGTGGTTATCAGATGACATTCCGTCATTTTCTGGAAGTGGTAACGGAACCTGCCGTAGCCGAGCGTATCATCTAGTACCTGTTGAATATGGTCGCGGTACATCACAATTAATAAGGCATTAGTTCAAGCTAGGCTCCTGAGCTTCTTGTGAGTCTCGGGGGCTTTCTGCCTATGGGAGTCTCTCCATGAGTGTAGCCAGTAAACTCGAGTCTCTGTTGACTGAGGAGTTCGCTCCCCAGTTTCTGACTATCGACAATGAAAGCCATATGCATAGTGGCCCAGCCACTGAGTCTCACTTCAAAGTGACTCTGGTCAGTGCCCGATTTGACGGGATGCGTGCCGTTGCCCGGCATCAGGCAGTCTATCGTAGTGTCGCTGAACTTATGCAGAATCCTATCCATGCTCTGGCGTTGCATTTGTATACCGAGCAGGAGTGGCAGGAAAAAGGGCAGGTCAGTCCTGCATCGCCCACCTGTCGTGGTGGTAGTAAAGCAAGTTGATTCAGGTACTTATGACAAGGTCTTGACGGGTGTCAATTCGTTAACTGCACGGCTGAGGATAATGGAGGTCGAACAATGATACGACCTCAGGAGTCATAACATGCAACAGCACGACCTGGTACATGAGTTCCCCGAACTGCGCGAAAAGATCCATGAGCTGAAAACATCGGATGCCCATTTCCTGCGGTTATTCGATGAGTACCACGAAGTGAACCGTCAGGTTGGCAATATGGAAGGTGAGGTGACTCCGGTTGCGACTGCAACTGAAGAGGAGTTCAAGCTGAAACGCCTGCGCCTGAAAGACGAGCTGTACGCAATGCTCACTGCCTAAGGCAAACGCCAGAGAGCACCTGAGTCGGTGCTCTCTGTGTATACCTCAAGAACTATCCCTTTCCAGCTTTACCTCTCCCTGTCAGAAAACCTCTGTCTTTTACGTGCTACCCTCTATCCGGTACGGCTACGTAAATACTTTCTGGGCTATTTACCTTGCCCTGAAAATTTCTGCGCTGATTGAAACTGTGCCGAGCTTGCGTGGCTGTAAATAGTGCTTATAAATTCACTATGCTGAAACAAGCTGTTCAAAACTGGCGGTTATATCCTGCTAGAATCTGCGTGCCCTTCAGTACAGATGTGACGTGTCTGTAGGAAATGCGAAGTGAATCCGTCCCTTATCTGATTTACCTGACTCCAAGACAATAGTGAGGCAAGGGGGGAGCAGGGCGGTGGAAGGTCAGCCTGATTTTTCTGTCGGCTTAAATGCTGTCAACCAAGGGATACGTGTTATGGGAAAGATTTTTATTGCTAGCGCACTCGTGGCTTCCACGCTGATCATGTCTGGTTGCGCTTCAACGTTGACCGGTGATACCTACAGCCGTAATGAGGCGCGCCAGGTACAGAATGTGCAGTATGGCACGATCACTAACATGCGGTTTGTGAAAATCGAAGGCAATCAGTCCGGTCTGGGTGCTGTTCCCGGTGCGGTAGTCGGTGGTATTGCGGGTAGCGCTATCGGCGGCGGTCGTGGTCAGGGCCTTGCCACTGTTATCGGTGCGGTTGGTGGTGCAATTGCGGGTTCAGCGATCGAGAAGCAGGCAACCACTGCGCAAGGTATCAATATGACCATCCGTATGGACAATGGCCAGTCTATCGCCATCGTTCAGGAAGTGGATCCGAATGCTCCTCTTAACGTGGGTGATCGTGTGCAGGTGCTGACCGGTCAGGACGGTTCTGCCCGCGCGACTCGTATCTGATTAATGCCCTGCGGGGCTGGTATACCAAAAAGCGAGGCAGATGCCTCGCTTTTTGGTTGGTGCGTTAGCGCTCAGTGACGCTTACCCTGGCCGCCTTCGGCCGGTGCACGGAACAGCAGATAGATGTCTGTGAGGATGTCAGGGATTTCGCTGCAGAACTGTTCGGTCAGTTGTTTGTTCTTACGGATTGCCTGCATATCGGGATCGTCAAACAGATCGGAGGCAACCATGATGGGGAGCATCAGCTCTGCCACTTCTGCTTCGTGATCGTTGAACCAGGCTGCTTCTTCCAGATAAACGCCTTCAATAAATGCCTGGCACCAGCTGGTCAACAGGCCATCTTCGTCTTCCAGAGTGAGGTCGCAGGGCAGTTCAACAGGCTCTTCACCTTCCAGCTCTTCAAGAATGCAGGCCAGCTCACGATCAAGCAGACCTTCAACAAACGCTTGCTGTTCTGCACTTTCCCATTTGGGGGCTTCAACGAAAATGCTTTCCATCCATGTTGTTTTGCTGATGGGCTTGGGGCAGATTGCAACGGCAGTTAACAAGGCATGGATACCGATATAGTCCATGGCTTCTTCACTGACAGCAGGTGAAAACAGGAAGTCCTCCAGCTTTTCAAACTCTTCATCGGTGAGGGGGCGGGCATTAAAAGATTGAGTCATTGATATATCCTCAAAAAGACGATCCCATTCTACTCTCTCGAACCCGAATGAGCGATGACAGAGCATTTGGTTTGCAGCATAATGCGCCCCCATGATCGCACAGGCTCGACAGCTATTAAAACGCCTTTATGGCTACGATGATTTCATTGGCTTACAGGAACAGGTGGTGTCATCTGTGCTGTCCGGCCAGTCAGCGCTGGTATTGATGCCCACCGGTGGTGGTAAGTCGATGTGCTACCAGTTGCCCGCAATGGTGCGTGAAGGTGTAGGGATTGTCATTTCGCCGCTGATTGCCCTGATGCAGGACCAGGTGGAAGGGCTGAAACAGGTAGGTGTCCGTGCAGCCTGTTTTCACAATGGGCTTGATCCCAGTGCTAACAGCGAGATTATCCGGCAGCTGCTGAATAACGAGCTCGATCTGCTCTATGTGTCGCCAGAACGTTTGGTTCTTGGAGGCATGATTGAATTATTTTCCCGCCTCACGATATCTCTTTTTGCCATTGATGAAGCGCACTGTGTTTCGCAGTGGGGGCATGATTTTCGCCCTGAATATATGCAGTTGGGTCAGCTGGCCAGCCGTTTCCCGACGGTGCCCAGACTGGCACTGACTGCCACCGCCGATGAACAGACCCGAAACGAAATCAGGCAGCAGCTGGGGTTACTGGATGCGCCGGTATTCCTGAGCAGCTTCGATCGCCCAAATATTCGTTATCGCGTGCTGCCCAAACAAGGCGCCAAAGAACAGCTGTTGAATTTCATCAAGCGTGAACATCGGCACAATAGCGGTGTGGTTTATTGTCTTTCGCGTAAGCGGGTGGAGGAGGTGGCAGCCTTCCTGCGGGAAAAAGGGCTGCCTGCCTTGCCTTATCATGCAGGGTTGCCTGCTGATATCCGTGAACAACATCAACGCACTTTTATTCAGGCGTCACACTCCATCATTGTTGCCACTGTTGCTTTTGGCATGGGGATCAACAAGCCGGATGTGCGCTTTGTTGCACATCTTGATCTGCCAAAAAATCTTGAAGCCTATTATCAGGAAACCGGGCGTGCTGGACGTGATGGTCTGCCCGCTGATGCCTGGATGGTATACGGGCTGCAGGACGTACTGATGCAACGCATGCGCATTCAGGAGGCCAATGTACCTGCCGATGTGCGTCAACGGGACTGGGCTCGTTTAGAGGCGTTGCTGGCGTTTACTGAAGCATCTGGCTGTCGTCGACAACTGTTACTGTCGTATTTTGCTGAGACTTCTGAACCTTGTGGCAATTGCGATAATTGCCTGCATCCCCCGCGAACCTGGGATGCCACCGAGGCTGCACGTAAGGCACTCTCTTGTGTCTATCGCACTGGGGGTTATGGAGTGAGCCATCAGATTGATGTACTGCTTGGCAAAGTGACGGAGAAAGTGCGGCGTGCAAACCATCAGCAACTGTCCACTTTCGGTATTGGTAAAGAACTGTCGCTCAATCAATGGCGGGCGGTGTATCGGCAGTTACTGGCTGCTGGCTATATGGAGTGGCATGGTGAGGACGGTGAGGGCTTGCGCTTGCATGAGCGCTGTCGGCCTTTGCTGAAAGGTGAACAATCCATCGCACTGAAGCAGGATCAGCCTGCAGGCCAGTGGAAGGAAGAGCGAGAGCGCGGGCAGACGAGACTTCAGGGTGGACAGAAACAGCTCTGGGAAGCATTGCGTCAGGAGCGCAGGCGTCTTGCAGGGGAGAAAGGCATTGCCGCCTTTATGATTTTCCATGATGTCACCCTGATGGAGATGATCGAGCGCTTGCCTGTAAGTCTGGATGAAATGGCCAGGTTGCCCGGCGTTGGCAGAGAAAAGCTGAGTGCCTACGGTAAACTTTTCCTGAATATCATTGATCATCACCGTAGCGAAGCGGGTGCTACCCGTCTGATTGACGACGACGCTCACGAGACCCTTGCGCTGTTCAGAGTCGGTATGGAGCCCAGAATGATTGCACGTCAACGCAATCGCCCGGAAAACCGGATCTACGCGGATCTGGCTGAAGCAATAAGAGCAGGGCAGCTGGCGTTGACGGAAGTGGTTAGCCTGCCCGGATGGCAGGTCAGGGATGTACAGCGAGAGTTCGTTCGTCTGGAAGCAGATGGTCAGGGTGCCGTCTTGAAGCGAGCGTTTGATGCTTTTGGCGGTGCAATCGCCTGGGGTGACTTACGCTGTATCAGAGCATCTGTCGGCAGCTCTGCTGCAGCAGAAGACATATCGTTAGCTGGATAGCCCGTTTTGCTTGGTCCGGCATTGTTTGGCCTGTTCTGGGGCGGTCTATTGTCAGCGACTTTGCTGCCCGGTGGTTCCGAGCTGGCGTTTGTCGCTTTTCTCAAAACGTTCCCCGAATCTGCTTTTTCTGCCTGGGTGCTGGTGTCTGTAGGTAACAGCATTGGTGGTGTCATTACTATGGTGATGGGGCGTGGAGTAGCGCACTGGCGCAAAGCCCAGCCATCGATAAGTGATAAATGGTTAAAACGGTTAGAACGTTATGGCACACCATTGCTGTTGCTATCCTGGGCGCCAGTTATTGGAGACGGTCTGTGTCTGGCTGCCGGCTGGTTGCGGCTGCCATGGGTCGCTTCAGTAACCATGATCTGCCTGGGGAAGGCTGCCAGATATGCCCTGCTATGGTGGCTGCTCAGTCAGGTATAGCTTCTGTCACCAGTTGTTTGTCATCTTTCCGCTTATTCGCACACAGGTTAGCTTTGCCATCTTCACTGTAGTGGTTGGCTTCGCCTCTTTATTTGGTTCGACATCGTAAATGCGCATTAAGGAGTTCTACTTGAGTGACAGCCAGACTCTGACGGATGTCAGTATTGATAGCTTGTTGCGGGTGTTTACGGTGCCCGAGAATGCAGAGGCGACCTTAAATCAGGTAGATCGTGAACTGTCACTCGACATTGCTACTTTTCTTAATACCCGTGTTGTTGCAAGCGAGAAGGGTCTTGCAGAGATTGAGGCAGAGTTTGCAGCAGCAGTCATACCTGAGGAGCCAGTGAGAGTCGCCCATCATGTAGATCATCTGATGGAAAAGCTGGTTGCTCATTCCGTCAATACCTATGCACCCGGCTTTATCGGGCATATGACCTCGGCATTACCCTATTTCATGCTGCCGCTCAGCAAGATCATGGTGGCGTTGAATCAGAACGTGGTGAAAACCGAAACGTCCAAAGCGTTTACGCCTATGGAGAGGCAGGTGCTGGGCATGATGCATCATCTGGTTTTTGCCAGCTCAGAGGCATTCTATCGACACTGGTTGCACCATGCCGATGGTCAGCTAGGTGCCATGTGCTCTGGTGGCACGGTAGCCAATATCACTGCGTTATGGGTGGCACGTAACCGCTGTTATGGCCCCAAGCCCGGTTTCGCCGGGATTGCCAAAGCTGGCTGGAGTCAGGCTCTGGCGGCTTATGGGGATCGTGGTGCCGTAGTATTGGTTTCCGAGCGTGGCCACTACTCCTTGTCTAAAGCCGCGGATGTGCTCGGTATTGGCCGTGACAACATACGCAGCGTTCCTTGCACAGACAGCGGATCAATTGATATTCAACAGCTGTCAGGCATGATTGCCAGCTGCCACGCCAGAAGGGAGAGAGTTATCAGCCTGGTCGCTGTGGCAGGTTCGACAGAGACGGGCTGTATTGATGCTCTGGAAGAGATGGCAGTGATCGCAGAAAGAGAGGGTATCTGGCTGCACGTTGATGCGGCGTGGGGTGGGCCGGCGCTGTTTTCTGAAAAACATCGTTCGTTACTGAAAGGTATTGAACGTGCAGACTCGGTAACCATCGATGCCCATAAGCAGATGTATGTCCCCATGGGGGTGGGAATGGTGCTGTTCAGGGATCCTGAGTCGCAGTCGAGCATTCGGCATCATGCTAATTACATTATTCGTCAGGGCTCGAAAGATTTGGGTAGCTCAACGCTGGAAGGGTCGCGCCCCGCGATGTCCATGCTGGTACATGCCGGGTTGCACATCTTTGGGCGTCGTGGATATGGGTTGCTGGTTGAAAACAATATTCAGCGCTGCAAGCATTTTTCTACTCTGATCGATATGGCAGCAGATTTTGAGCTGGTGTCAGCCCCTGTGCTCAATATCCTCACTTATCGCTACGTCCCGGCACCACTGCAGTGCTGGCTAGAGTGCCCTGAAAACGTTGCGTCGGAAGTATCAGTGCGAGTGGAGCTGCTGCTAAATCAGGTTATCCAGATACTGCAACGAGTTCAGCGTGAAAGAGGTCAATATTTTGTCTCTCGCACGAGCTTGCCACATGCTCGCCAGCGAGGATTACTGAAGACGGTATTTCGTGTGGTATTAGCGAATCCTTTGACGACCGATGAGATATTAACGGCGATATTGCAGGAGCAGAGAGAGCTCGCTGCTGGTCCTGCAGTTAAGGTGTTGTGGCAGGAAATTGAACAGCTGACCGGACTGGTTCTGGTATAAAACAATGCGTTCGGTTTAGTTTGTTGGCATCGTAACCAGGTGTGTCAGATTTAATGGGGCAATTATCCAAAACCATGGAAAAGAACAGCACAGACAGCTGACAGGTGCGCTAAAATGCAGCCCTGTCGCCACAGTTGCTGTGGTATCCATTCAGCGCACGGCGTACGCCGTCGCATTCAACCTGATGTGAAGAATACGTAAGCATATGAAACCCTTGGTAGGCATCATCATGGGCTCTAAGTCCGACTGGGAAACCATGAGCCATGCAGCAGACATGCTGGAGCAGCTGGGTGTACCTTTCGAGGTGCGCGTCGTATCCGCTCACCGTACACCAGACCTGTTATTCAGCTACGCAGAACAGGCGCGTGAACGCGGGATCGAAGTGATTATCGCAGGCGCAGGCGGTGCTGCCCACTTGCCGGGAATGGTGGCTGCTAAAACCAGCCTGCCCGTGTTGGGTGTGCCAGTGCAGTCCAAAGCGCTGAATGGAATGGACTCTTTGCTGTCTATTGTGCAAATGCCAGCAGGTATTCCGGTAGGAACACTGGCAATTGGTCGTGCTGGTGCCGCCAACGCAGGACTGATGGCTGCCAGTATTCTGGGTAACAAGTATGAGCAGTTCTATCTGGCGCTGGAGGCATTCCGTGCCAAACAGACTGAAACCGTTCTGTCTCAGCCTGATCCGCGGGAGGCTCTGTGAAACTAGGTATACTCGGTGCCGGGCAGTTGGCTCGGATGCTGGCACTGGCTGGTTATCCGCTCGGATTGCGCTTTACTGCGTTTGATCCAGCAAAGGAAGCCTGTGCCAGTGACGTGTGTCCTGTCGTCTGTGCAGCCTATGAAGATGAAGCAGCTCTCAAGGCGTTTGCTGAGTCGGTCGATTGCGTCACATTTGAGTTTGAAAATGTGGCGCTCGAAAGCGCACGCTATCTTGAGCAATTCGTGCCGGTATTTCCCTCATCCAGAGCGCTCGAGGCGACACAGGACCGTCTGGATGAAAAGAACATGTTCCGCGGTTTGGGTGTGGAAACACCGGGGTTTGAACCGATCAATGCCAAAGAGGACATCCTGAAGGCGGCGGAGTCCTTGGGCTTGCCGCTGGTTGTGAAAACACGGCGCTTTGGTTATGACGGTAAAGGTCAGTTTGTGCTGCGCTCGCTTGATCAGGCTGAACAGCTGTGGGCTGAGCTGGGTAGTGTGCCTCTTATTGCTGAAGCGTTTGTCCCCTTTGATCGTGAGGTTTCTATTGTTGCTGTCCGCTCGCAACAGGGTGACATGCGTTTCTATCCATTGACAGAAAACGAACATCGCAACGGTATTTTGCACAAGTCTGTACCGCTTGTTGATGATCCAATGACGGCGCAGGCTCAGCAGTATGCTGCGACGTTAATGGAGTCGCTGGGTTATGTGGGTACGCTGGCGCTTGAGTTGTTTCAGGTGGGTAATCGTCTGCTCGCCAATGAGTTTGCACCGCGCGTGCACAACTCGGGTCACTGGACAATTGAAGGTGCTGAGACAAGTCAGTTTGAAAATCATGTCCGTGCTGTGGCGGGAATTCCACTGGGCGATACGCGCGCGGTAGAGTTCAGCACTATGATCAATCTGATTGGCGATTTCCCGGATCGTGGTGTAATCCAGAATGTTGATGGTGCTCATTTTCATGACTATGGAAAGTCACCGCGCGCTGGCAGAAAAATTGGCCATATCACTATTACCGCTAATTCCACTGAATTGCTGAGTGAGCGAGTTAGTGCTGTTGTCGATGTAATGAAAGTCTGATTGCATAAATAATGATCGAATAAAAAACCAGGATTAATTCCTGGTTTTTTATTGGTGATTAAATCGCCACTATATTTAATAAATCAGCTTCGTTAAATTCATTTCCGCTGGCATCTAATGGCGGAAATTCGGGTGGGTCAAAGGCTTTATCACCATCTTCACGGGGGGTGCCGTCAGCTTTAATGTTCTTGAAATCGAACAGATTAATGTCTGTCATGTGTGATGGGACGATATTGGCCATTGAACGATAAATGCTCTCAACCCTTCCAGGGAACTGCTTGTCCCAGTTCTGAAGCATTTCCTTGATGGACTGGCGCTGAAGGTTCTCCTGCGAGCCGCAGAGATTGCAGGGGATGATCGGGAACTCCTTAAGCGTGGCGAAGCGAGCGATGTCCTTTTCACGGCAATAAGCGAGGGGGCGGATGACGATATTCTCGCCATCATCGCTTACCAGCTTTGGTGGCATGGCCTTCATTTTTCCACCGAAGAACATATTGAGAAACATGGTCTCAATAATGTCGTCTCTATGATGGCCCAGGGCCACTTTAGTGCAGCTCAATTCTTTGGCGGTGCGATAAAGAATGCCGCGACGCAAACGTGAGCAAAGTGCACACGTGGTTTTGCCTGCCGGGATCTTTTCTTTGACGATGCTATAAGTGTCTTCCTCAACAATGCGGTGCTCGATACCCAGCCCCTGCAAGTAAGTTGGCAGTACTGTCTCCGGGAAGCCGGGCTGTTTCTGATCAAGATTGACCGCAATCAGCTCATATTTGACTGAGGAGTAATTTTGCAGGGTAAGCAGCAGATTAAGCAGTGTATAGCTGTCTTTACCACCGGACAGGCAGACCATGATACGGTCGCCTTCTTCGATCATATTGAAGTCAGTAATTGCCTGGCCCATGGAACGAAGCAGGCGCTTCTGCAGTTTGTTGAAGTTGGTTGTCTGGGATTTACTGAGTTCCATTAGGAATATGGCCCGGTGGCAGCAAAAAAGATGAGGCGCATTATACTCAGCTGTCCCGCCGTGTCAGCTGTGATTGGATGTAAAAACAAAAACCACCCGAAGGTGGTTTTTGTTATGAGTGATAGGCTTGTGCCTGCTTAGGCAAAGCAAGCTTCACTATCGGTATTACTTCTCGGGATAGTCGCGCTTTTTCTCGCCAAGATAGAGTTGGCGTGGGCGCCCGATACGAGCGATTGGGCTTGAGTGGTGTTCATGCCAGTGAGCAATCCAGCCAATGGTGCGTGACAGGGCAAAAATCACTGTAAACATATTGGTGGGGATGCCAATCGCTTTGAGGATGATGCCTGAGTAGAAGTCGACGTTCGGGTACAGTTTGCGCTCAACGAAGTAGGGGTCTTCCAGAGCAATCTGCTCCAGGCGCTTGGCGATACGTAACAGTGGATCATTATCAAGACCCAGTTCGCCCAGTACTTCATCACAGGTCTGCTTCATGACTTTGGCGCGTGGGTCAAAGTTCTTGTAGACGCGGTGACCGAAGCCCATCAGGCGGAATGGATCGTCCTTGTCTTTAGCGCGCTCGATGAACTCTGGAATACGTTCTTCGTCACCGATCTGCTCCAGCATGCTCAGTACGGCTTCGTTAGCACCGCCGTGAGCGGGTCCCCACAGTGCTGCAATACCAGAGGCCACGCAGGCGAAGGGGTTGGCGCCAGAAGAGCCAGCCAGACGTACAGTGGAGGTGGATGCATTCTGTTCATGGTCAGCATGCAACAAGAAGATGCGATCCATGGCGTTGGCAAGGATTGGATTAGGCTTATATTCCTCGCAAGGAGTGCCAAACATCATATGCAGGAAGTTTTCTGCATAGGTCAGGTCGTTGCGTGGGAACATGAAAGGCTGGCCAGTGGAGTACTTGTAGCACATGGCTGCCAGTGTCGGCATCTTGGAGATCAGGCGGAACGCCGCAATTTCACGGTGCTGAGAGTCGTTGATGTCCAGCGAATCGTGATAGAAAGCTGACAGAGCGCCGACTACACCACACATGATGGCCATAGGGTGTGCATCGCGACGGAAGCCACGATAGAAGAAGCTTAGCTGTTCGTGCACCATGGTGTGCTTTTTAACGGTGCGAACAAAATGCTCTTTCTCTTCTGCTGAGGGTAGTTCCCCGTACATCAGCAGGTAGCAGACTTCCAGGTAGTCAGACTTTTCTGCAAGCTGTTCGATAGGGTAGCCACGGTGCAGCAGGATACCTTTGTCACCATCGATAAAAGTGATCTGCGAGTCACAAGACGCAGTTGACATGAAGCCAGGGTCGTAGGTAAACAGCCCTTTGGCGGTCAGGCCACGAATGTCGACCACATCGGGTCCCATGGTGCCTGAGTAGACGGGAAGTTCAATAGTCTCGTCTATGCCGTCAACCTTCAGATATGCTTTTTTGTCAGCCATCGGTGGCTCCTGTGAGTGTTAAATGGAATCTGTCACCGGCAGGCTGGCGATGTTCTGCCGGGCCGGTATGGCTTTGTCTGGACGGCCCTGAGTTGAGGACGGTCCTCACTATATTTGCTAAAACCGCTTTGTCAATTCCTCGGGATAGCAGACAAAAGCACAAAACAGAGCTCAATGACAAAACGATAACTAGTAATAGCTATTCCTTAACCGATTCTCAATCATGATTTAGTCGCAGTGCGGAATAAAAAATAATAGCGGTAATAGTTCGATGCTATGGGAACAGTCTTTTTACCTTTTGCCTAGGCGCGATGCCTCATGGTTCGTTGTCAAGGTTAGGGGTAATGACTATACTGTCGCCCCGAAAGTTTTTGTTTGCGCTTGCAACATTGGTGCTTTTCATCAGGTCGGTGAATTAGTGATCAAGGCGTGGAAGTGCAAATAGGAATTTCCCTGAAAGTGCATTGCGCTTCCCTTAATAATCCTACCCTTTGGGGTAGTCATAAGGTGTAGAGAGCCGTGAATAAAAAACGACCAGTCAACCTAGATCTGACGACTATCAAGCAACCCCTTCCGGCTATATCTTCGATACTGCACCGCATAACAGGCGTAGCCCTGTTTGTCGGCCTGGTATTCATGATGTATGCCTTGGACCAATCGCTGACGTCTGAAGAGAGCTTTAACTCGATCTCCGCCACCATGCAGCACAGCTTCTTCGCGAAGTTGATTGCCTGGGGTCTCCTGACGGCACTCTTCTATCATCTGTGTGCGGGCATCAAACACCTGCTGCAGGACTTCGGTTATTGCGAAGAACTTGAATCCGGCCACCTTGCCGCCAAAGTAACCCTGGCTGCTGGTGTTGTGTTCTCTCTGCTGATGGGGATCTGGGTATGGTAACAGCAGTTACGAGTTTTGGCCGTAGTGGCCTGTACGACTGGATGATGCAGCGCATTACTGCGGTGGTGCTGGCTGCATATACCCTGTTGATTGTTGGTTATCTGATTACTACTCCTGACCTGACCTATGCTCAATGGAGCGGTTTCTTCGGTCATACCTGGGTGCGAGTTTTCAGTCTGCTGACCCTTCTGTCTATCGGTGCGCATTCGTGGATCGGTTTGTGGCAGGTGTCTACTGACTATATCAAGCAAACTGGCCTGCGTTTTGTGTTTCAGGCAGTCTGCGGCACCCTGATGTTTGTCTATGTGGTCTGGGGTATTCAGGTAATCTGGGGTCTATAAACAATGTCTAATCTGCGAACTATCAGCTTTGATGCAGTTGTAATCGGTGGCGGTGGTGCAGGTATGCGCGCTGCACTGCAGCTGACCCAATCCGGTCTGAAAACTGCCTGTATCACTAAAGTATTTCCTACACGCTCTCACACCGTATCTGCACAGGGTGGTATTACCTGCGCTATCGCCAGTTCAGATCCTAACGATGACTGGCGCTGGCACATGTACGATACCGTAAAGGGGTCGGATTATATCGGTGACCAGGACGCCATTGAGTACATGTGCTCAGTAGGTCCTCAGGCTGTGTTTGAACTTGATCACATGGGTCTGCCATTTTCTCGTACTGAAGCTGGGCGTATCTATCAGCGTCCGTTTGGTGGTCAGTCCAAGGACTATGGTCGTGGTGGTCAGGCTGCTCGTACCTGTGCGGCTGCTGACCGTACTGGTCACGCTTTGCTTCACACTCTGTATCAGGCCAACCTCAAGGGCGGTACTACCTTCTTCAATGAGTGGTATGCCGTAGATCTGGTGCGCAACTCAGCTGATGCCGTTGTAGGTGTCATTGCCATCTGCATCGAAACCGGTGAAGTGGTGTTCATCAGGGCCAAGGCATCTGTTCTGGCTACTGGCGGTGCGGGTCGTATTTATCAGTCCACTACCAATGCTCACATCAACACTGGTGACGGTGTTGGCATGGCGCTGCGCCTTGGCCTGCCAATGCAGGACATGGAAATGTGGCAGTTCCATCCCACTGGTATCGCTGGCGCGGGCGTGCTGGTAACCGAAGGTTGCCGTGGTGAGGGTGGTTATCTGGTGAATAAGGACGGCGAGCGTTTCATGGAGCGCTATGCACCAAACGCCAAAGACCTTGCTTCTCGTGACGTAGTTGCACGTTCAATGGTCATGGAAATTCTGGAAGGTCGTGGCTGTGGCCCGAATGCAGATCACGTATACCTGAAGCTGGATCACCTGGGCGAAGAGGTTTTGCACAGTCGTCTGCCCGGTATCTGTGAGCTGTCCAAGACCTTTGCTCACGCTGACCCCGTTAAAGAGCCCGTTCCTGTTGTACCTACCTGTCACTACATGATGGGTGGTGTGCCTACTAACGTGGGTGGTCAGGCAATTACTATTGATGCCAACGGTAACGATCATTTTGTGGATGGATTGTTCGCCTGTGGCGAAGTTGCCTGTGTGTCCGTTCACGGTGCGAACCGTCTGGGTGGCAACTCTCTGCTCGATCTGGTTGTCTTTGGTCGTGCCGCTGGTCTGCATATTGAAAAGCTCGTGGCTGACGGCTATGAAACTGCCGAACCAAGCGATGCTGATATCGAGCGCGCTATGGCTCGTCTGAACCGTCTGAACAATTCGAAGAGCGGTGACAGTGCACCGGCCGTTCGTGCTGAACTGCAGAAAATCATGCAGCTCTATTTCGGCGTGTTCCGCGACGGTGAGAACATGAAGAAAGGTCTGCAGTTGCTTGAAGAGCTGCGTCCTCGTGTTGAGAACGTCTATCTGGAAGATAAGAGTAACGCGTTCAACACTGCGCGTATCGAAGCTCTGGAGCTGGATAACCTGTTCGAGGTTGCGGTGGCTACCGCTTATGCAGCTGAAGCGCGTAAAGAGAGTCGTGGTGCTCACGCTCGTTATGACTTCCCTGACCGTGATGATGAAAACTGGCTGAAGCACTCACTGTTCTTCCCGGTTGATAAGCGTGTCGGAAAACGTGAAGTTAACTTTGCGCCTAAGACTGTAGAAGCCTTCCCGCCCAAGGCAAGAACATATTGAGGTCTCATCCATGACTATGCTTCAAGTCAGCGTATATCGTTACAACCCTGAGACAGATAACGCTCCCTACATGCAGGAAATGCAGGTTGATACTGGCGGCCGTGATCTGATGGTGCTGGATGTTCTGCATTTGTTGAAAGAGCAGGACTCGTCACTGGTATTCCGTCGTTCCTGCCGTGAGGGCGTATGTGGCTCTGATGGCATGAACATCAACGGCAAGAACGGTCTGGCCTGTATCAAGCCGCTGTCTGAGTGTGTTGAGAACAACCGGCTGGTACTGCGTCCGCTGCCTGGTCTGCCAGTGATTCGGGACCTTGTTGTCGATATGACTCAGTTCTATCGTCAATACGAGAAGATCAAGCCCTTCCTGATCAACGATACACCAGCACCAGCGATTGAACGTCTGCAGTCTCCTGAGGAGCGTGAAAAGCTGGATGGCCTGTACGAGTGTATTCTTTGTGCATGCTGCTCAACGGCTTGTCCTTCCTTCTGGTGGAATCCAGATAAGTTCATCGGTCCGTCTGGTCTGTTGCAGGCATACCGATTCCTGGCCGACAGCCGTGATACAGCGACTCGTCAGCGTCTGGCTGAACTGGACGATCCGTTCAGTGTGTTCCGTTGCCACGGTATCATGAACTGTGTCAACGTTTGCCCTAAAGGCCTGAATCCAACCAAGGCCATTGGCAAAATCAGAACAATGCTGTTGCAGCAAGCGACCTGATAAAAGAAACAACAAATCGGCCGGCTTAATCCGGCCGATTTGCTTATGAAAGTGCTGTATTGTCGGGTGTCACTTCCTGTAGAATGTTGCGTCGTCTAATAATGCAATGTGATTATGGGGTTCTGATTGATAGTTAAACACTATTAATTGTCGCATGACGGCAGATAGGGTTCGGCTAGAGAAAAGACTCACATTTGACAGACCGCCAGTTAGACGCTTTTCAATAAAATCTAGAACGACTGCTAACCACCAAAAGCAAGGGGAACGGGGAAAGCCCATTATTGCTAACTCGGTTATCGCACACTGACCGGGCTAGCAGTTGAATCCCCGCAGACAGGGTGATCAAGAATGCATGAAAGCATAATGGAGCTCATGTGGCGTACATCTCACCTCTCAGGGGGAAATGTTGCCTACGTTGAGCAAATGTACGAAGACTACCTTCGTGATCCAAATTCAGTACCCGATCAGTGGCGTCAAGAGTTTGACCGTCTTCCAAGAGCCACTGAACAAGTAATTCAAGATATTCCTCATTCCGCTATCCGTGATCACTTCCTACTGCTTTCTAAGAATAAAAAGCGCAGCATTCCTGTGGCGACCAGCTCGGTCAGCACAGAGCACGAGCGCAAGCAGGTTCGCGTACTTAAGCTGATCGAAGCTTATCGTGTACGTGGTCATCAGGCTGCTGTTCTTGACCCGTTGGGCCTGAAACAACGTGAGCCTGTGCCTGATCTTGATCTGCGCTATCACGAACTCTCAGAAGCGGATCTGGATACCACTTTCCAGATTGGCTCCTTGTTCTTCGGCAAGGCCGAAGCGCCACTAAAAGACATCATTGCAGACCTCAAGCAGACCTACTGTACGACTGTAGGTGCTGAGTACATGCACATTGTTGATACTCAGGAAAAACTCTGGCTGCAACAGCGTCTGGAGTCGGTGCGTTGCCATCCTGTCTATGACGCTGCTTTCCGTAAGCATATTCTTGAGCGTCTGAGTGCAGCTGAAGGCCTGGAAAAATATCTTGGCTCGCGCTATGCCGGTGCCAAGCGTTTCGGTCTGGAAGGTGGCGAAGCTCTGATTCCTATGATGGACGAGCTGATTCAGCGCGCCGGTAAACTGGGTGTCAAAGAAGTTGTGATCGGCATGGCTCACCGTGGCCGCCTCAACTGCCTGGTTAACATCCTGGGTAAGAACCCCTCCGATCTGTTCCATGAGTTTGATGGCAAGCGTTCTGTGGAGGGTTCCGGTGATGTGAAATACCACCAGGGCTTCTCTTCAAACGTAATGACTACCGGTGGCGAAGTTCACCTGGCCATGGCGTTCAACCCTTCTCACCTTGAGATTGTTTCTCCGGTGGTTGAAGGTTCTGTGCGTGCTCGCCAGGATCGTCGTGGTGACGTGGATGGTGAGCAGGTTCTGCCTATCAACATTCATGGTGATGCCGCATTCGCTGGTCAGGGCGTGGTTATGGAGACATTCCAGATGTCTCAGACTCGTGCCTACAAGACCGGCGGTACCGTACATATCATCATCAATAACCAGGTAGGTTTTACTACCAGTAACCGCGAAGACTCACGCTCTACCGAGTATTGCACCGACGTTGCCAAGATGGTCCATGCGCCAATCTTCCACGTTAACGGTGATGATCCGGAAGCTGTGGCTTTCGTTACCCAGGTTGCAATTGACTACCGTAACGAATTCCATCGTGACGTGGTTATCGATCTGGTTTGCTACCGTCGTCGTGGTCACAACGAAGCGGATGAACCAAGCGCGACCCAGCCGTTGATGTATGAAAAAATTCGTAAGCATCCAACTACGCGTGAAATCTACGCTCAGCGTCTGATCAACGAGTCTGTGGTCTCTGCCGAAGAGTCCAAGCAGATTGAAGATGAATATCGTGATGCACTGGATAACGGTCAGCACGTTGTCAAATCTTTGGTACTGGAACCCAACACGGCACTGTTCGTGGACTGGAAACCTTACCTGGGCCACAAGTGGACAGCCAAGTGCGATACCACTGTAGACATTAACCTGCTGCACGAATTAGGTGAGAAGGTTTGTGATCTGCCCGAAGGCTTCGTTGTTCAGCGTCAGGTCGGCAAGATCATTGAAGACCGTAAGCTGATGAGCCGTGGTGCAATGCCTCTGAACTGGGGCCATGCAGAACTGCTTGCCTACGCTACGCTGATCAAACAAGGCCATCCGATTCGTCTGACCGGACAGGATGTGGGCCGTGGTACGTTCTCACACCGTCATGCGGTACTGCACAACCAGAAAGATGGCACTGCCTTCAACTCGCTGCAGAACCTGTACGAAGGTCAGCCTGAGTGCGTCATTCGCGATTCCCTGCTCTCTGAGGAAGCTGTGCTGGCGTTTGAGTACGGTTACTCAACGACAACTCCCAATGCCCTTGTTATCTGGGAAGCACAATTTGGTGACTTCGCTAACGGCGCGCAGGTAGTTATCGACCAGTTCATCACCAGTGGTGAAACCAAGTGGGGCCGTCTGTGTGGTCTGACCATGTTGCTGCCACACGGTTATGAAGGTCAGGGTCCTGAGCACTCATCAGCTCGCCTGGAACGTTATCTGCAGATGTGTGCTGAGCACAACATTCAGGTATGCGTACCGACTACTCCTGCTCAGGTCTACCATATGCTGCGTCGTCAGGTGATTCGTCCCCTGCGTAAGCCGCTGGTAGTTATGACACCGAAGAGTCTGCTGCGTCATAAACAGGCAATCTCCAGCCTGGAAGAGTTGGCTACCGGCTCCTTCCAGACCGTTATTCCTGAAGTCGTTGAGCAGAACAAAGCCGAAGTCAAACGACTGGTTATGTGCTCCGGCAAGGTGTACTACGATCTGCTGAACAAGCGCGATGCGGATAATTGCCCGGATGTGGCGATCGTTCGTATCGAGCAGCTCTATCCGTTCCCCGAAGACGATCTGGAAGAGGTACTGCGTCAGTATCCAAATCTTCAGTCTGTCGTCTGGTGTCAGGAAGAGCCAATGAACCAGGGCGCCTGGTACTGTTCGCAGCATCATATGCGCAATGCTATTCGCAAGTGTTTCCCCAACATCGAGTTGGTGGGTGTAGGTCGTCAGCACTCTGCTTCACCAGCAGTAGGCTACACTTCCGTGCACTTGGAAGAGCAAGAGAAAGTAGTTAACGACGCCATCTATGGGTAACAGGCTTAAGCCTGTCAATTAGACTTAAGCTTGTATAAAAAGAGCAGAAAGGAATAGCCATGACTATTGAAATCAAGGCACCTACGTTTCCAGAATCCGTAGCTGACGGCACCGTCGCTACTTGGCACAAACAACCAGGTCAGGCGGTAGCCCGCGATGAACTGATTGTCGATATCGAGACCGACAAAGTGGTTCTTGAAGTGGTTGCGCCTGCTGATGGCGTAATCAAGGAAATCTTCAAAGGCGAGGGCGACACTGTCCTCAGCGCTGAAGTGATTGCGATTTTCGAAGAAGGCGCCGCTGCGTCTGCCGCACCTGCTGCAGCTACTCCTGCTGAGGCATCTGCACCTGCTGCTGCCGCTGAAGAAGTCAGTGACGAATCAGGTTTCGGTCCTGCAGTACGTAAGCTGCTGGATGAGAACAACCTGAAAGCTGCTGATATCAAGGGCACTGGCAAGGGTGGTCGCATCACCAAGGAAGATGTACTGAACCATCTGAAGAACAAGCCAGCTGCACCTGCTGCCGCTGCTGTACCTGCCGCTGTTGTTGAAGTCGCCGCCGGTCCTCGCGTTGAGAAACGTGTACCGATGACCCGCCTGCGTGCCACCATCGCCAAGCGTCTGGTGGAAGCACAGCAGAGCGCCGCCATGTTGACTACCTATAACGAAGTCAACATGAAGCCGGTCATGGAGCTGCGTAGCCGATACAAAGACCTGTTCGAGAAAACCCACAATGGCGTGCGTCTGGGCTTCATGTCCTTCTTCGTCAAAGCGGCAACTGAAGCGCTGAAGCGTTTCCCTGCGGTTAACGCCTCTCTGGATGGCAATGACATCGTGTACCACGGTTATCAGGACATCGGCGTTGCCGTATCGACTGAGCGTGGCCTGGTCGTACCTGTACTGCGTGATACTGATGACATGGGCCTGGCTGATGTTGAACGTACCATCAATGACTTCGCCAAGCGCGGCCGTGAAGGCAAGCTGGGCATGGAAGACATGCAGGGCGGCACCTTCACTATCACCAACGGTGGTGTGTTCGGTTCATTGATGTCTACTCCCATCCTGAACCCGCCACAGACCGCTATCCTGGGTATGCACAAGATCCAGGAACGCCCAATGGCCGTTAATGGTCAGGTCGTTATTCTGCCGATGATGTATCTGGCACTGTCTTACGATCACCGTCTGATCGATGGTAAAGAAGCAGTACAGTTCCTGGTGACCATCAAAGACCTGCTGGAAGATCCCGCTCGTCTGCTGCTGGACATCTGATCCGTTACACACATTGACTAATACAGGAATGAAATGATGTCAGAGAAATTTGACGTAGTTGTCATTGGTGCTGGCCCTGGTGGATATGTTGCTGCCATTCGTGCTGCCCAGTTGGGTCTGAAGACCGCATGTGTGGAAAAGTGGATCGACGCCAGTGGTAAGCCCAAACTGGGTGGTACCTGCCTGAACGTTGGCTGTATTCCTTCCAAAGCGCTGCTGGATTCTACTCACAAGTTTGAGGAAGCCAGTCACGGCTTTGATGTTCACGGTATTTCCGTGGGCGAAGTGAAAATGGACGTTCCTGCGATGGTTAAGCGCAAGAACCAGATCGTTGACAATCTGACAGGCGGTATCGCTGGCCTGTTCAAGGCCAACGGTGTGACCTCCATCCAGGGTACCGGTAAGCTG
The DNA here is from genome assembly GCF_029846635.1 of Pokkaliibacter sp. MBI-7. Lineage (NCBI taxonomy): Bacteria > Pseudomonadati > Pseudomonadota > Gammaproteobacteria > Oceanospirillales > Balneatrichaceae > Pokkaliibacter > Pokkaliibacter sp. MBI-7. Next base: position 1,252,160 of record NZ_JARVTG010000002.1, on the reverse strand, counting down.
CTGTCTGGCAAGAAAGTCGAAGTGACTGACAAAGACGGTAAAGTGACCGTAGTTGAAGCTGGTAGCGTTATCCTGGCTTCTGGTTCGGTCCCTGTGAACATTCCTCCTGCGCCCATGAACGGCGACACCATCGTCGACAACGTTGGCGCACTGGATTTCCAGGAAGTACCTAAGCGTCTGGGCGTGATTGGTGCTGGTGTTATCGGTCTGGAGCTGGGTTCTGTATGGCGCCGTCTGGGCTCTGAAGTCATCGTACTGGAAGCTATGAATGACTTCCTGTCTCTGTGCGATGTCGACATGAGCAAAGAAGCCATGAAGCTGTTCAAGAAGCAGGGGCTGGACGTACGTCTGGGTGCCCGTGTGACTGGCAGCGAAGTGAACGGCAGCGAAGTAACCGTCAAGTACACCGACGCTAATGGTGAGCAGTCTGTTGTAGTGGACAAACTGATTGTCGCTGTTGGCCGTCGTCCTTACACCGAAGGCCTGCTGGCAGGTGATGCTGGTGTGGTGCTGGATGAGCGCGGCTTCATCAAGGTTGATGATCAGTGTGCTACCAGCGTGCCTGGCGTATTCGCCATCGGTGATATCGTTCGCGGCCCGATGCTGGCTCACAAAGCGTCCGAAGAGGGCATCATGGTTGCAGACATCATCGCTGGCCATAAAGCCCAGATGAACTATGACCTGATCCCCTCTGTTATCTACACTCACCCTGAGCTGGCGTGGGTTGGTAAGAACGAGCAGCAGCTGAAAGCTGAAGGCGTTAAGTTCAAAGTCGGTAAATTCCCCTTCGCTGCCTCTGGTCGTGCGATGGCTGCGAATGATACCGATGGTTTCGTCAAACTGATCGCTGACGAAGAAACCGACCGCATTCTGGGTTGCCACATCATCGGCGGTCACGCCGCTGACCTGATTGCTCAGGCTGTGGTTGCCATGGAGTTCGGTTCAAGCGCGGAAGACATCGCTCTGACTGTCTTCGCTCACCCAACCGTGAGTGAAGCAGTTCATGAAGCAGCGCTGGCTGTTGACGGTCACGCGATTCACATCGCCAACCGCAAGCGTAAGTAATACAGGAGCTGGCATATGCCAGTTCGGGATCAGATCCCGTTTTCGGCTGGTGGCAACATCAGCCGATCACCAGAAAGAGGAATGGCAGAGCAGGGCAATTGCCTTGTGAGCCATCCTCTTGCTGGGACAAGCCAGGTAGCAGACATCAGATCTGCTGTATCTAGGACAGTACACACTTAAACGGTAGCAAGCATGAATCTTCACGAGTACCAGGCAAAACAATTGTTTGCCGAATACGGCCTGCCGGTATCCAAGGGTTTCGCCGTGGATACACCGGAAGCGGCTGCAGAAGCCTGCCAGAAAATTGGCGGAGATATGTGGGTAGTGAAAGCACAGGTGCACGCTGGTGGCCGCGGTAAGGCCGGTGGTGTGAAACTGATCAAGTCTCCTGCTGAAGCTCAGGAGTTCGCTGCCAAATGGTTGGGCCAGCGTTTGGTTACTTACCAAACAGACGAAAAAGGTCAGCCTGTTTCCAAGATTCTGGTAGAAAACTGCACCGATATCGCCAGAGAACTGTATCTGGGCGCGGTGGTAGACCGTTCTACTCGTCGCATCGTCTTCATGGCTTCCACTGAAGGTGGTGTGGAAATCGAGAAAGTTGCTGAAGAAACTCCCGAAAAGATTCTGAAAGCAACCATCGATCCTCTGGTAGGCGCTCAGCCTTATCAGGCGCGTGAACTGGCTTTCCAACTGGGCCTCGAAGGCGACCAGATCAAGCAGTTCACCAAAGTATTCATGGGTCTGGCCAAAATGTTCCAGGACTATGACTTTGCTCTGCTGGAGATCAACCCTCTGGTTATCACCGAGCAAGGCAACCTGCACTGCCTGGACGGCAAGATCAACATCGACAGCAACGCTGTATACCGTCAGCCCAAACTGCAGGCTTTCCACGATCCTTCACAGGAAGATGCTCGTGAAGCTCACGCTGCTGAATGGCAGCTGAACTATGTTGCTCTGGACGGCAACATTGGCTGTATGGTTAACGGTGCTGGCCTGGCCATGGGTACCATGGACATCGTCAAACTGCACGGTGGCTTCCCAGCCAACTTCCTGGACGTAGGTGGTGGCGCGACTAAAGAGCGTGTAACCGAAGCGTTCAAGATCATCCTGTCTGACGAAAATGTTAAAGCCGTTCTGGTCAACATCTTCGGTGGTATTGTACGTTGCGACCTGATCGCTGACGGTATTATGGCCGCTGTTAAAGAAGTTGGCGTGAAGATCCCTGTCGTTGTTCGCCTGGAAGGTAACAATGCAGAACTGGGTGCACAGAAACTGGCCGAAAGTGGTATGAACATCATCGCTGCTACCAGCCTGACCGATGCTGCTCAGCAAGTAGTTAAAGCAGCGGAGGGTAAATAATGAGCGTTTTGATCAATAAAGACACCAAAGTGATCTGCCAGGGTTTCACTGGTAGTCAGGGTACTTTCCACTCTGAGCAGGCTCTGGCCTACGGTACTCAGATGGTGGGTGGTGTTACTCCCGGTAAAGGTGGTCAGACTCACCTGGGCCTGCCAGTGTTCAACACTGTCAAGGAAGCAGTGGAAGCCACTGGCGCTGAAGCTTCAGTTATCTACGTTCCTGCTCCTTTCTGCAAAGACTCCATCCTGGAAGCTGCTAACGCTGGTATCAAACTGATCGTTTGTATCACCGAAGGTATTCCTACTCTGGATATGCTGGACGTTAAAGTGAAGTGTGACGAACTGGGTGTGCGCCTGATCGGCCCCAACTGCCCAGGCGTTATCACTCCCGGAGAGTGCAAAATTGGTATCATGCCTGGTCATATCCACCTGCCAGGTAAAGTCGGTATCGTATCTCGCTCCGGCACTCTGACTTATGAAGCAGTCAAGCAGACTACTGACGCTGGTTTCGGTCAGTCTACCTGCGTAGGTATCGGTGGTGACCCCATCCCCGGTTCTAACTTCATCGACATCCTGAAACTGTTCCAGGAAGACCCACAGACCGAAGCGATCGTGATGATCGGTGAAATCGGTGGTACTGCTGAAGAAGAAGCGGCTGCGTTCATCAAAGCCAACGTTACCAAGCCTGTTGTTTCCTATATCGCTGGTGTTACCGCTCCTGCTGGTAAGCGTATGGGTCACGCTGGTGCAATCATCTCTGGCGGCAAAGGTACTGCTGACGAGAAGTTTGCTGCTCTGGAAGACGCTGGTGTTAAAACTGTTCGCTCCCTGGCCGACATCGGCAAGGCGCTGGCTGAACTGACTGGCTGGGCAATGAAGTAATCCTTCTCCACCAGTAAGAACAGCGAGCCCTGTGCTCAGATGCCAGTCAGCATTGCTGACTGGCATTTTTGTTTTCTGAGAGGGTGCTTTTGTCTGGGCTCATGCAAGAGTACAGCACTCGTTCATTTCCCGTTGTGAATGGCCCATCAACCTGTCTGTGTCGTGACAGGGTTGGAACGTCTTCCGCTTCACAAAGGCGTTTGCTGGTTAGTTAGATTGCCTGACCCTGAGCGCTTTCCGGATACTATCCCTCCGTTGCTAGATACCTGTACCCCTTTCAACCTTCCCAATGCCTTTCGTGAGCCGTGCTCGTAGTCAACACTGATCGCAGTGCTCTCATCTGATTCTCACAAGTCATCGCGCAAAGCGCACCTTGTCTAAGCCTGCCTCGCCTTATCACAAATACTTCTCATTTATTTCGGTGCTGAATCGATTCGATCAGACGTTAGTCTAATGGTTGGTAGTTTCTTTGAGATATATCGTAAAACAAGATATATCGTTAAATGGGTTGAGATACTTCAGCACATACCTCTGGCAGTGATCAACACGCTGTTCCCTTTGTTGATGTTCAGTTTGCAGACGCCAGCGAAGCGGGACTTCCAAACTTCAGGAAAGGTACAAAAATAATGAAAATAAACATGAATGACTTTGTCCTACACCCTCCCTTCAACATTACACGTGCCAGTCATGTCGTGCTCAACGTTCGTGATCTGGAGGCCAGCAAGCACTTCTATACTGAGCTGGTTGGACTGGCCATCAGTGATGAGGACACCAGCGCTGTTTACCTCCGGGGCATGGAAGAAAACTGCCACCATAGTCTGGTATTGCGTAAAAGCAGCGAAGCCACCTGCTCACGTATTGGGCTGCGTGTGCAAAGTGCTGATGACATTTACGCCATGCAGGCCTATTTCGAAGCACAGGGCATCGCCTCCAGCCTGGTGGACGTACCTTTCCAGGGGCCAACGCTGCATGTCAGTGACAGCGTGGGTATGCCTCTAGAGTTCTGTGCGTCCATGGAGTTCCGTCCGCGCCTGATGAAGGAGTACAACCTCTATCGCGGTGCGGCCGCACAGCGTCTGGATCACTACCAGATTCAGTCCAACGATGTACGCCGCTCTTTTGAGTTCTATCAGCCCTTGGGGTTCCGCCTCAGTGAATACACCTTCTCCAAACGTGATGACGGTGGTGACAACCTCTGGGGTGTGTGGCTGCAGCGCAAGGGTAACCCCCACGACATCGTTTTCACCAACGGCTTCGGCCCACGCCTGCACCATTTTGCCTACACGCTGCCCGATACCAACGACATGATCCGCGCCTGTGATGTGGCCGGTGCGCTGGGCTACGGCCCACGTCTTGAGCGCGGTCCGGGACGACACGGCATCAGTGGGGCGCTGTTCGTGTATTTCCGCGATCCTGACGGTCATCGCATTGAGCTGTTCAACACTCATTATCAGAACATTGATCTTGAGCCTGCACTGGCATGGGATCTGTCCAACCCCAAGCGTGCTGATCAGTGGGGCATGCCTGCCCAGAATAAATGGTTTGCTGAGGCGACACAGTTCAGTGGTGTCGAGCCCGTCGAGCCGACCCTGAAAGTCGATCCGCCTACGCTGGAGCGCTTGCTGCAGATTGAAGCGGGTTGAGGTAAGGCTGCCCGACAGGCGTCGGGTCGCTTGATGTAAGAGAACATTCCGCTGATCTGTGTAGTGGCTGTCAAATGTCCCAGCATGGTCTGGCCGCATGACGGTGAGTCGGCAGAGTGCTCTTGGCGTGTTAATGCAGTCCCGTAGCTCCGCCCAACGCCACAACAACAACGCTGTTGGGCAGGGTTCACAAAATAACAATAACAACCTCGAAACCATCACATGGGGAGACGCACGCATCATGTCTACGTTGATCAAAAACATAAATTTCCGCATCGCGGTCACCTACGGGCTTGGTGTCATGGCTGCCATGACAGTCAGTGAGGCGGTGACCGAGCTGGGAAATATTGCCAAAGAGTTTCATCCTGACGACCCGTCGAAGATTGGCTGGGTCATGTCTTTACCATCACTGATGGTTGCGCTGGGGGCACTGCTGGCAGGCTTTTTTGTCGATCGCTTCGGTGATCGCCGAGTGCTGTTCACCGGTGCACTGGTCATCATTGTGGGAGATCTGTTCGTTATGTCAGCACCGTCGTTTGAGGTGCTACTGATAGCCCGGGCCTTTACAGGGATAGGTTATGTCATGACCGCAGTCGCTGCCGTCACCTTGCTGATGCGTATCACCAGCGGTAAGCAGCGAACGATGGCAATGGCGCTATGGTCTACCTTTGTGCCCGCCAGTTTTATCCTGCCGTTCCTGTCGGCGGGGTTATCGGCGCACTTTGGTAGCTGGCGTGCGGCGTTTACCGGACACACCCTGGTGACGGTCATCCTGTTACTGCTGGCCTTTATCAGCCTGCCTAAACGCACAGAACAGGATAAGACCACGATTTCCCGTACCCGAGGTCTGGCGTCGGTGTTGCGCTCGCCGCTGCCTTATCTGCTGGGACTGTCGTTTGGTGCGGACGCCTTTCTGCAAACCGGTGTGATTGCGTCCCTGGCGCACTATCTGTCGGACCGTTATGACGTCAGTCAGATGGCGGTTTCCCATCTGAATGTCTTCGCCATGATCTGTAATACCGTCGGTTGTCTGCTGGTGGGCTTCATGCTCAACCGTGGTGTGCGTGCTGTGGCTATCGGAATCACGGGTACTGTACTGATGGGACTCGCCGCACTGGCCCTGTATGCCATGCCGATTGGCTTTTCCGCTTCCATTGCGGCCTCGTGGATCTTTATGCTCGCCAGTGGTCTGCTGGTAGGCATGTGGGCGATGTTGCCGGTCGTTGCACCGTCTCGCGAGAGCACGGGTGCAACCAGCGGGCTGGTGACACAAATCACGCTGGTGGGCGTATTTCTTGGCCCTCCCATGTTCTTCAAGGCGCAGGCCATGGGCTCCATGTCTGAACTGACGCTGATTATCGTGCTGGCCCTGGTGCTCTGTATGTCTGCACTGCCGATCTGGCTGCGCAGTCATCAGGCCAAGCCTGCGGTGGCCGCTGATAACCCTGAGCAGCCGTTTGCTGGTGATAGTCTGGCATCACGTTCCAATGGGTGAGCCCAGCTCGATATTTAAAGGCTGCCCGATGTTTTTAAGACTGAAAGGCGATCAATAAAAGCCATTGGTATTAGCCATGCTCAATGGCAGCAATAAGAGTCAAAACGGTGCTAATTGCCCAAGCTAATGGGTAGGGCAATTTGCACCCTGAAAATGATGATTCTCTATGAAGTACACAGTAATTTGCGAATAGAGCGATAAGTCGTTCTGGATGCTATGAATAAGAATTCAAGTAAAGAAGTCGAATAACGTTTCCGGATTTTGGATTGTCGCCAATTGAATATGCGGAAATAAAAAATATCGAAGGCTGATCCGTAAATAAGAAAGCCAAATAAAAGGGGATGTCGTGATTGATAGTGCGACACCTGAGCTGGAGGAAGAAAAGTATGTTGAATATCGCAATTATCGGTGCCGGCCCTGCCGGTCTCGCTACTGCCCTGCAGCTGCATCAGCAGGGATTCCGGCCACGCCTGTTTGAAACCGTCTCTGAGCTGAAGCCGCTGGGGGTCGGCGTGGATATCAAGCCCTACGCCGTGAAGGAACTAACCGAAATGGGTCTGTACGACGCCTTCCGCGCCATCTCGGTGGAGGCGAAGGAGTCTGTGTTTTACACCGGCTATGGTCAGGAAATTTTCGGTGAAAAATGCGGTCGTCATATGGGCTATGAATATGACCAGCGTTTTGTGCACCGTGGGCATCTGCAGATGATGCTGTACAAGGCAGTGCAGGAGCGTCTCGGTGCTGAGGCAATTACTCTGGGCACACGTTGCACGGGCTTTGAACAAGATGCCGATGGTGTGACGGTTCATTTTGATAACAGTGCTAACCCGGCTGCACCCGCGACGATTCGGGCTGACATCGTGATTGGCGTGGATGGCATTCGCTCAGTGGTGCGCAGCAAGCTGTTGCCTGAATCAAGCCGCTCACACTTCTCGGGTATCACACTGTACCGCGGTGTGACGGTGATGCCTCCGGTCAGGGAAGGCGGCACCATTCTGCATATCGGTGATCCGATTCGCCAGGGCACCCTCATCGTTTATCCCATTCAGGACAATGTCGATGGACAGGGTAATCAGCTGGTGAATTGGGTGATTGAGCAGGGCGAAAAGCCGCAGAGCGAAGAAGACTGGAACCAGGAAGTCGGCGTCAAAGAGATAGAACATGTGTTTGATGATTGCCAGCTGGGCTTTCTGGACATCGGCGAGATGATTCGCAATGCCCGCGAATGCTACCTGTTCCCGTTGATTGATCACGATCCTTTGCCGCAGTGGTCTTTTGGTCGGGTGACTTTGTTGGGTGATGCGGCACACGCCATGTATCCGCGTGGAGGCAACAGCGTCTGCCAGGCTTTTGTAGACGCCCGCACGATTGCAGAACGGCTGGCCACCATCGCCGATCCGGTCGAAGCACTCAAGCAGTACGAGAATGACCGCCGTGAAAAGGTCAACTGGCTGGTGCTGGCGTCTCGCGGAGAAGGCCCGGAAGTGGTCCGTCGCATTGTGGAAGAACGCAGCGGTGGCAGGCCTTTCGACGATATTGAAGACATTTTCCCCCATGAAGAGGCACTTGCCATTTTCAGTGAATACCACGCCAAAGCCGGTATGAAAATTCCTACAGGAAAGGATTCCAGTCAACCAGGTAAATACAAATCGGTCTTTGCTGTTAATCAGTAGTGCAGTCTTTCACTAAGAGAAAAATATTCAATTCGGGGAAGGCTAGCTGCTATTCGCAGTTGGTCCATAAATGATAGTCAGCGAATATCGCCGGATAAAAATAGCTGACGTATTCCGTTTTTAATGCAAGAAATGTTTATACAAAAGGGAAGTTAATTATGGCTAACACCAAAAAAATCATTGATGCCAATATGCACTGGTTACCCGGTGAATTGTTCTCCGATAAAAAACTGCTGAATTCCTTCCTGAATTGCGTGCCCCGTCAATACGGCGTACACACCCGGGTAGAAAAGATCGAAGGTAAAGACCTGCATCAGCTGATCGTTGAGCAGCCCAAGGGCTACATTAACCTGAACTACGCTGAAGGCCAGTACACGCTGGAAAGCCAGCTGGCTGATATGGAAAAAGCCGGTGTGGATCATGCCATCTTCCGTTTGCCTGTGTGGCAGGAGTGGCTGGATCTGGAGACCTGCAAGGAAGTCAACTCGCGCATGGCTGACTACGTCAAACGCAGTGATGGCCATATGTCTGCGCTGGCGGTCGTGCCCCCTTACGGCACTGATGAATGCCTGCGTGAGGTCGACCGTTGCCTGAACGAACTTGGCTTTCGTGGGGCGCAGATTGTCGCTCACTATGGTCAGGTCTACCTGGATGACCCGCTTTTCCGCCCGTACCTGAAGTTCCTCAATGACCTGAAGGTGCCTGTAGTGGTGCACCATACACCGCTGCCAGTGGACTACAACTCGGTGCTGCCTTACACCAATCAGCGCCGTCAGTTCGGCCGCTGTATTGATCAGGCGACCGCAGTAGGCCGTGAGCTGTTCAGTGGCATGTTCGATGAACTGCCCAACCTCAAGTTTATCCACTCCATGCTGGGTGGTGCCTTCTATGCGTTTGCCGACATGCTGGTTCCGCCACAGCACAAGTTCAACGATACGGTTGATCGCTTCCAGGCCACCACTGGCAATCTGCGTGACCATCTGCATAACAATATCTTCTTTGACACTTCAGGTGCGCCGCAGTGGGGTAAGGCCCAACTGGAAGCCGCCGTCAAAGTGGTGGGCAGCACCAACATCCTTTACGGCAGTTCTTATCCTATCCGCAAGGACTGGTTCTTCACCGGTATCGAGACCATTGAGTCGCTGAATATCAGTGACGAAGACAAGGCCAACATCCTCGGTGGCAATGCCACTCGCATGTTCAATCTGGACTGATTGTTATCCAGCAGCCAGACAGTGGGCAGAGCGCCTGCTGTCCTGGCTGACCTCTCTGCAACCGCGTGTGCAGGGCTGATGCCTGCCACCTGTCATCGGGTGTAAGCCCTTATCCATCGATTCAGTCAGCCCGCCATCTGGCAGGCATCTGCCTGAGCAGACACAGGAGCCGGAAATTTGGAGGCCGATATGAAGCAAAGCCGATTTGTGACCTTTTCCACTGCAACAGGGCAGGGCTACGGAGTGGTGACGGAGCAGGGCATCGTCAACCTGAGCCAGCGCCATGGCCAGCAATGGCCCTCCTTACGTGAAGTGATTGCCGCAGGGGCTTTGCCCTTGCTGGCAGAAGAGGCGGCAACACTGACTGCGGATCTGCCATTGACCGCTGTGACGCTGGAGATCCCGATTCCGGCACCGGAAAAGATTATCTGCGTAGGGGTGAATTACCCCAGCCGCAATGAAGAATACAAGGATGGTCAGGATGCGCCTGCCAATCCTTCCCTGTTTATCCGCTTTCCGCGCTCTTTCACCGGGCATCAGCAACCGCTGCAACGACCGGCAGAGAGTGAGCAGCTGGATTATGAAGGCGAGATCGCCATCGTTATCGGCAAAACCGGTCGACGTATTGCAGAGACAGATGCGCTATCCCATATCGCCGCGCTGACACTGTGTAATGAGGGCACGCTGCGCGACTGGGTGCGGCATGCCAAATTCAACGTCACTCAGGGTAAGAACTTTGATCACTCTGGCTCCATGGGCCCCTGGCTGGTGCCCTTTGTGGATGAAGTGCAGCTGGCAGATATCCAGCTGGAAACCCGTGTCAACGGCGAAGTCCGGCAGCGGGATCGCACCAGTCGCATGCTGTTCCCGTTCCGCCAGATCATCAGTTATATCTCGACTTTCACGACTCTGATACCGGGCGACATCATCGTGACCGGTACGCCCACAGGCGCGGGCGCGCGCTTTGATCTGCCACGCTGGCTTAAGCCCGGTGACGTAGTCGAAGTAGAAGCTGAGGGGATCGGTCTGCTGCGCAACATCGTTGCGGATGAGGGGTGAACTATGCTCAGTCGTGATGACATTGCTGCCGCCGTTGCTCGCCTTGATCAGGCAGAACAGAGCCGGATACAGACTGGCCTGCTGTCACTCCAACACCCACAAATGACGCTGGATGATGCCTACGCTGTGCAGAATGCCTGGGTGCAGCAGAAGCTGGCTGCCGGACGGCAAATCATCGGCTGGAAAATCGGCCTGACATCCAAAGCCATGCAGTACGCCTTGAATATCGATACACCTGACTCCGGAGTGCTGTTTGACGACATGTTGTTTGACGACGGCGCAACTATATCAGCACAGCGTTTTATCCAGCCGCGGATTGAGGCCGAGATTGCTTTCATCATGAAGCAGCCGTTGCGCGGGCCACATATCAGTGTGATCGACGTGCTGCGTGCGACCGACTATGTCACGCCTGCTCTGGAAATACTCGATACCCGCATCCTGCGCAGCGACCCCGAGACGGGTAAGGCCCGTACCATCGTTGATACTGTCTCTGACAATGCCGCCAACGCCGGCGTTGTGCTGGGTGGTCGGGCCATGCGTGTTGATGAGCTGGATCTGCGCTGGATGGGGGCCATCGTTTCCCGCAATGCCATCGTGGAAGAGACGGGGCTCGGCGCCGGTGTACTGAATCATCCTGCGCGCGGTATTGCCTGGCTAGCGAACCGACTGGCGCAATATGGCGAAGGTCTTGAGGCCGGACAGATTGTGCTGGCAGGCTCCTTTATCCGACCGGTGGAAGCACGTCACGGCGATACCATCGTTGCAGACTATGGCCCTTACGGGTCGGTCAGTTGTTTCTTTGAGTGAGGTTGTTCATGCCTGCCCCCCGAAATACATTCAAACAGGCGCTGCGTGAACAGCGTGCGCAAATTGGTTTGTGGCTCGCCCTGACCAGTCCCTATACCGCCGAAATCTTTGCCGGTGCCGGCTTTGACTGGTTGCTGCTGGACGGTGAACATGCTCCCAACGACATCCCGTTGCTGGCCGCACAGTTACAGGCCATGCAGGGGGCAGCCACACAGGCGGTGGTCAGAGCGCCCATGGGTGAGAGCTGGCTGCTCAAGCAGATTCTCGATATCGGTGCGCAGACCTTGCTGATCCCTATGGTTGAATCTGCCGTTCAGGCTCGTGAGCTGGTGCGTGCTGTGCGTTATCCGCCGCACGGCATTCGGGGTGTAGGTGCAGCACTGGCGCGGGCATCAGCCTTCAATCGTATTCCTGACTATTTGCAGACGGCCAATGATGAAATATGCCTGCTTCTCCAGATTGAAAGCCGCGCTGGTCTGGCAGCGCTTGATGAGATTGCTGCGACAGACGGGGTGGACGGTGTGTTCGTTGGCCCGGCAGATCTGGCGGCGGATATGGGGTTTCTTGGCCAGCCCGGCGCCCCTGAGGTGCAGGCGGCGGTGGAGGCGGCATTACGGCAGATCCAGACCCATGGTAAGGCGGCGGGGATACTGACTGCTGATCCAGCATTAGCTAAAGGTTATCTGCAGCTGGGGGCCACCTTCGTAGCGGTGGGCAGTGACGTGGGTTTACTGGTGAAGGAAAGCGCACGACTGGCAGCGGAGTTCAAGCAGCTTCAGGTAAGCCGGAGCGAAGACTCAACGTACTGAACGTGCTGGATTGAACCACTCTGCGAGCGCCAGGGAAGGCTGTTATTTATCACAGATGCGGATGGTAATTGGGTTTGGGTGAAGCGGATTGCTCATTGTCTTTTTAATTAGCTTTGAGCTTTGTTTTTATTGTCTGGCTGGTAATTGATTAATGATGCTGCGCCGAGGGTTGGCAATAGCGGTGTCATATTCTGGTTTTCTATTTTCTGACTTTCTATTTTTAATTTATTTTTTATTTGTAGGTGGTAAGGGTTTATTCGCCTATTTCTACCTGAGGTTTGGGACGGGCACGAAAGCCTATGCCAGCATTGTGTAGCATCTGACCACAGGCCTTGAACAGTGGGAAGTTCTCCAGTGCAGAGCCCACAGGCAGGGCGCGGCTGTCTGTGGCCTTATGCGGGTGACGTGAAAAGTAATTGAGTGTCGCCAGCAGCTCCAGCTCATCCAGTGATACACAGGGTGAGTTAGGGCCGAGCAATTCCATGGACGGTAAATTTCTCACAATCCCTTCAATCAGATTAGTAAATTCCTCTGTCTTATCTTTTGGGATGCCCAGGCGTTTTAATAATGGTGCCACCTCTAATTGCGGGATAGTGACGGCATTTATTTTTCGGAATACGCGCAGTATTTCCTGCTCAGAGCGGGAGCACTGCTTTTTAAGAAAAAGCGTATGAGTGTTCATAATGTTGACCTTATCAACGGTAGCACATGGCCAGGCAAGCAAAGGCATGCTTTGGGGTGTGCTGGCAATCAGTCGCGTGAAGCGGCTGAGGGGGTGGACATCAGTGTGAAATAACCAGCAACCCCGAGAGGAGGCTGCTGGCTTCATGTTTATCTCCTGAGGTGGTGAGCACGGTTAATGGTGCTCAGCGTCAGGGCGTTTTCAGATCTGGGCTGATTCGGAAGTTTCCGCAGGGGCACAGACCTGCCAGTCAATCTGCAACTCTTCGCGGCTGGCGGTCAGGCGCAGGTGGCTCTCGATAATGTCACGTAGCTTGAGCACCTGATCGTCGCTGGCTGCCAGCAACGTGAGCTTCAGTACATTGTCTGTCGCCAGCAGGTGGATCTCACCGATGGACAGACGGATTTGCCCGGAGCGCTCATCACTGGTCACGGGGCTGCGGTGCTGGAAGTGATTGCACAGGCGGCGCAGATAACGCTCGGCATGAGCTGTGCTGACCTCGGCGACATGCTGGGCGTAGGCGTTGCTCACCGGGCTGGCATTCATCAGCTGCTCAACCTGAGCTGCGGCCTCTTCAATGACCGCGGCGATTTTATCCAGCACGCTTTCTTCCAGCGGCGCCCGCTTCATACGCAGGCTCAGTGCCAGCTTGAGCTGGTCCATGGCACGGACGATTTGCTCCGGCGGGCTGCCAGCATCGGGGCGGCTTATGCGCGCCATCAGCATGTCAGTAGCGGCTTTGTTGGCCTGCAGGAACGCTTGGCCTTCGCTGGTGATGCTGTAGCGCTTGCGGCCGCCGTCTTCGGTATCGATAACCGCATAACCCCGGTCATACAGCCAGGTCAGGGTAGGGTAGATGACACCGGGGCTGGGTGAGTAATAGCCACCAAAACGCTCTTTGATGGCCTTGATCAGCTCATAGCCATGGCTGGGCTGTTCCGCGAGCATGGCCAGCAGCAGCAGACGCAGTTCACCGTAATCGAACAGCCGGCTGCCCCTACGTCCTCCCCGACTTCCTTTCTTGCTGGCGCCAGCCTGAACAGAATCGTCCATGTCAGGCGTTACAGGCGCGTTATCTTGATCGCTATCCATCAAAGCTGTTTTCTTCATTGTGATAATTTTAGATATATCTTAAAAAAGATATATCGGAAGTTAGCATAGACTTTTTATGGATACAATCTTTGCCTGTATCCATCCCCATTTCTTCAACGCTCCTTCACAGCAAGCCATCAGCATGCCGCCACAGGCTATCAGCATGGGTGTCTGCCATTATTGTGGTGCAGCATAGCAGAGCCAGGTTGTTTTGCCCGGTAACGTGCGTAATGAGCAGAGAAGGGGACGTATAAGAGGAGGAAGAAAACAGTAACAGGGCAGCTGTGCAGCGCCGTCGGGACAAAAAAGACGCTGTGCTGAAACACGGCGTCAAGAGGGTGAGAAGGTGATGGCAGTACAGGTACTGCCGGTGTTGATGCTGGTGAGGGCGAGGGGGGTTGTGGCTCAGTTGGGTTGGTCTGGCAAGACAGCAATAAAGTCGCACTGCACCTGAATATGGCCGCTCATGGCGATCTCGTATCCCTGACGGGCCGGGCGGGTGGCAGGGTCTGGAAACAGGGCTTCCCAGTGAGGGTTCACCCGTGGCCGGTGTGCTTTGTCACGCAGTGACAGATTGATTTTGATGATGTCATCCAGACTGCCGCCAGCGGCTTCGATGATGGTCCGTACGTGAGCGAACATCAGCTGGCACTGCTGGTCCATATCGGCAGGTACTTCCTGTGTGGCGGGATCACGACCATAGATCACCCCGGAATAGACCATATTGTCGATGCGACAGGCCGCCGGGACCGGATTGGCATGGGGAAAATCATCCACGTAAATGCTTTGGCGTCGGGTCACTTTGCACTCCTCTGGTTGAGGGCGTGATCAGCGATCACGCCCCGGTAATATGCCCCTGGCTCACGCGTTAACGTCAGTATTCAGCAGCGGCCATTTTCGGGCCGAACTTGTAGCTGATGCGGAAGCGTTCGGCGTGGAAATCGCCGGTAACGAAGTAGGGCGTATCAACATAATCGCCTTCAAATTCCACATTCAGCCGGTCGGTCACGTCATAGCTGAGAATCATGAAGCCCGCCTTCACCTTGCGGGTGGAAGACGCATAGGGCTGGTCGACTGAGTCCAGGTCATAGCGGGTCAGCCCCAGCACAGCCTTGAAGCGGTTGTCGTGATAGATGTACCGGCCAGCCAGCGAACGACCGGGCTGGTTCATGGTGACCAGCGATGCCAGTGGCTGTTCGGTGGCAATCGGCGTGTCGTTGTAAGTGGCATAGCTGTACGGGGAGAAATAGCCGCCATTCTGGAAGGCATCATCCTTGCGCGGGACCACGGTGCCTGCCACCAGCACGGTATGTTTGGGAGAGTTGAAGCCCAGCTTCACCGAGTAGAGGTCGGCATCGATATTCTTGTAGGGATCGACCTGATCACTGGTATCCCACTCCTTGATGTAATCCATACCGATAAAGGGTGTAGCACGACCAAACTGCAGCGCCTTGATGGGGAGCTGGCCACCGACGTACGCCAGTTGCGCACGTTTATCGAAGTCGTAATACCAGGCCTGAGCACTGGGGCCAAAATGCTTGTCATATTTGACGCCCAGAGTGGTGAAGCCATTGCTGCTGACCATCGGCATCTTGGTGTCGGTTACACGCGGACTACCGGCATCCTCCCTGACGAAGCTGTCTTCATCCAGTGGCTTGTATTTATAGATGCGATAGCCACTGAAGGTGAGATCCTTATTGCCCTGCAGCTGATAGGTGGCGCCTACCCCTTCATACAGCGCGGGAATCAATGTACGCCCTTCAAGGCTGCTGGCAAACGGGGTATCGAGACCCATGCGCCCGGCACGCACGGTCATGCCGCCGTAGCGGTACTGCAGGAAGGCTTTACCCAGCACGTTGACGTTCTCTGATGGCAGTTCAGATTCCACCGAGTCGCCATTGAGGCCGAAATCATTGGCGATGTACTCGCCCAGACCAAAGCTGAAACCCTTGTATTCCGCACTGCGGTACTGCAGCTCGCCACCAAAGGAGCGGGTGTGCTCATTGGCAACGATGCCATTGAACTCCTTGTTGAAGGCCATGGCTTTCAGTTCACCAAAGACCACCCCCTGCTGCAGCCAGTCACTGAAGCTGTCGACCTGCTGCGTACTGCTTGTGCTTTGCTCATGGCTGTCCTGAGCGTTTGTGGCGTGCTGATCAGTGCTGCGGGTATTGCTGATTTCTGCCTTAAGTGGCTGGTCTGCGGCCTGGGCTGCACTGCTGGCAACCAGACAGGCAAGCAGCGTAAGAGCGTAAGTGCTGCGTGTGGTCATTGTTGTCATTATTTTCACCTGCGTTTCGTCTGCTATGGCGTTGTTTTTATATTTCCGAATACGAAGCTGCGTGTTTGCCGCTGGCGGGCGGCGATCGTGGAATTAGCGGTTCACCTTGGCTGCCTCCTCCGAAAAAAGCGGCAAGCCGCTGTGGCTGACGTGTTTGTGTCAGATCGTGAACACGTTCATAGAAAGTGACTGGAAAGAAACCGTCTGGATTTCGCTATGACGTGACCTGAGTTGTTAAAGAGCTTCAGCAGAGCCGGTAAGGACCGGTCACTGATGACGGGAATGTGCCTACGACCTGCTGACTTGCACTGTCGTAAACCCGCTCCCAGTTAGTTAATCTGTTAATAAGATATATCGTATAAAAAGATATATCTACAAAATATTGAAGTGATGTTTTCGTGTTTTTTCTGCTCGCAAGTTGAACAGGCGTTGAAGGCAAACGAGCCGGTACGCTAGTGATCAGGGGGAGGGGGCAAGGCTGCTAAAAGGGCAAGTTAACAAGAGGCTATCCAGGAAGAAGCCAACCAGCAGTGTAAGAAAAAAGGACGCCACCCCCGTCAGCTCATGGAGCTCATCCATGCGCTGACGGCCCTGATCTCTGGCTTGACCCGCGCTGGGTCGATATCAGGCAGGCGTCCGTAAAATACTGACTTGAAGGATACTGCGAACGGTGTAACGCACTACCAGCTGGATGCTGGTCGGTTGCTATTGCCTGCTATGGCGTGACTGATACTGACGCAACAGCGCATTGCCATAGTCATTGCCATTCGGAATGCGGGTAATGGTATGAATATGGAACTTGGCCGGTTGCTCGTTGGTCAGCCACATGCCGCTGTGATGGTCAAACTCGATCATCACCACCGGGCTCTGAATGCGGTAATAGAAGGGGTCATCATCACCACAGCCGCCAATCCAGTTCCACCAGGTCTCATCCAGATGTTGTTCGATCAGCTTCATGCGTGCGGCGCGCGGACCATCCGGCAGATGCTCGATAAAGGTCTCGATGGTTTGCAGCAGCTTTTGCCGCTGTGCTTCATCAAATTCGCTGACGCACACACCTTCCAGCGGGATGATGCGATTGTCCTGAAAGGCGCCGCCCAGATGGCGCTGATCCGCGAAATTGAAGCGTTCCGGCGGCATGGCCGGATCTTCCATCAGTTTGTAGATGGTGGCCCGTTCCTGCATGTCGGCCGACAGTGACTGCATCAGCTCCAGCCCCAGACGTTCCTCCTCGGTAAACAGGCTGAAGGGATGACCGTCTCCGCGATCAATGATGTTGGGTTCGACACCCATGAACGTGGGTGAGATCACCATCTGGCGGCCAAGAATAAAGCAGCAGAACCCCACGTGATGGCCGTAAATACTCCAGCCCCAGGGTTCCGTAGCCGACGGTGTGCCAAACATCAGCAGATGAAAGCTCCATTCATTCATGATGTTGGTGACATCGTACAGCTCGCCGAGGAACAGATTGGCGATCATCAGCTGCTGCACCTTGCTGAAGCCTTTATCACTGGTGCAGGCCCGCAGCATCTGCCTGAACGCGTCCTTGCTGGCATCGCTGGTGTCTTCCAGCCGCACGCCGAAATCGTTGAACGGAATTTCCGGGTTGTACCAGGCGCGCCACTGTTTGGCATCAATGGGGTAATGCACATGGCTGCGTTGGGCTTCCGTCAGGGTTTCCAGCAGAGCGAAAGCCGCATCCATGGCCACTTCGACCTCAAAGCCTTCATCCAGTAACGGGAACAGGCCCTCCTGTACCACGCCATCGGCAGTAATGCCGCGCAGCGGCTCATCCAGTCGCTGTTGCCACTCTGCCCGCAGTGCTGTCGCGCCGGGAGTGGCCAGCATACGTGCAGCATAGGTTTGTGGGTCCACATTGCGTGCCATACCGATACGGGGTGAGTCAGCTGGCATCAGATACTGACGAAAATCTGCAGTCGTCATACACACCTCTCAGGCATCAAAGGTATCGGCGATTACTTTGTGTTCGATCCGGCCCAGATGCTGAATCTCCAGACACATCACGTCTCCCACCTGCAGGAAGTTGTTGCTGGCGGCACCGACCCCCGAGGGTGTGCCGGTGGCGAGAATGTCACCGGGCTCCAGCGTCATTACTGTCGAGAGGTATTCAATCTGCTCGTAGAGGTTGTAGATCATGTCGCCGGTGACGGAGTGCTGACGCACTTCGCCATTGACGCTCAGGGTCATGGCCAGATTGAGGGGATCGTCGATGTCATCATCGGTGGTCAGCCAGGGGCCGACAGGGCCGTGCGTATCAAAGGATTTGCCCAGAGTGAAGGTCGGTGAGCGGCGCAGCCAGTCACGGCAGGAAACATCGTTGACGATCAGGTACCCGGCAATCACGGAGCGGGCATCCGACGCTTTGACGTGACGGCAACGACGACCAATCACCACACCCATTTCTATCTCATAGTCCAGCTGCTCGCTGACGGCGGGCTTTACCACCGGATCGAAAGGCGCGTTGATGCAGGAGACCTGTTTGTTGAACCACAGCTGAGTGGAGGGAATGGTGAGACCGGCAGCGCGGGCTTCGTCGGCGTGCTTGCGGTAGTTCATACCAATACCAAGGAATTTTTGCGGATCGTTGACCGGTGCCTCCAGCCGCACCTGCCCGAGCGCAAAGCGCCTGCCATCGGCTTGTTCCAGTGTGCTCTGCAGCTGTGGCAGCGCTTCCAGCAGCGCCCGCATCGAGGTACCGACACCCGGTACGGCGGACCAGTCGACGATCTCATCACCGACCACCTTGCCAATGCGAGTCGTGCCATTTTCGGTAAAGCGTGCGAGTTTCATTTTTACTGTTCCTATGCTGTCGAATGAAGGGCGCAGTTGCGCGGTGCCTCGGTAAATGAAGGGTGGGTTTGGTCGTCGTCGGCTTTACGTCAATGATGGGGGCGATGGGGCGTCAGCTGCGACAGCACCACCTGCCAGCGATGGCCGGCCCGTCGCAGAATCAGGGTGGAGAAGCCGTCCAGCGTGACCGGTTCGCCGGTTTCCCGTAAACGTACGGTGTTCAGCGTGGTGCCGGTGATGATGGCAACTGGGCCTTCCACCCGGATATGCAGGGGGCCGCGCTCTATAGCGATAAAGCCGCCCATGCGCTCAACGTGATCCAGCAATTCCTGTTTGCCGTGTACCATGCCGGTGCTGTGAATATGGGTCAGGTCATCGGCCAGCAGCTGTTGCAGCGCGACGCGATCAGCAGTGATCAGTGCGCGCTGGCGGGCCTGCTCGAAGGCAATAATGTCAGCGTGCTGCTCAGCATCAGGCTGAGCGTCAGCCGCTTCCTGAGCATGGGGAATGGAAGCCGTCATGGTGTATCACCTGTTATTTTTATTACTGTGACAAAAGCGTGGTGTTCGCTGGCGTTCAGCCACCTGTCGCGGCTAATGCCCGGCAGGTAGCAAAAAACTCGTCAGATCAGACCGTCGTACGATCCGCCATCCAGCTGCAGATTCTGCCCGGAGATAAAACTGGCCTGAGCACTGCACAGATAGGCGCAGGCGTCACCGAACTCTTCCGGGCGACCATAACGCCTGGCCGCGATGCTGCTGGTATTGCGGCGACGTGCTTCTTCCCGGTCAATGCCTTCACGGCTCATCAGGCGTTGCAGCATGAACTCCTGGCGCGGGGTATCGATGCGCTCTGGCAGCAGGTTATTGATGGTGACGTTATCCGCCACCACATCACGGCTGATGGCTTTGCAGATGGCCGTCAGTGCAGTACGTGCCGAGGTCGACAGGCCCATCATGTAGTGGGGTGACTTCACCATGGCTGAGGTGATGTTGATGATGCGGCCAAAGCGCTGGCTGCGCATCGCCGGTATATAGGCACGGATAAGCTGTACGGCAGGCAGAAAGTTGGCCTGCATGGCACCCAGCAACGCTGCTTCATCCCAGTCCTGCAGCTCACCGGGGGGAGGGCCGCCATTGTTGGTGACGAGAATGTCGACAGTAGGTACCGCTTCCAGAATGGCGGCACGACCGCTGGCGGTTGTCAGATCAGCGGCAACGAAGTGGATATGCGCTGCCGGAAACTCCTGCTGTAACTGCGCGGTCACCCGCGCCAGTTTGTCGGCGTCACGGCCGTTGAGGGTGACGTTCACACCTTCGCCCAACAGTGAGCGGGCACAGGCCAGACCCAGGCCCTGTGACGAACCGCAGATAAATGCGCTGCGGCCTTTGATTCCAAGATCCATCGTATTCTCCAGCGGGCGCGTGTTGCCGTGTGATGGCTGCAGGCGCATGCAAACCGGTTAAAGGAAAAGCTCAGTGAAAAATGCCTGCAGGGTATGCCATGAGCGGCGGTCCGCACGGGCGTCATAGGCCGCAAAAGGTGGAGTGTGCGGATGATCCGGCTCGGTAAAGGCGTGTCTGGTATGGCTGAACAGCTCGGTCTGCCAGCGGATGTCAGCGGCTGAAAGTGCCTGTTGCACACGTTGCAGGTCATCGACTTTGGCCATCACATCGTCTGCACCGGTACAGATCAGCACCTGTGCCGTGCGGCTGGCTGCCGACCAGTCATCACCGACCAGATCCAGACCTCCATGCAGGCTGACCACGCCCTGCAGCGGTATCCCGTAACGAATAGCTTCGAGCACCGTGGTGCCGCCAAAGCAGTAGCCGATAGCGCCCAGACGTGCACTGTCGACGCCGGCCTGTGCCAGCAGTGCCTGACGTCCGGCGCTAAAGCGCTGCATCCACAAGGTACGGTCGCTGGCGAAGCGACCCAGCATGGCACCGATCTGCTCCGGCCCACGCAGCTGTCGGCGTTCGCCCCACAGATCCAGCGCCAGTACTGCGTAACCAAGCGCGGCAAGAC
Source organism: Pokkaliibacter sp. MBI-7 (assembly GCF_029846635.1). NCBI lineage: Bacteria > Pseudomonadati > Pseudomonadota > Gammaproteobacteria > Oceanospirillales > Balneatrichaceae > Pokkaliibacter > Pokkaliibacter sp. MBI-7. Next base: position 1,231,261 of record NZ_JARVTG010000002.1, on the reverse strand, counting down.
GCTGACTGCAGTCCATCATCTGCTGGTTGATCCCTGCTGCACCATGCACCAGCAGGATGCCGGGCAAGGTCTGGCCCTGATTCATCCCGGGGGCACAGAAGTAACCCAGCAGGCGTTCCTGCTCGTGGAAATATTCCACATCGCGAATGACGAGTTGCGTCATACATCACCTCATGGTGGTCGACCCACTGACGGCTGTGTTGCGAGTCAAAAGACCGCAAACCGATTGCCGGGCTTCAGTGTTCGTAACTGTGGCCTGAGCCAGAACAGAAGGTACGAATTTTTATTTTCAGATAATATGAAAAATACGATATATCGTAAAAATAAGTGCAGATATTAGACAAAAGTAGAAAGAAGAAATGTCGAGGCGGGTCAGAACCGCAGTAGTACGGTAGTAAGGGCACCGACAAGAGGGGATCGTGCAGAGGAGACGCCTAAGTAGAGACACTGAAGTGCAGACCGTGCATGACGAAGGTCATCGAGGGGGTGTGGGTATTATCTGGCTTGTCGTGATCTGATGTATTTCTGGCACCCGTCATGCTGGCGCTAGCGTAGCCAGAGCAGGGGGATTCACTCAGGGGCGACTATGCTTAGTCGATGGCTTTTGCCTGGCGTCGACGGATTGCCTGAGAGCGTATTACCCGGCAGCACGGCAAACGTCAGGTGGATTGGCTCTTGCTTGAGATGAGCGCATCTATGCTGTCTACCCAGATCGTCCACACCATTGGTACATCCATCTATTTTGTGGTTTTTATCCTGCTGTTCTGGTTCAGCCGGATACCCCGTGCCAATGCGGCTGCCCGCTGGTGGGCAAGAGCGATCCTGTTCGCGCTGCTGTCTCGGTTGCTGCTGTTTATCCTGTTTTCTCTTGAACAGGAGCCACTGGCGCTGCTGTTTTACGGCAGCTTCAGCGTTCTGGAAAAGGCCTGCCTTGCGGTGGGTATCTGCCGTTTTTTCAATCTGACCACAGCACTGCGCTGGTTCTGGGCTGGCGCGCTGATTACCGAGCTGTGGCTGCTGATCACCTGGTTGATGCACAGCCGGGCGCTGGTGATCACCGCTGGTTTAAGCGCGTTCAATATTGCATGTCTGCTCTATGTCGCAGGTACCGCCTGGCGTGAACGAAAGAGTCTGCATCGCCTGATGACGGCTTTATCGGCTACCAGCAGCCTGCTGGCGCTGCACTGGCTGTTTGCTTTCCCCACCATGGAGGTGCTGCCGGAATGGAAAGTGCTTGGTTTGCTGGTGGGCACGGTACTGATGCTGGCGCAGTATCTGCTGTTGTTGATGGCGGTTCTGCTGGTGTTTCAGCAGCGCTTGCTGGATGCCGAAGAGCGGGCGCTGGAGCTGGCCTTTCATGATCCGCTCACCGGACTGAATAACAAACTCTATATGGGACGGCTGTTTGAGCAGGCGCTGGCGCTGGCGAGCCGTCTCAATCAGCTGCTGGCGGTGATTTACATTGATCTGGATAACTTCAAACCCATCAACGACAGTGCCGGGCACAGTGTGGGCGATGAGGTGCTGAAAATCGTTGCCAGACGTCTTCAGTCTCACACTCGTAGTGCTGACATCTGTGCCCGCATCGGCGGCGATGAATTCATGGTGATTGCGACCCAGCTGGAGGATGAGAGTCAGGCCAGAGTGATTGCGGAGAAACTGCGCAGCTACGTCACCGAGGTCATTCACATTGGCAACCGGAGTTATTATCTGGGCGCCAGCATTGGTATCAGTCTTTACCCTTACCACGGCAGCAGCCTGCCACAGCTGATCCAGAATGCTGATAGCGCCATGTATCAGGCCAAGCGCAACGGCAAGAACGGCTATCAGATCTTTGGCAAGCTGGGCTAGCGCTTTCGCCCCTGTGACGTGATCACCACAAGCTCATTTGTCCCGGTGCCTGAAAGCGGCTGCAGTCCAGTGGCAGGCGGCGCTGATTGAGACCGTAACGCTTACAGGCCAGCCTGAAGCGCTGGGCAATCAGGTCGGCAAACTGACCGGTGCCGCGCATACGTGTGCCAAAGCTGGGATCGTAGTCTTTGCCGTCACGGGTCTGGCGCACCAGGCTCATGATATGGTCGGCGCGCTGCGGGTAGTGCTGTTGCAGCCAGTCCTGAAACAGCGGGCTGACCTCCAGCGGCAGGCGCAGCAGCACATAGTTGGCGCTGGTCGCGCCCGCACCGGCCGCGGTCTGCAGCAGGCGTTCTATCTCCACATCATTCAGCGCCGGGATGATCGGCGCCATCATCACGCCGACGGGCACACCGGCTTTGGCCAGCCGCTCTATGACTCTGAGGCGGGCGGTAACGGTGGCAGCACGGGGTTCAAGAGTGCTGCGCAGCGTATCGTCAAGGCTGGTCAGGCTGATGTACACGGCACACAGCTGCTCGCTGGCCATTTCCTGCAGAATATCCAGATCACGCAGAATCAGTGCACCCTTGGTCACGACCGAGAAGGGTTGCTTGAAGCGTCGACAGACTTCCAGCAGGGAGCGGGTCAGGCGGTACTGGGATTCAATTGGCTGATAGGCATCGGTATTAGCGCCCAGCGCGATAACCTGACACTGGTAACCCGGTTTTTGCAGGGTTACCTCCAGCAGCCGGGCGGCGTTGTGCTTGTAGATCAGCCGGGTTTCAAAATCGAGGCCGGGCGACATATCCCAGTAGGCATGACTGGGGCGGGCAAAGCAGTAGATGCAGCCGTGTTCACAACCGCGATAGGGGTTGAGGCTGACATCGAAAGGAATGTCCGGTGAGGTATTGCGTGACAGAATGCTTTTGCTGGTTTCCTGCCGTACCTCGGTCGCAATGGAGGGCTGATCCTCTGCCGCATCGTGGTACCAGCCATCATCCACCTGTTCCAGTGACTGACCATGAAAACGGTTGTGCGGGTTGTTCAGTGCGCCACGGTGACGCATGGCCTGTTTGTCGCTGTGTAAATGGCTGGCAGGCTGGCGGAAAAACACCTTAGGTTCAGACATCACGGCAGACTCAAAATGGCTGGTTGTATATACAGTATTTTTGTCGGCGCCGTTTTGCAAGAAGGAAATAAAAAGAGCTGCCGAGGGGAAGGCGGCAGCTCGGGTACAGCAACTGAATATCAGAAGTGGTGATTGAAGCGCAGGACAAAGCGATTGCCCTGCGCGCGGTTCTCCGCATCCTGCTCGAAGTAGAGGTTGGCAAACATCGAGTCCTCCTGACCGAGCTTGTAGACCATGCCCGGCCCGATGGCCCAGACCTTCTCGCGCCGGCCTTTTACATCTTCACCGTCCACCTGGGTATCGGTGATCTGTTTCAGCCAGTAGCCATTAAGGCCAACGCTCATGTTGGAGTTAAGCGCATATTCGGTCGTGAAGTTGGCGTGCAGTGCCTGCCCGGCCTGACTGTCATGCTGAGCGCCGAGACTGGTGGAAGGATCATCATTTTTGCCATTCCACAGGTAGAACAGCCGTCCCGAGAATGACCACTTCGGCGTCACCCACAGGGTGGCGGCGTAGTAGGGACTGATGGTCCAGAAGTTATTGCCGGGGTTGATTGTCTTGGCAGGGTCATAGCTGCCCGTCGGCATACCGACATCCAGCTCGATGCGCTGGGAGAACAGCGGGCCGTTCTCACCCATGATGGGGTCAAACTGCAGAAACGCACCGAGGATGGTGTCACCTAATCCGGTCTGACTGTCCAGTGCGGCATGGTTGAGACCGTCGTCGACCCGGGCATCGGCGACCCAGGGTAGCAGCACGGTGACGCCGGGAGAGGCATTGCCCCAGTGCAGATCGGACTGATAGATGACCTGCGTCAGAGGCACAAACAGGTTGATGTCCTGTTTGGGCAGGCCGAGCTTGTTGCCGTCGGCGTCGTTCATCCGCTTGGAGTTGATGGACTGCAGATACTCGATGGCGTACCAGCCCGGGCCGTTGGGGGCCGGAGCGCCATCGTAGAAACTGGTGCCGCCGAGATTGACGGCAGGCAGATCGTAGGCAGAAGCGGCAACAGGCAGCCCTGCCAGGCCAAGGGCCAGCACGATGGAAGTGATACGCATGGGAAAACCTCAATTATTGTTGTTGTCGGGGTGTCATGCAGCGGCGAACGGTCGCAGAGCGTGGAGGGGAGCCAGACCCGGCCAGACCGTATCGTCGCCGTTGTGTTTTGGTTGCGGTTAAGGGTTACAGGTAGCTGGATGCCAGTCCGCCATCGACCGGAATGTTGGCGCCGCAAACCCAGCGGGCGGCATCCGAGCAGAGGAAGGCAATCACGGCCGCCACCTCATCGGCATAGGCGGGGCGTTTCATCCGGTGGGCATCTTTCTGCACCCGCTCCTCGCCCAGCATGGTAACGAAGTCGCCCAGAATCGGAGTGAATACCGGGCCGGGTGCAACACAGTTGAGGCGGACGTTGTGCTGCAGGAACCACGGCGAAGCCTGCTGGGTCGTCCAGACGATCAGCGCTTCCTTAAAGTACTGATAGCAGGTTTCCTGAGGCACGGGGTTGGCATCCAGCCAGGCCTGTCCTTCGGCAAAACTGGCCGTGGCCGCCAGCGCTTTGTGCTGCTCCAGCCGGGCGGGCCATTCCGCCCCCAGTATCGAAGCGATGTTGACAATCGCCGCAGCCGGTGTGAAGCGGGGCAGCAGTGCCTGACACAGATGGCGCAGGCCCAGATAGTTGACCTTACCGACCAGATCCGCAGGCGCGGTGCCCGGCACACCGGCGATATTGCACAGGCCATCAATGCTGGCGGGCAGTGCATCGACCAAAGCGTCGATCTGTGCAGTGCTGCTCAGATCGACCTGAATAAAATCATCCAGTGTCATGGCCGGGGCATTGCGATCCAGACCAATGACCCGCGCACCCTGAAAACGGGCCAGCCGGGCGACTTCGGCACCGATACCAGAGGCGACACCGGTGATGACGAGGGTTTTGTTGTGCAGGTTCATGATGTTGTTCTCTTTATTGTTCATGGACAGTCGTGGGAAAACGTCGGTGCAGGGCGGAGGCGCCGTGATGCAGCCGATGGTGAACAGGTGCTCAGAAGGGGTAGCGGGTCGGCTCACCCTTGATGGTTACCCACTGCCAGTGGGTGTAGTTGTCCCAGTCGGTCGGGCCGCCTACACCGCCGCCGTTGCCTGAGTTGCCGCAGCCGCCGAACGGATTGATACATTCGTCATTGACTGTCTGATCATTGATATGCAGCAGCCCGGTATGCAGTTGCTGGCCGAGGGTAAGGGCGCGATTGATATCGGCAGAGATCACCGCCCCGGCCAGACCGTATTCGGTGTCGTTGGCCAGCATCACGGCCTCTTCGTCACTCTGGAAGGTGACTATAGTGGCGACCGGGCCGAAGATTTCCTCATCAAAACAGCGCATGCCGGGCGTCACGTTGGACAGCACGGTGGGAGAGTAGAACAGCCCGTCGTAGTTGCCGCCTGCTTCCAGCCGGGCACCGGCGGCGATCGAATCCTGCACGATGCTGTGCACCCGTTGCAGCTGACGATGGTTGATCAGAGGCCCCAGCGCCACCTGCCCGGTGGTTGGGTCGCCGACGGGCAGGTGGACGGCTTTTTCCACGATCCTGGCGATCAGCGCCGGAGCCACGTTTTCCTGCACCAGGATGCGACCGGAGGCCATGCAGATCTGGCCCTGATGCATATAAGCGCCCCAGGCCACATTGCTGGCGGCGAGGTCGAGGTCGGCATCATCAAGGATGATCAGCGAGCTTTTTCCCCCCAGCTCCAGCGCGACTTTTTTCAGATTGCGGCCACAGGCTTCTCCGACTTTACGGCCTGCTGCGGTTGAACCGGTAAAGGCTACCATGCCGATTTCAGGGGCATTGCACAGGGCTTCACCCGCTTCGACACCGCCGGGCAGGACCTGATACAAGCCCTTGGGCAGGCCCGCATGGGCAAAGGCCAGTGCCATAATCAGCCCGCCGCTCAGCGGTGTTTGCGGGTCAGGTTTACTCACCACCGCATTGCCGGTAGCCAGTGCAGGCGCGATGGAGCGCAGTGACAGAATCAGCGGGAAGTTGAACGGCGAAATAACACCGACCACACCGTGAGGAACGCGCTGGGCGTAGGACAGCCGACCCGGGATACTGGGCAGCGTCAGGCCGTTGGGTTGCAGCAGCATGGCGGAGGACAGCTGCAGCAGGGTAATGGCTTCGCGTACTTCATGCTGGCCCTTGGGGATGATGCCGCCGGTTTCACGGGCGATAAACAGGCTCAGCTCATCGAAATGCTGTTGCAGATAGTCGGCGGCCCGCAGGAAGATGGCCGCACGCTCTCGGGGAGGCATCTTCACCCACTGCTGTTGTGCGAGTTTGGCACTGGTGGCAGCTGTCAGCACGTCTTCGGCGGTGGCCATCCCGGTGATGGTCAACGTCTCCTGCGTTGCAGGTTCCTGCACCGGGTTCAGGCCGCCGCTGGCGTTAATCCAGTCTCCGTTGAACAGCTTGCCATGCCAGAGATGATGGTCGAGCACGGCAGTGGAGGATGTACTTGTTGTCATTATTGGGTCTCCATTCAGCAATTGAGCTTGTCTGGCAGCTATCGCAAACGCTGTGCCCAATCGTCGATCAGACCCTGAAAAGCCTGATGAGACATTAATAACTGTCTGAATTTTATAAAGATATTAGTTAGATCTGTGGTCTGGAATGCATCCACTGCAGCGCCCAATGTAAAGCGCTGGATTTCTCATTTGGTAAAGAGTATCAAGTAAACTGATAAAAAATTGATGATTTGCGCAACCTGCCAGGAGGCACCCTCCACTCAGGAAGAAGTCGGCGAGCCAATGCCTGCCGGCGTCAGTCACTGTCTTTTTCGGGGAATAACAACAATGACGAACCCTGGCCGTATTTCACTTGCCGACCTGTCTCGTCTCGATGCAGGGGTTCTGCTGCGTGGCAACTCCAGCCAGCTGGACTATCAGCATTCGCCCACACTGGAAGAGCTGACCGAGTGCCTGTGCTTTTCGCCCGGTGACGGACGTATCTGGCTCAACGACCAGCGCATGCTGCTGATTCATGCTTCTTCGCTCGGCACCTTGCGCCGGGAGCTGATCGATACGCTGGGTATCGAGGCTGCCCGGGGGCTGCTGACCCGCACCGGCTATGTGTCGGGTACGCGTGATGCTCAGCTGGTGCGGCAGCGCTGGCCGGACGCTGATCCGGCCTCCATCTTCGGGGCCGGTACGCAGCTGCACGGGCTGGAAGGGGTGGTGAAGGTTGAACCGGTGCACTTTGAGTTTGATACCGAGCAGGGACGTTATGAGGGGGAATTTATCTGGCATCACAGCAGTGAGGACGATGAACATATCGCCGCCTATGGTATCGGCACCGATCCGGCCTGCTGGCTGGAGCTGGGGTATGCCATTGGCTATGTCAGTGGTCTGGTGGGGCGACTGGTACTGTTTCGTGAGGTGGAGTGTCGATCCATGGGCAGCCGTCAGTGCCGCGTACTAGGTAAAACCGCGGAGCTGTGGCCCGATGCCGAGGAGGATTTGCGCTATCTCAATCCGCAGGGGTATGCCAGTCCCGCAGTGATATCTGCAGAGCAATCCACCGTGGTGGCGACAACCGCAGAGGCTGACAACAGTGTGAAAATGATTGGCGCCTCGGCCGCGTTCACTGCCGCCAGTCATGCGTTGCAGAAGGTCGCGGGAACGCAGGCGACGGTATTGCTGACGGGGGAGTCCGGGGTGGGTAAGGAGCTGTTTGCCACCATGCTCCATCGCCTCAGCCCTCGCAGCCAGCAGCCTTTTGTCGCCTTCAACTGTGCGGCCATCCCGGAGAATCTGCTGGAGTCGGAGCTGTTTGGTGTTGAGCGGGGGGCTTTTACCGGTGCCACTCACAGCCGTGCCGGGCGCTTTGAGCGTGCTCATGGAGGTACGTTGTTTCTCGATGAGATCGGCACGCTGAGTGCCGCCGGACAGAGCAAGTTGCTGCGTGCGCTGCAGGAGCGAGAAGTGGAGCGTATCGGCGGCAGCCGTGCCATCAAGGTCGATGTGCGGGTGGTTGCGGCCACTAACGAAGACTTGCGTGATGCCGTCAAACGCGGTGAGTTCCGTGAAGACCTGTTCTATCGCCTCAATGTCTTTCCCATTCCATTACCGCCGCTGCGTGAGCGGCGTGATGATATTCCGCTGCTAGTCAGCCATTTCTTCCAGCATTACTGCCAGCTGCATGGCCGCCAGTTGCGCGGGATGACGCAAAAGGCCACCCAGGCGCTGCTCAACTATGATTTCCCCGGCAATATTCGCGAGCTGCAAAATCTTATCGAGCGTGGCGTTATTGCCGCCGACGAAGGCGGGTTAGTGGATATTCCCCATCTGTTTCGCAACGAGAAAATTCCTCAGAGCATGATTTTTTCTGTCAACCGGCAGGGAGCGCTGAGCAATAAACCACAGACTTCGGCAGCGTCGCTGTGGGAGCAGTTGCAGCAGCTGGCGGGTGATGAATTGTCCATGGAGCAGCTGGAGCAGCGCCTGTTGCAGGAGGCGGTAACGCAGGCTGATGGCAATCTGGCTGCCGCCGCAAGGCAGCTCGGCTTGAGTCGGGCGCAGCTGGCGTATCGTCTGAAGAAAAGTTAAGTGTGCATATTTGTCTGTTGCGGAAAGAAGAAAATTGGCGCTAGTATCAAAAATATGTCAGGTAGATTGATATTGTGTGATGGTGAAAAGCACTGAGGCACAGGGCTCAACCTGACTATGCACCGTCGTTTCCTTCTCAAAAACAACAACAGGAATTCGCTATGGCAATAATCCAATCAATGGCCTGTGTCACCGGGCAGCCCCATCCTGTGATCCGACGCTCCGTTTCACTGTGCCTTGCCAGAGGGCAGGGAGGTCAGCATGTCTGATGCGCAACTGGCCATGCTGCTGGAGCAGAGCAAGGGCAATCCGCCTCCCCAGAGTGGTGGTATTGCGGCGCTGCGCGACTGGTTTGAAGGGTTGAATGCGGTGTTTCCGATGGCTCCGGAAACACAGGTGAAACGAGTCAATCTCGGGCCCTGTTCGGCGGATCTGCTGAGTTCACCGGACAGCGATCCCGGCAAGCTGGTGATCTACTACCACGGTGGCGGTTTTATCATGGGGTCGGCGCAGTGTTACAACACCATCACCAGTTTTCTGGCACAGGCAGGTGGTGTCACCGTGCTGAGCGTCGATTACCGGCTGGCACCGGAGAATCCGCCACCGGCAGGGCATGACGACTGTCTGCACGCTTATCAGTGGGCACTGGCACAGGGTTATCAGCCGGGGCAGATCGCGCTGGCGGGGGATTCGGCAGGAGGCAATCTGGCACTGTCGACCGCGGTCAGTATCAATCGGCTCGGTTTACCTCAGCCCGCTGCCGTGGTGGCGATGTCTCCGGCGCTGGATCTGGCCAATGACACCGAGTCGCACACGACGCTGGCCGAAGCACCCTTGCTTAACCGGGCCATGAGCGAGTTGTTTCTGACGGTGTTCATTGGCGATGGCGACCGGCGATCGCCTGCGGTAACGCCGTTCTATAGCCCGTTACCGGTGCTGCCGCCCGTGCTGCTGCATGTTGGCTCAACGGAAATGCTACGCGATGACAGCGTGGTGATGGCCGAGCGTATCCGAGCGGCGGGCGGTCAGGCGGAGCTGAAGCTGTGGCCGGGTATGTGCCATTCGTGGCAGCTTTTCGCGCCCGCACTGGATGAGGGGATGCAGTCCATCGTTGAGGCGGCCGCCTTTATCCGGCGCTATATGGGCTGATCCTGTACTGACACCGCTTCTGGTAATACAAGCGGTTTGCAGCAACCCGCACAAGGCTGGTGGAGATCAGATCTCCGCCAGCACTCTCACCAGATTGCGCAGCTGCTTTTGCAGTGTGCCTTGCTCATCTTCTGACAGCTCCTCCAGCATCTGAGCCTCAAGCTCAGCAATGGCATCGTCGCACTGTGTCAGCAGGGCATGACCTTCTGCGGTCAGGCTGATCTGGATGATCCGGCCATGATTGGGGTCGGGCTGGCGCTCGATCCAGCCTCTTGCCTCCATTCCCTTGATCAGCTCGTTGGCTGCCTGCGGAGAGACCATAGTGCGCTCTGCCAGCTGGGCATTGGATAGCTGGCCACGTGTACTGAATACCGATAACGCCGTGTACTGGCCAATGGTCAGGCCCAGTGGGGCGATGGCCTGGCGGATATGCCGGTTGAGAGCACGATCCAGTCGCCCGATCAGGTAGGACACGCCCAGCGGCTTGCGCCCTTCAGTACTCAGGCTGTCATCGGCTACGGCTTCCGTAACATTTTTTTTCATCACTACCGCCTTGCGCTTTTCCAAATGCAGTCTTAGTATCAATTCAATATCAGGTTAGTTGATATTATGTGTTGAGGCAAATGCGCTGGCCCGCTCGCTTCATTACACACCATATCGATCTGTCATTGAGCAATTCATGTCCGTTAACAACAACATCAGAGGGCTGACATTATGAGTAATTACCTATCGCGCTGGAATACCGTTACGGTTGAAGTGGAATCAGGCATTGCCTGGGTGACGCTCAACCGTCCGGAAAAGCGCAATGCCATGAGCCCGACACTGAACCGGGAAATGATTGATGTACTGGAGACGCTGGAGCTGGATGACGAAGCTCAGGTACTGGTACTGACGGGGGCAGGGGAATCCTGGTCGGCGGGGATGGACCTCAAGGAGTATTTCCGCGAAACCGACGGGAAGTCTGACGTGTGGCAGGAGCGTATGCGCCGTGACTGCTCCGAGTGGCAATGGAAGTTGCTGCGCTTCTACACCAAACCCACGATTGCCATGGTCAACGGCTGGTGCTTCGGTGGTGCTTTCTCTCCGCTGGTTGCCTGTGATCTGGCCTATGCGGCGGATGAGGCGGTATTCGGTCTGTCAGAAATCAACTGGGGTATTCCTCCCGGCAATCTGGTCAGCAAGGCCGTTGCTGATACTATGGGCCACCGGCAGGCGCTGTATTACATCATGACCGGCGACACCTTCACCGGTCAGGAAGCAGCAGAGATGGGACTGGTCAACAAGAGCGTGCCACTGGCGCAGCTGCGAGAAGAAGTGCGTCAGGTAGCGGTCAAGCTGCTGGAGAAAAATCCGGTGGTGCTGCGGTTTGCCAAACATGGCTTCAAACGCTGCCGTGAGCTGACCTGGGATCAGAACGAAGACTATTTGTATGCCAAGGTCGATCAGTCAATTCATCGCGACCCGGAGCGCGGCCGTGCAGAAGGGCTGAAACAGTTCCTTGATGACAAGACCATCAAACCCGGGCTGCAGACCTACAAGCGTCGCGGCTGAGGCGCCGGGAAGGATGTCCTGACAGCATGCCGGGGCATCCCGCTGAGCGCGCAGCGACGCAACCAGAGCCAAGATCAATTCAACAAGAATAAAAGTGCCCCCGGCGAGGGGTGTTGATCGACAGACTGCCATCGTGTTCGTGGCGACTTTTCAACATCTTCAGGCAAGCCGGTCAGGCAGTTTCCATGTAGTCACCGCAGGTGCAGCCATGCTGCGCCCCAGGGAGGAAGACACATGAATGCCATCCATGCGGCGAGACAGCCCGGTCGCCAGCCGGAACTGCAGACTGCTGTCCGCTATCGCGATGTAACCATTGGTTCTGCACCAGTGGAGGTGACACAAGACGCCGAGGGCGTCTGGCGATTTCTGTCCAGAGAACCTTTACAGCCTTACCCTCGTTGCCTGACTGACCGACTGCAGCAAGGCGCCAGTCAGCATCCTGACCGTACGCTGATTGCCGAGCGTGATGCGGATGGGCAGTGGCGTGAGGTTAGCTATGCACAAATGGTGCAGCACGCGCGCAGTATTGGTCAGGCGCTGCTGGATCGTGGCCTGTCTGCTGACCGGCCTTTGCTGATTCTGTCCGGTAATGATATCCAGCATTTGCAGCTGGCGATGGGAGCCATGTACGCCGGTATTCCCTTTTGTCCGTTGTCACCGTCCTACTCGCTGTTGTCGGAAGATTTCGGCAAGTTGCGTCATGCCATCGAGCTGCTGACACCGGGTATGGTCTATGCGACGGATGGTGATGCTTTTGCCAGAGCGATTCATGCTGTGGTGACGGACGATGTCGAAGTGGTGCTGGCGCGCGGAAATATTGCTGACCGTCCGACCACTGCCTTTGCGGAATTGCTGGCAACCACGGCGCACAGTGTGGATGAGGCCAACGAACGCATTACTTCTGAGCAGATCGCCAAGTTTCTGTTTACCTCCGGTTCGACCAAGCTACCCAAAGCGGTCATTACCACGCATCAGATGCTGTGTGCCAACCAGCAGATGCTGCTGCAGACCTTCCCTTGCTTTGGCGAGGAGGCTCCGGTGCTGCTTGACTGGTTGCCGTGGAATCACACCTTTGGCGGCAGCCATAACGTCGGCATTGCACTGTATAACGGTGGTTCTTATTACATTGATGAGGGCAAACCGACGGAGAAGGGCTTTGCTACCACGCTGCGTAATCTCCATGACATCAGCCCGACGGTGTTTTTCAACGTACCCAAAGGTTGGGAGCTGCTGACCGATGCACTGAATGATGACGCCAGTCTGAGAGAGAAGTTCTTTTCCCGAATGAAGCTGTTTTTCTTTGCTGGTGCCGGGCTGTCGCAGGCGGCATGGGATCGCCTCGATGCCGTCAGTGAAAGCCACTGTGGCGAGCGTATTCGCATCATGAGTGGACTTGGGATGACTGAAACATCGCCATCCTGCACCTTCACTACCGGCCCCCTGATGTTCGCCAACTATGTGGGGTTGCCCGCGCCCGGGTGTGAGGTCAAGGTGGTGCCGATGGGTGACAAAGCCGAGGCACGTTTTCGAGGCTCTCACGTAATGCCTGGCTACTGGCGCATGCCAGAGCAAACGGCGGAAGTGTTCGATGAAGAGGGGTACTACTGCAGTGGTGATGCCATCAAGCTGGCGGACGACAATCACCCAGAATATGGTCTGGCCTTCGATGGCCGTATCACCGAAGACTTCAAACTCAGCTCGGGAACCTTCGTCAGTGTCGGGCCGATGCGTGCGCGGCTGATCAGTCAGGGTGCACCCTACGTTCAGGATGCCGTCATTACCGGCATGAATCGCGATGACATCGGCGTGATGATCTTCCCGCGTCTGGAGCATTGTCAGAAGCTGGCGGGGTTACCGGCTGGCAGCCCGGCACAGCAGATTCTCGACAGTGAGCCGGTGCGTGCAGTATTTGCGGCGTTGATGGCGAAGCTCAACCTGAGTGCGACCGGCTCGGCTACCCGTATTGCGTTTCTGCATCTGCTGGTGGAGCCGCCTTCAGTCGATCAGCATGAAATCACCGATAAGGGTTCGATCAACCAGCGTGCGGTGCTGACACGACGTGCCGCCTTGATCGAGAGCATGTATAGCGGCGAGGATCAGCGAATGATTGTGGCTGCTAAATAGTGCGAAGGGGCGGGTGTAAGGACGTTCTTGGTTTCTAGAGCGCCGTCTTACAGTGCTCTTCGCGACGATTTTGCAGTGCGTTACACCTGTTGGGGCAGACTGAGTCTGCCCTTTTTTATGGCTATAACGCTCTGGTGAATACCCTGGCTAGTCCCGGCGCAGATGATCGGGAATGGCAATCGGACACTGAAAGTTGAAAGCGACAATATAGGATGACAACAGGAAAGTCAGAATCGCAGTGGCCTGAATGACGTGGGAGGCTTCGATACCGATCATATTCAGGTCGGTGGCCAGATAGGCTATCAACAGCGAGAACTCGCTCACCTGTCCCAGACGAAAACCAATTTCCCAGCCCATCTTGGAGTCTTCACTGATGCGTGTCAGCAAGCCGCGGAAAATCACCGGCTTCAACGTCAGTACCAGTGCCGCCATGACCAGTGATGGCAGCAGAATCTTGCTGATCAGGCCGAGGTTGAAGCTGGCGCCAATGGAGAAGAAGAACAGGATCAGGAAGAAGTCGCGCAGGGGCTTCAGACTGGTAGCGATATATTGCGAGATCGGGCTGGTGGCCAGTACCACACCGGCAGCAAACGCACCCATTTCTGCCGACAGGCCCAGAAACTGGGCACCCTCTGCCATACCCAGGCACCAGCCGATGGCCACCAGAAAGATATATTCGTGGAAGCGGTCAAACTTCTGGATCAGTTTGAGCAGTACAAAGCGTACGAACAGATAGGCAAAACCACTCATCAGCGGCAGTGCCAGCAAGGTCTTGAGGTACTGCCAGCCTCCTGAAGATTCTGCCGAGGTGTCGCCTGAATACATACCCAGCAGGACGATGATGGCAATCACATCCTGTAGCAGCAGCAGACCCACTACCAGCTCACCCGTGTGCTTGTGATGGAGTACGGTAGTCGGTAGCAGCTTGATGCCGACGATAGTGCTGGAGAACATCATCGCCAGCCCGATGATCAGGCTTTCGGTCTGGGTAAAGCCAAATCCCACACCCACCGCATAGCCCATAGCAGCAAAGGCGATAGAGCTGAGCACCGCTACCAGAGTTGCCTTTCGCAGCATGTGCAACAGGTGGGAAGGCTGCATATCGAGACCGAGCAGAAACAGCAGGAAGATAATGCCGATATGGGAGATTTCATCCAGCAGCTTGATATCAGACACCCAGGCAAAACCGTAGGGGCCGAAGGCTGCACCGAGGGCAATGTAGGCAACCAGTAGCGGCTGTCGGGTATACAGCGCGATGGAGGCCAGCACGGCGGCGCCGGCAAAGATTAGAAAGAACGAGTAAATCAGGTGTTGTTCCATACGCTACTTCATCCTGACAAGTAGGTTTGCGGATACTCGTAAGAACGTATTTACGATCTGTTGCCGCCAGTCGCAGGCCGTGATTGCCCTGTCTGAGTCAGCTTCATGAAACCGTGATTACGTTCTAATCAATTCAGTCAAGGCCGGCAGGCTGGGGCTGCCAGTGGCGCTGTCGCCAGATCCACGTATACAAGCCCGAGTTTATACAACGTTGAGCGAACTGTACCAGCCAGATGGCCAGCAGCCCGCCACCCAGAATGGGACCAAACAGCCAGGCCAGGGGCAAAAAGAAACACCACTGGCTGATGATGTTGATGGTCATGGACATCTGCCCGGCACCTGCGCCGTACAGTGCCTGATTGAGCACCAGGGAGGCGGCATCCAGCGCCAGCATCAGGGCGGTGATGATCAGCAGCGGGCTGGCAGCGGCAATGAGGTTGCTCTGCGGCAGAAACAGACTCAGCAGGAAGGAAGGGAACAACCAGAGCGGTATGCCAAGTACCAGCAGCACGACGAAGGCTGTCTTGACGCCATCAATGCCCCAGCGATAAGCCGCGTCGGGATGATTGCGGCCAAGTGCATGGCCAACCAGTGTTGTGCAGGCCATCCCCAGACCGACGCCGGGCAGAATCAGCAGTAGTGACAGATTCATCAGTACATGGGCAATGGCTTGCTGGGCCGTGCCGAGCAGGCCGATGATCCAGAACAGTACGGTGAGACTCAACGCAAAGGACAGCTGCTGTGCCGAATGGGGAATGACATAACCCAGCATGGTACGCAGAAGCGTCAGGGAGAGCAGGCGACAGGATGGGCGTAGGGTGCGTACCACCAATAGCCCGTAAGCGAGGCTACCGACGTAGAGTGAAATGGTCGTGCCCAGCCCCGCGCCTGCAGCGCCCATTTCCGGCAAGCCCGCATGTCCGTATATCAGGCAGAAACTCAGACTGGCATTGAGCAGATGGGTCAGCGCCAGCCACTTCAGAAAGGTGCCAGGTTGGTGGGAGCCATTCAGCACACCGCGAAACACCAGACTCATGGCAACGGCGGGCAAACCCAGAATACGCCAGTCAAAGTAAGGTTCGGCGATGGCCTGTACGCTGGCATGGATGGTGATCCAGTGCAGCAGCGGTGTCTTGATTGCCCAGAACAGCCCGACGACCAGCAGGCTCATCAACAGCCCCAGCAGCATACCGTTGCTGAGTACCGCGCGCTGTTGCTGCTGATCTTCTGCACCGCAGGCATGGGCAATGTTGGCCTGTACGGCAGAGGCCAGTCCCAATAACAGGGCTGTCGCCAGGAAAATGGCATAACTGCCTGCTCCTACGCCAGCCAGTGCATCTTCGCCTAAACGTCCGACCAGAGCGGTATCTACCAGATTCATCAGGCTCTGGGACAGCATACTGCCAACGATAGGCAGACTGAGGCTGAGCAATTTGCGGTAACGCAAATTGATTCCACGTGAACGTAGCAGGGGGAATCGAAATAGGGGCATACGGGACAGTTGTCAGGTAAAAGGCCGCCATTCTATCAGAGTGCTGAGGTTGCCGGAAAAAAGATAATAACCTAGTAAATAGGTAGGGTTTATAAATTGAATTTCGTACCTTAAAATACCCGGCAAGACCGTGATATTTATCAAGATAGTGAGCAGATATAATGCCCGTCTTGACCTGTTCCAATGAGTACAAAGCAGTACTCGTACAAAGGGGATGCTATGTTAACCGTTACTGAAAGTGCACAGGACTATCTGGCGACGTTGCTGGAGAAGCAGAATGTGGAAGGGATGGCCGTTCGCATTTTCGTCACTCAGCCAGGCACGCCCTATGCAGAAACCTGTCTTGCGTACTGCCGTCCCGAAGAAGTTATCCCTACCGATGATGTGACTGAATACACTCAGTTCCGTCTCTACGTTGAGCCGAACAGCCTGCCTTTTCTGGAAGAAGCCGTGGTGGATTATGCCACTGACCGTATGGGTGGCCAGCTGACCATCAAGGCGCCGAATGCCAAGATGCCTAAAGTCAGTGCAGATAGTCCTATCGAAGACCAGATCAACTACATTCTCTATAGTGAAATTAACCCAGGTCTCGCCAGCCACGGTGGTGAGGTGAGCTTGGTGCGATTGGAGGAAGAAACGTCCGGTAAAGTGGCTATTCTCAAGTTCGGCGGTGGTTGCCAGGGGTGCAGCGCTGTTGATATGACCCTCAAGGAAGGTGTAGAAAAGACGCTGATCGAACGTGTTGCAGGCCTGGTAGCTGTACGCGACGTAACCGACCACACTGTCAAGGAAAATGCCTACTATCAGTAAGCCTGATTGCTTGCCTGAATGACCAGAAGCCCATCCGTTGTGATGGGCTTTTTGTTATCCGGGGCATTGCTTCACAGCGAAGTGGGTAACGGCTAATGAGCGAAGTGGGTAACGGCTAATGAGCGAATTGTGCTCAAAACATAAAGCCTATATGAAAAATTGATATGTTCAAAAAGTGTACAATTTGTCGTGCTTTGCTATACCTATAGCTGTCAGCTTCGTCCGTTATGCTCCCCGTTGGGGATAGTGTCATACAGCGAGTGTCTGTTGAGCAAAGAGCAAGGCGAAACTGAAGGCGGATGCAGCCTTAGGGCTGCATCCCTGTTACCTGACAGGTGTTAAGACCAACCTTCCATCAAAAGGTAAGTGTGTAAAACCGCCAAATCGTTAACCTACGTTTTTGAAATGGATTTTTCCCTTCCTTAGGCAGAGCGCAATGCTCTGCCTCTTTGTTATATCTCCTTGCTTATTGTTTTCCGTTGTACGCGGTTGTATGCGATGAGGGTGTACTGAGATGAGAGTTTTCCTTCACCTGTTGCAGAATAAAAAAATGGCCCGAAGGCCATTCAGACTGCTGACAAAGTCCTCGTCCCCGGGCGGGGGCTTCTTATAATGGGCCATGCCCCCGCCGATCACCTGTTGCGCAAGATCGACAAGGTCATCGATTTCAGCTTCATCCATGAGCTGGTTAAAGACCTCAACTGCAGGGGCAACGGCCGGCCCGCGCTCGATCCGACGGTTCAAGCTGCTGTTCCTCGGTTATCTCTACGGTGTGCGCAGTGAACGCCAGCTGAGTCGCGATGTGCAGGTCAACGTCGCCTATTGCTGGTTCCTGTGTCTGAATCTCACCGACAAGGTGCCCGATGCCTCAACGCTGCGTCAGAACTGACGCCGCCGCTTCAACGAGTCCGAGGTGTCATTGTGGCTCCTCACGGCCTGAGCGGGCGAGTTCCCTTAATGCCGTTCTCAAGCACCGTTCTATCCCGGTAGAGCGCTACTTACCTCCCGTATTCTCCGCCCCACGCTTTGCTGAACTCAGCGGCGGAAACGTTGCAGTACACGGCAGAAAAACAAAACCCTGATCAAAATGACCGGGGTTTGTCAGTATCCTGAGGCGGCTTTAGACCGCCTTTTGTTTTTAAATCACATTTCAACGCGTACTTATCTTCAATGTGCTTTGATTGGTGATCTCAATCTGCAGAGAGGAGCATCCTCGCAGTGG
Organism: Pokkaliibacter sp. MBI-7; assembly: GCF_029846635.1. NCBI lineage: Bacteria > Pseudomonadati > Pseudomonadota > Gammaproteobacteria > Oceanospirillales > Balneatrichaceae > Pokkaliibacter > Pokkaliibacter sp. MBI-7. The sequence continues at coordinate 1,213,014 of NZ_JARVTG010000002.1, read as the reverse complement.
TTGTTTGAAGTGCCATGGATCTCATCATGACGCCCCTTTTTCATTGCACATTTTCTATCGGCATTTATGCTTGTTGAGCTGTATCGGTTTTGATCAACAGGTGACTATTTTCAGACTCTAGTACAACGAATGCGGAAGGGAGACAGGGCAGTGGCGTATCAGGTCGAGCAGAAGGTGGAAGGTGAGTGGTCAACCCTGTGGGTGATGGATGCAACCTTCCTGCCACGTACTTTTGCCAATGCAGAGGCTGCTCAGGAGGCATTGTTCCGTTATCGGAGACAGAGGCTCTTTACACCTGCGCCTCTGGGTAACTTCCGAATTCTTGCCAGAAACCAGCATCACATCATGCTGGATTATCTGCGTGTCTATCAGCGGTTGCATGCGGAGATGCCTTCGAGACGGCATCTCACCTCGCCTGCGTTACTCGACTACTCTAAAAACCTGTTGAGGCTGCACCTGATCCGTTTGCATCAGGAATTAGGTGAAGCCCTGTCTTATGCGGATGTTATCCGTTATTTCGAGCCTGATCTGGATGATGCCGTTGCTGAAGACGCTGACCAGCTTGAAAAGCAGACGCCGCCCCAACGTAAAAGAGCCTAAGGACATCACTTTAAATCTATGGAAAAAGTTGTAGCCATCTGGTCCAGCGTGAACTGGCAGAATCTGTTGGCATTGGCTTGGTTTTTAATCTGTTTCAGGGGTTATACCCACTACGCCATTCACAAAACCCGCACTACTGCCAGTCTGGCCTCTATCATGCATCTTTATCGCTATGACTGGATGAAGCGCATGCTGGAGCGCGATAACCGCATTGCAGACATGAGTCTGATTGCCAATCTTGAGCGGAGTGTATCGTTCTTTGCGTCTTCGACCATGCTGATCGTAGCGGGTATTCTGACGCTGATGGGAACTTCGGAGAAAGCGCTCAATTTGTTGCATGACCTGCCTTTGGTACAGCCCTCGACTCAGGCAGAGGTGGAGCTCAAGCTGCTGGTCATGATCTGCCTGTTCGTTTATGCCTTTTTCAAATTCACCTGGAGTCTGCGTCAGTATGGTTTTTGCTCGGTGCTGATCGGTGGTGCGCCGATGCCGCGAGACCTCAGTGTCAGTGACAAAGAGCGGCAGATTCTGGCTGCCCGGGCAGCGAAGATTTGCTCCATGGCCGCCAATAACTTCAATTTTGGCCTGCGTTCCTATTACTTCGGCCTGGCGTTACTGGGCTGGTTTATCAGCCCCTGGCTGCTGATGTGTTCGGCTACACTGGTGGTTTACGTGCTGTATCAGCGCGAGTTCCGCTCCAGTACGTTACAGGAGCTGGTTACCAGCGATCCAAGCCGTATTTGACCGCTATGGCTCGTATCTTTCTGCACGTTGAATCTTTTCTGCCTGCCTCAGGCCTTGAAACCTGATTCCTGACCCCCATCTTGGCAGTCACTCAAATTTGCTGGCTCGCTTCCATAGTGGAAGCGGGCTGTGACTTCCGCCGACAAGATTCTTTTGGATGGGGCAGTTCATGACCACTGAAACTCAATCTCAAACCCTTGGTTTTCAGACCGAAGTTAAACAGCTGCTGCACTTGATGATCCATTCCTTGTATTCCAACAAGGAGATCTTCCTGCGCGAATTGATTTCTAACGCTTCCGATGCCTGCGACAAACTGCGCTTTCAGGCGCTGCATCAGGACGGCCTGTATGAAAATGACCCGCAACTGAAAGTGCGCCTGAGCTTTGATGAGCAGGCAGGTACGGTCACTATCGCTGACAATGGTATCGGCATGAGCCGTCAGGATGTCATCGACAACCTGGGAACCATTGCCAGATCAGGCACCGCTGATTTCCTCAAAAATCTGTCTGGCGACCAGCGTAAGGACAGCCAGCTGATTGGTCAGTTCGGTGTGGGTTTCTACTCTGCGTTTATCGTTGCCGACAAGGTTGACGTGTTCACCCGTAAGGCGGGTGTGGACAGCAGCGAGGGTGTGCACTGGTCTTCGCAGGGTGAAGGTGACTTTACTATCGCCACGCTGGATGTTGCTGAACGCGGAACCCGCATTGTGCTGCATCTGAAAGAGGGTGAGAAAGACTTCGCTAACAGCTGGAAGCTGCGTTCACTGGTACGCAAATACTCCGATCATATTTCTGTCCCTGTAGAAATGCTGAAAGATAACTTCGGCGAAGAGCAGGAAGAAGAAAAAGCACCCGAGTGGGAATCGGTAAACAAGGCGACCGCGCTCTGGACCCGTAACCGCAGCGAAGTGAAGGACGAGGAATATACCGAGTTCTACAAGCATATCGCCCACGACTACACGGACCCGCTGGCCTGGAGCCATAACAAGGTTGAAGGCAAACTGGAATATTCCAGCCTGCTGTATGTGCCCAGTCAGGCACCCTTTGATCTGTGGAATCGTGAAGCGCCCAAAGGGCTGAAGCTTTACGTTCAGCGCGTATTTATCATGGATCAGGCGGATCAGTTCCTGCCGCTGTACCTGCGCTTTATCAAAGGTGTGGTGGACTCCAGTGATCTGTCACTGAACGTTTCCCGCGAGATTCTGCAAAAAGATCCTGCAATCGACAGCATGAAGTCAGCACTGACCAAACGTGTGCTGGATATGCTGGAAAAACTGGCGAAAAACGAGCCTGAGAAGTTCACCACATTCTGGAAGACCTTCGGTCAGGTACTGAAAGAAGGTCCAGCTGAAGACACCAGCAACCGTGAAAAAGTGGCAGGCCTGCTGCGATTTGCCTCGACTCATGCCAACACCGAAGATCAGACCGTTGCTCTGGATGCTTATCTTGAGCGGATGGGCGAAGGTCAGGACAAGATCTACTATCTCACCGGTGAGCGCTTCAGCCAGGTCAAGAACAGCCCACACCTCGAAGTGTTCCGCAAGAAGGGCATTGAAGTCCTGCTGCTGACGGACCGCATCGACGAGTGGATGATGAGCTACCTGAGCGAGTACAAAGACAAGGCCTTTGTTGATATCACTCGTGGCGATCTTGATCTGGGCCAGTTGGAAGGTGAAGACGAGAAGAAAGCACAGGAAGAAGTGGCCAAGACCCGTGAAGATCTGGTTAAACGCATTAAGGATGCGCTGACCGATCAGGTTGAAGAAGTGCGCGTATCCCATCGTCTGACTGACTCACCGGCGGTGCTGGTCATCGGCGACAACGATATGGGCATGCAGATGCGCAAGATCATGGAAGCGGCAGGGCAGAGCATGCCGGAAGCCAAACCGATTTTCGAGATCAATCCGACCCATCCGCTGCTGGAAAAACTGGATCAGGAACCTGACGAAGACCGCTTTGCCGATCTGACCCATATCCTGTTTGACCAGGCTGCCCTGGCCGCAGGCGAGACGCTGAAGGACCCTGCAAGCTATGTCAGCCGTCTGAACAAGCTGCTATTGGAAATGAGTGCTTAACCAGCGTAAAGCGAGTTAATGACTGCGTTCCCGATGCCCACCTTCTGGTGGGCATTTTGTTTTGTGGCTTAGACGCAGTGTTGGGAGGGAAGAAGCCGTGCAGATTAAGGAAGTACGAAACCGCTATTGAAAATTACATATTGAAAAGTATTATCTTTCGTTTGTTACATATCGTGCTTGATTGGCGAGGCCATAGATAGCGTCTGCATCTCAGCCTGTCAGGCAACCTATTGAAAGCTGGCTATCGTACAGATGGCAAAGCAGGGAAAGTATCACAGCAGTGTGATTGGCACAGGGAAGAACAGCTATGCGTGCTATCCAGTCGGATAAACACATCACGATTTCTACGCCTCTTGGTACAGATCAGCTCTATCTGGAAAAGGTGGTCATTGACGAAGGGCTCTCACAACTCAGCCGTATCGTTGCCTACGCCCACACCAACGCCGCAGCGGTCGACCCCAGACAACTGCTCGGTCAGCCCGTTACCGTGACTATTCCTATCTACGCCGACTACGGGCTGATGGATCAGCGCTACTACAATGGCGTGGTGCTCGCTGTTGCTTCACTTGGCTCGCGGACGCCTGCGGAGGCCATTGATGAGGTGTTCAGGGATTATCAGATCACCATCGTGCCACGCGCCTACTTCCTGAAGCAGCGCCAACAGTCCCGCATCTTTCAGAATCTTTCACCGCTGCAGATCGTGACTCAAGTGCTTCAGGAGCATGGGGTAAAGGTGGATGATCGCACCACCCGCAGCTATCCCAACTTCGTCTATAAGGTGCAGTACGGTGAATCTGACTGGGATTTCGTTTATCGCCTGCTGCAGCATGAAGGTATCTTCTTTCTGATTGAACATAACGATGGCGAACATACCTTTGTGCTGGCAGATGAGGTCTCTGTCTACACCGAGTGTCTGGAATCACAGGTCGCTTACTTCACCGGGGAACTGGCAGAGGCTCATATCTATACCTGGTCTGGATGCCATCAGGTTGATAGTGGTGGTGTGCGGCAGAGAGGATATAACTCTCTGGCACCGTCTGCCTTCCCCCAGGCTCAGCCGCAAAACGCTGAGCTGGCCGAGCAGCAGGGTGTTACTGAGGTTTATGAGTATATTGCGGAGGCCGAGAATATCAGCCGTACCGCCACGACCGCACAGACACAACTGGAAGCGCAGCAGCTACAGCAAATGCATGGCAGAGCGGAGTCCAACTGCCGCTCTTTCTTTCCCGGAGGGATATTCCGTTTCAACCGCCACGAAGATGACAGCGAGGTAGGGAAGTCCTATGTGATTTCCACTATTCATATCGAGGCGTCCTCTGCAAACAATATCGGCGAGCAGGGGCAGGAAGGGGATAGCTACAGCAATGCCCTGACGGTGCTGCCCAGTGAGATCGCCTTCCGACCCATGCGCGCTGCACAGAAACCGCTGATTCACGGTGTGCAGACTGCCCGCGTAGTGGCGGAAGCCAACAGCAAGGACGGTGAGGAAATCCATATTGACCAGTACGGTCGTATTCATGTCAGCTTCCACTGGGATGCGGAGCAGCAAAGTTCCTGCTGGGTCAGGTTGTCGCAAATGTGGGCTGGCAACGGACGAGGTGCGTTCTTTTTCCCCCGTATTGGTGATGAGGTAATCGTGCAGTTCCTTGAAGGGGATCCTGACCAGCCTCTGATCACCGGCAGTGTTTATAACGGCTCAAATGTTCATCCTATTGCGCTGCCCGATGGAAAAACGCAGAGCGGCTTTATTTCACGCTCCAGCAAAGAAGGGGGACAAGACAACTACAATGCCCTGATGTTTGAGGACCTGAAAGGACAGGAACTGTTTTTCACTCAGGCTGAGCGCGATCAGCAGGGATTGGTGAAAAACAACATGCTGCTGGAGGTCGGCAAAGACAGGCAAAGCACCATCAAGAACAACGATACGCTCGAGGTAGGCAAGGTACTTACCCTGAAGGCAGGCAGTGAGATCCGGCTGGAGGTAGGCAGTGCCAAGATCACCCTGAAGAGTGACGGCACCATCAATATCGAAGGGAACAATTTGTCTGAGAAGGGCACCACCATCGTCAAGAAAGCCTCCAGTATTCAATTGAATAGTTGAAGTTCATCTGAATAGTTGAAGCTCATCACTGCTACACGGAGCGTAATCCCATGGATGGGGAGCCAATGCTTGGTTTTCTGCAGGAAGGGATAGAACAGCGTTTACGTTGCTCTGCGAATCCCTTTTTGCATTTATCGCAGTTGCAGACTATAGACAGCAGGATTCTCACGTTGCTGAAAACCAGCTGTCAGTTCATCAAGCCGTCTGTGTTGCTGGAAGCAGAGCCGGAGCTGCAACTTTTACTGTCTGCAGACATCTCAGCGCTGGAGCATCTGGCAACGCTTAGCCATCGTTTGAGCCTGAATAATCTGCTGTATCTGACTCAGCTATGGCTGCGCACTTATAGCATACCTCCCGCACAGATAGTTAAGAGCTGCCATGCCTACCGAGCGGGATTCAAAACGGGTCATTTCAATCGCTGGCTCGTCAGGCTATACGCCCTGTGGGGGATGCAGCCTGATCAGCTGGCATTGTCGTCCTGGTCTTTTGCAACGCTGTGGCTGCAAATGTGCCATGCGTGCCCCGGACTAAAAAATACCGACACTCTGGATGACATCGTCGCGCTTTATGATGACGATCAGCTCGTTGAAGACATGCTGGTGGTGGAGCAGCAGCTGGAGCAAGGTAGTCCGTTGCCATTGGGTGAAGAGAGATTACTGCGTTTACAGCGAGCGCAAAGGCTGTCCCCACAGCTCTTATATCGCTGGGGTGGCAGTGCGGCTATAGAGCACTGGGCATTACAGCCTGAATCGTCTGCATTGCCCTGGTTCGGGGTGCAGCCACTGAACAAGTATCAGCTGCGCGATGCAATCAGGCAGATTGCAGGAGATACAGTCGGAACTGCACGCCGTCAGATTTGGCTTATCGCCGGGGCTGCGTTGCCAGCGAGCCTCTTTGCTGCATTGTTCGGTGAAGGAGAAGAGCACGACACTTCTGCACGTCAGCTGAAAGAGCCTTTGTCCGCCTGGTTTACAGCTCATCAATCTGAGCTGGCAGAAGGGCTGCTCAATGGTATGGATCTGACCAGTAGGGATGTGGATTCACTCTGGCACAGTGGGTATCAGGGGCATCGCCAGGCACTGGCTGATTTCTGGAACAGGCAGGGCATATCAGATAAATGGCTTAGTCCGACAGCGTTAGGTGGTGGGCTGTGATGAGACCAGCACTACAGATGACGGTCGAAGCTATGTCTGTCGGCGGTGCCAGTCATCCGGCATTTTTTCTGCAAGCGCCTCAGACAGCACCACTGCCTGCATCCTGGCAAGGGAGCGCCTATCGATTGCTTCCCTGTGCGGCTTTGCCCGCAGAGATTAGTCCGCATAAGCGGATCGAGTCCTTGCTTGCTGTAGTGGATCACCATGTTCTGGCGGCGCTGGACGGGCAGCCGGTATTGATGCTGATGCCTGCGCTGCTGGCCGGGCATCAGGCTTTTGCTGAGCATTGGCTAGGGTGTAGTGGCCGTATTGCGCTCAGGCAAGGTGAACAGATTTATCCCTACTTTGCTGGGGCCGCCTCGTTAGCATTGTGCCTTGCACGGCTACAATGGCTGTTGCAGCACTATTCTCATGTCTGGCTATTAGCGTTGGATTCTCCTCTGCCGACCGAGGCGGGGCAGGTATGCACAGAAGGCTATCTGCTGATACGCGCGAGCCTGAGTCAGGAGTGTGGCTTGCGCTGCACCTGGCATGGCGTTTCGCAACAGCGTCGGCACTTTCACCCTGATGCAGGCCTGGCCTGTCTGGCTGAGGCATTGCGTAAACACGAGTCTGGCCAGATTAATGTGCTCGTTAGCGACCCCCTTGAAGGGCTTATATCCGTACGCCAGTTCGGCAGCCTGTGGCGTGCTCTCGATACAGGCGAAGCGAATGTACAAATGCAGATTCCCCTGTTGCCGTGGGGACGGCTTGGCAGTCTGGCGCCTTTGCTAAAAGGATGGCTGATAGCGCAACAGCTCCCGCTGTGTGAGATGTCAGGCGGGGCGTCAGTACTTCAGATTGATCTTGCCGAGCAAGGCTGGTGTGGTGGTGTGCTTTGGCACACGGCCAAAGGGAATGACAGTATCGGACAACGGAGGTTTTATCATGGGTAAACCGGCAGCTACGGTATCCCACTTTCATACATGCCCAGCGTACTGTGGCGATACGCCTCATGTCGGCGGCCCAGTCGCGGCTGGCTCAGCCAATGTCCTGATTGGCGGGCTGCCAGCAGCAAGGTTGGGCGACAAGCTGGTATGCAACGGCCCACCTGACACTATCGTCGAAGGCTCAGCCACCGTCTTTATTAATGGCTTGCCAGCTGCACGCATGGGGGATGCAACCGCACATGGCGGCCAGATCGTGGCAGGGAACGGCACGGTCCTGATTGGCAATAAAAGCTACAGTCGGGATGGTAGCTACGTCGATCATGACGAGCCGGAGGAGAAAAACACGTTCAGCCGTCGACTGGGACAAAATTCGGAAGATAGCTATGGATTCAGCTATTGACAGTGTAAACACGAACAGGATGTTCAGTGATGACTACAGCAACATCGCCTGACAACTCAGGCAGCGCACAAGCACAGGCTCAACCCGAGCCCAAGCCTACTCAGTTCAAATTGCCGGTGGTGCAGGATGACGGGAAGGACTTTAAAACCGTCGATGAAGCTCAGCGCAAACGCGCCACTGATCCGGCAGGGTTCTATCTGTTTGGACTGAACAATTTCTGGCACGGCGGCATTCATCTCAACAGCCGCAGTTTCCCTCAGCATAAAGATCAAATGCCATTGCGCTGTATTGCTGATGGCGAAGTGATCGCCTATCGCGTCAATGAACAGTATTTTCGCCAGCCCCTGCTAAATGACGCTGGCACCACGGAGTCAGGCCAGCTTTGTACCTCGCTGGACTTCTGTCTGGTACGCCATGATTACCTCAGCCCGAAACGCAAAGATCCAGAGCAGGCGCCCGCGACCAAGGCCAGCCCACCCGCAGCGCCTGCCGTTATTGCCGTAAAAAGCGGTGAAAGCTATCTGGTCAACACCCAGAGTGATCCACTGACCATTCGCCGCAGTCTGGAAAGCAGTGTATTTGATCAGGCCAGCAACAAGGGGAAGTTGCCCCGTAATAGCCGCGTCAGTGTGATTGATGGTGTGCCCCGGCAAGGCGGCAACGGCATGGACTACTATCAGGTCAGAGTGGAAAGTACTCCTGCTGGCAGCACCGTGGTCATCGGTGACGACGTGTATGCGCCGGCCCGCTACCTGCTGGCGACCCGCCATGTAGTGACAGCGGACAGCAACGGCCGCATTGATCCTGCTGGCGATGACGTCATCAAGGTGGGCAAGGATTCCGTAGTGGATCTGATTGCGCAGGTGCCGGTCAAGGCAACGCGCAATGGCAAGAGTTATACCTATCTGCCCGTCAGGGTGACCGCCGCGGCAGCTCCGGCGAATGCGCAGGGTCGGGTGGCTCAGGTGGGCGACACGCTCAATATCATTGAGCAAAACCTGCGTGCGGAGCCTTTGCCTGCACCTCCTCCCGTACTGCACGAGGATGATCTGATAGAACAGCAGAACGCCCCTGCCAGTCCTGCCGCCGAACCGCAAGGGGAACAGAATCGTCTGCGCTTCTACAGCCTCTATATGCATCTGGCACCCTATGAGGACTATAAAGCCTGGGAACAGCAACACCGGCTGCAAGGGGCCATCATGGAAGTGACTGGTAATGTCCGCCTGCGTGCCTTACAGGATGGCAGCGGTGATCCGTTGATTCTGGCCAGTATGCCGATCAAAACCCTGCCTGCAGGCAGTCGGGTACGGCGAACCAGTGGCAGCCAGTCCGCCATCATTTCAGGTAAAAGCGGCGCACAGGACTTTGTCAGGGTGACACCACTCATTCAAAGCGCTGATCAAAGCTGGCATGACGATCCGCAAACCGGCTATGTAGCGCTGAGTCATGTCAAGGATGTCGCCCAGCCGACGCAGCCAATGCCGCTGTACTGGGTGGAGCAACGGGAGGGTATTACCAAGGGGACTCGCAATATCTTTGATGATGCCAAGGCACCGGTGGACTGGCTTAAGGAAGGCACACGCGTCCGCTATCAACCGGCCAGCCGCTGTGCTCACCCCAATCGTGGCGACCTGATTCGCTGTACCGTACTGGACGAAAACGCCTTCGCCGGCTTTAACGGGCGGCGCTCTACCCAGGGGCAAAGCTTCTGGATGGAGTTGCTGCCCGGTGAGATTCATAACAGCGTGGAAGATCAGGGCATTGCCCCTCCTGATCATGCCAATCCGGGGGCGGAATCGCAGGTGCATCACTGCTCGCCGCCCATCCCGATCAAAGCGGGTGATCCGGTGGGTTATCTCAGTCGCTACGATGTGCAGACCGCCACGGCTACGGGGCAACAGATTAACAGCGTCTACTGGAGTCACCTTGAGCTGTTCAGCGACGCCGATGACAGTGCCATCAATGCCTTGCTCGACAATGCGGCTCAGGTCAATGTCGGCAAGCAGTATCTGAAGCTTCTCGACGACCCGCAGCGGCCCATTTATCTGGCCATCAAGGATCCTGGCAGCAGCGGCAGCCAACCCAAAATGCTCGATACCCACCAGCCCGTGAGCTTTGAGCAGTCAGTGGCAGGGTCCAGTGTGCCCATGCTGATCGAGATGAGCAGTGGTGCCTCGGTCACCGACGATCAGGGCAAAGTGTGGTATCCCTCCGCCGAACCGGGCAAATATATCAGCGCCGATGCAGGGGAAGTCATCAACCAGTACGAACTGCGTAAGCTGGGCTATCAAACCCTGATCGAGAGTAATAACAGCGCGGATGGTTTCTACAAGCAGGATGCCAATAGTGATTCCGATGTGGTGGCGCCCTTTTTTCAGCAATTGTTTAAAGCCATCGACACCGATCACGATGGTGAAGTGAGTTTGTCTGAGCTGCAGCTGGCCTTTCAAAACCGTTCTCTGCGCGATGTGATTAACCGCATCGTTCCCCGTCACCCCAGTGAATGGCATCAGCCTACTATTGAGGCCATCAAAGAATGGGTAGAAAAGCGCCGTCAGCACGGCGAAGAGCGCGGTGGCTGGAGCGATGGCGTCAAGGCCTTATTCAAAACGGAAGTGGAGCGTATTGAAAAGCTGGAGTTTCTCAGTCAGGTACCGGAAATAAAGGCAGAAAAAGGGCTCTGGCATTTTGAGCCGTTTGAATTGGTGAAGTGGTTGGGGAGATCAAGAAGATGTTATTGCCATGAACAGGGAATTGTAGACAGCCCCTGTTTCGAGGGACGCAAGGATGTTACAAAAAATGATTTTGAGACTCTTGCATCTGAGTTAGGTATTGAGCGCGAGGTACTGCGTGCTATAGCTGTTGCAGAAACTGGCGATAAAACTCCCTTTGCTGAGTACGTTAAAGGTCAGCAGCACGCGAAAATTTTGTATGAGCGACACTATATGAAAAGATTTTTGCGTAAAAGTGGGATGAAAGAAGAAACCATTAATGAGCTTGAAATAAATGAACCCACAATAGTTCATGGGTATGTACGAGGTTATCAGTATGGATCAGAGCAAATACAGTACGAAAGATTAATTCGAGCAAGACAGCTGGATGAAAAATCAGCAAATATGTCATGTTCTTGGGGTAAGTTTCAAGTTATGGGCGAGTATTATCATCATCTTTATGAGTCAACTCAAGAGCTTGTGGATGCACAGAATTACTGTGCATTTCAACATCTTCAGTATTACAAGGTTTTCCTGACAAAGGAAAAAAATCTTGTTAAACCTATGAAAGAAAAAGATTGGTTAACTATTGCCATTAAATATAACGGAGCTAACCAAGTAGGATATGATGGAAAAATTGAGAGAGCTTACAATGCTCTAAAGGTGCAATGGTGAAATATCTAAAAATCGTAGTGATTTTATTCATATTGAGCTCATTCTCATACGCTGATAGTGGCTGTGGTGAGAAAGGCTCGGAATTTAACGTCATACTGAATAATGAAAAAACATGCGTTTTATTAATAAAGGAGACTGACCACTATAGTATTGAGGTTACGATTGATCAACAAAGGAAGCTTTATAAAAATTTGGTTGATCTGTCTACTTTTGACGAGATTTCCTACACTGATACAAATGTTCAGCATGGATTGGTTAAAATTAGCTTTATCTATCCGATAAATTCATATTCTATATCATTTGACAAAGATGGTATCGTAGGTGTCTATAAAGAGTATAGATTACCTTTTAGAGATGAATTTTCTTATCTTGAGCTATCAGCCCAAGATAATATACTCCCATTGCATAGTGATCGTGTTTATGGAAATGCATTTAATATTTTCGATGACAAAATATTTAAATTGGAATGTAAATCTACTTGCACTGCTCAGATCAATGTTGACAGGTCTTATCTGAGAAAAAAACCGAATGAAAATAAAAGTAAAGTATATGTAGTAAAGAACGATGTAGTTGAATTATTGAAATATGAAAATGGCTGGCTATATGTCAGCTATAAATCTAGCAATGGAAAAATTTATCAAGGCTGGATAAAAATAGATGATATTATTTAGTTTTTTTAAAATGAGGCAGAGTTGATGTGAAAAGCGGACCCGAAGGTCCGCTTTTTATTAAGCGTTTACGCTAAATCAGGGAACGATATTTCCCCTTATAATTAATCGTGACAATGGTTTGACTGACAATCAAAATTCATCTATTCCTGAGCCAAAGCGGGAAACGAGAGAAATAAAAGAGCTTATAGAATCAGGACCTGAAATTGATATTCCAGATAAGATTAGAAGTATGAAAAGAATCTGGATAGGTGATGACAGTGTTAAAGGATTACTAATGCGGCGGGAAAAGGGGGCCGTTTTTTTGAAAAAGGTTTGAAGTGTCCGCATTATGGAGAATAATGGTGAAAATAAAATTTATGCTGTTTTCTATTCTTTCTCTTCCTTACTTTTGCATGGCTGGCGAATGCAAAACCAATATTTGTATTTTTGATAATGCAATAGAGTCATACAAAAACGAGGATGACCGACTTAATACCGAATATAAAAAAGTCAGAGCATTCTTGTCTGACGAAAAATTTTTGAAAGTAAAGGAAGTTCAGAAGCTTTGGATTAAATATAGAGATGAAAAGTGTTCGGATGCGGCATATAAACCCAGCGACACTGGGGAAGAGTCAAAAATAAATAGAGCCTTGTGTTTATCTCATATGAGTTCAGCCAGGAGTATAGAGCTGAGAATGATTTATGATTCTGACTTTCGCAATAGTATTAACTATGTGTATGGCTCTTTCCTGAGAGCAGGTTTTTATGGAAAACAGAGAAAAAAAACCACTCTTGAAAATGAATATATCGACAATAACTGTCGTAGTTTAGATAGTGTCATTGAAGGATTTGATAAGGAGTTCTGTAAGGAGAGAATGAGCACTCCATGAATGAAATAGAGGCTGTTCATAGTTCTGTGTCAGTAATATTCACAGTTCGACATACTCGTCGATCCGCTCCGCGAAGTGGATGCTCGAGGCTGTCGCATTAGTTAATGAGAAGGGCTGTTCAGTATAGAAACCTGTCAGGCGCTATAAATAGCCTATTAAGAGTTATTTCCAATAAGCCTGTTACTTTACAGGTAGTCATTTAACTCTTGTTATCTACGGAAGGATTATAGAGGGCATGGGTTATTACACCTTACTCGTTTTTCTAATTATGAAAAATTTAAAGTTGATTCTGGTGTGGATGTATTGAGTAATCCTGATTTGCTTTGTGATGATCTGAGTGTGGCAATACATTCAGGAGCATGGTACTGGAAAAAAATAACATAGGTTTAGTAGCAGATGAGAGCGATAGTGTAAGAGACGTTACAGAAAAAAATTAATACTGCACTACATCAGCTGCCAAACCGAGAAAAATTTAAAGATGAGATAACTTCAATTTTCAATCATGAGTATGGTGGATGTGCATGGACATGAAACGTAAGCTACATTTACAGCTAGTCTTAAGTATAGGTCTATTGTGCAGTATTTTTAGTGGTTATTTATATGCAGACCAGTCCTGTTCAGCAAGTATTATATCGGCGATAGACAGTGATCTTAAAAAAAGTGGTGACTATATACTTGATATTGCCTGTAAGACGAAGCCGGAAGATATAAGTGAGGAGATTGTTGCGCTAGTTTCTGCATCGAAAATCAATAAAGATGAATATAAATATATAGTTTTGGTGAAAGATGTAGGGGCAGGGATAGATTGGTCAAGAGCATACAGCAGCAAGCTGTATTTAGATAATGGTGTTAGCTTAGATAAAAAATCTATATGGATAGACACTGCTAACTATGAACTGAATGAGAAGGTAAGGGCATTTGGCGTTAGGCTCGGTTTGCAATATGCCACATCTTGTACGGAGAATGTTATTGGTAGGCCTCTGAGTCTATTTATACGTGAACATGATAAAGTGCGGCCAGTATTACGTGATGTGCCAACAGAGTATTTTCATACCTTGTTAAAACAAGGTGAGGTTGGTTGTGATCAAAGCATGATAAGTAGTACTGAAGTTGGGAAGCTGTACTTAAGTATGGATGATAGTGCAAATCAAAATTTTAAGGATATTAGACTGAAGCTTAAAATTTGTGATGTAAATGGCGTGTCATGCCGAGCTTTAGTGGGTGGTCTTAAATATGATGGCGATTCTAACAGTGGAGAGTACAAGAAAGCTGAGTGGGAAAGATATATTGATGATAACTGGTTACTCGGAAAGGAATAACCCAGTCGTCGAATATATAAACGATTTAGTACAAACAAAAAGCGGACCCGAAGGTCCGCTTTTTAATTAAGTGCTTACGCCAAATCAGGCAGCAACAGTTGGAATAACTGAGGCAGCTGCTTTTTTGTAAGACTCGATTTCGTGGAAATTCAGATAACGGTAGACATCAGATGCCATGGTATCGATCTTCTGAGCAATTTCCATGTACTCCGCCACGGTAGGCAGCTTGCCCTTGATGGCTGCAACAGCCGCCAGCTCCGCAGAGGCCAGGTACACATTGGCACCATTACCCAGACGGTTGGGGAAGTTACGGGTTGAGGTGGAAACCACGGTGGTGTTATCGCCTACACGTGCCTGGTTACCCATGCACAGTGAGCAGCCGGGCATTTCGGTGCGGGCACCGGCACGGCCGAAGATGCCATAGTAGCCTTCTTCAGTCAGCTGGAACTGGTCCATTTTGGTCGGAGGAGCGATCCACAAACGAGTAGGAACAGCGCCACCATTGGCTTCCAGCAGTTTGCCTGCGGCACGGAAGTGACCGATGTTGGTCATGCAGGAGCCGATGAAGACTTCATCAATCTTGTCGCCAGCCAGTTCAGACAGCGGCTTGATGTCATCAGGATCGTTCGGGCAGGCCAGCAGCGGTTCAGTGATAGTAGCCAGATCGATGTCGATCACTTCTGCGTATTCGGCATCAGCATCGGCTTCCATCAGGACTGGGTTGGCCAGCCACTCTTCCATCGCTTTAACACGACGCTCGATAGTACGTACATCGCCGTAACCCTGAGAAATCATCCACTTCAACATGGTGATGTTGGAGTTGATGTACTCAATGATGGGCTCTTTATCCAGCTTGATGGTACAGCCAGCAGCAGAGCGCTCAGCAGAGGCGTCAGACAGTTCAAATGCCTGCTCAACTTTCAGCTGGGGCAGACCTTCGATCTCAAGAATGCGGCCAGAGAAGATGTTCTTCTTGCCTTTCTTCTCAACGGTCAGCAGGCCACGCTGGATGGCTGCGTAAGGAATGGCGTTAACCAGATCACGCAGGGTGATGCCAGGCTGCATTTCGCCTTTGAAGCGAACCAGTACAGACTCAGGCATATCCAGAGGCATAACGCCGGTCGCAGCAGCGAAGGCAACCAGACCAGAACCTGCCGGGAAGGAGATACCGATAGGGAAACGGGTGTGAGAGTCGCCACCGGTACCTACAGTGTCAGGCAACAGCATGCGGTTCAGCCAGGAGTGGATAACACCGTCACCAGGACGCAGTGACACACCGCCACGGTTCATGATGAAGTCAGGAAGAGTGTGGTGAGTATCTACGTCTACGGGCTTGGGATAGGCCGCGGTGTGGCAGAAGGACTGCATGGTCAGATCAGCAGAGAAGCCCAGGCACGCAAGGTCTTTCAGTTCATCACGGGTCATTGGACCAGTGGTGTCCTGAGAACCAACGGTGGTCATCTTGGGTTCGCAATAGGTGCCAGGGCGGATACCGGTTACGCCGCAAGCGCGGCCCACCATTTTCTGTGCCAGTGAGTAGCCTTTGCCAGAGTCAACAGGTTGATCTGGGGTACGGAACAGCGTGGACTGAGGCAGGCCCAGAGCGTCGCGCGCTTTGGCAGTCAGACCACGGCCGATGATCAGGTTGATACGGCCACCCGCACGTACTTCATCCAGCAGAACCTGAGACTTCAGTTCAAAAGTGGCAATCACTTCTTCGCTGTCGTTACGGGTTACTTTGCCTTCATAGGGATAAACGTCGATAACGTCGCCGGTTTCCATATTGGAAACGTCTACTTCAACAGGCAGTGCACCGGCATCTTCCATGGTGTTGAAGAAAATCGGAGCAATTTTGCTACCCAGGCAGAAGCCGCCGTCACGTTTGTTGGGGATGAAGGGAATATCATCGCCCATGTGCCACAGCACAGAGTTAGTCGCAGACTTACGTGAAGAGCCAGTACCTACCACGTCGCCAACGTAAGCAACAGGGAAGCCTTTTTTCTTCAGCTCAACGATAGTTTCCAGTGGTTTATCCAGGCCTTCGCGAGGCATCTTCAGCATCGCCAGAGCGTGCAGAGGAATGTCAGGACGTGACCAGGCATCAGGAGCAGGTGACAGGTCGTCAGTGTTAGTCTCGCCAGGTACTTTGAACACAGTCATGCTGATCTTGTCAGCCAGCGCTGGGCGGCTGGTGAACCACTCGGCTTCAGCCCAGGAGTTCAGAACCTGTTTGGCATGCTCGTTACCTGCTTCTGCCTTTTCCTGTACATCGTGGAAGGCATCAAACATCAGCAGGGTGTGAGACAGTGCTTTGGCAGCAGTCGGTGCCAGTTCAGCGTTGTCCAGGCAGGCAATCAGGGGCTCAATGTTGTAGCCGCCCAGCATGGTGCCCAGCAGTTTGGTCGCGTGAACTTTATCAATAAGAGGAGAGCTGGCTTCGCCTTTGGTGATGGCGGCCAGGAAGCCGGCTTTCACATAGGCTGCTTGGTCAACACCGGCGGGAACGCGGTTGGTGATCAGGTCCAGAAGATAGTCTTCTTCACCGGCAGGTGGATTTTTCAGAAGATCGACAAGTGCGGCTGTCTGTTCAGGATCCAGGGGCTTGGGAGGAATCCCCAGGGCAGCACGCTCTTCAACGTGTTTACGATAAGCTTCAAGCACGGTATAGCCCTCATCAATTGTATTTGCAATCACCGCTCAACACAGGTTGAACGATGACGGGATTGACGCCTTGGTACAAATTCAACCCTTCACGCTATGTAATAGAAAACTCATCCATAGCGTGAAAGGTCAGCCTTTGTGGGACACCTCCAAAAACCTACCATGCCGTGCTCTAGGCTCGCTGCGAAGCCGATTAATGCTGGTTTTTGGAGATGCCCCCAAAGCGTCTGATTGGGTGCGGCGCAGTTTAACTCAATCCCGTGATTAAGTTAAGCATTGTCGACAATGCGGAAGTTTAGACTTTGGGTATAGATGCCCCTTGTTTTTGGGGTACGGCACTACAAACTCCAACGGCTATGCAGTCTGCTCATCGCACGTCCAACAGGCGTTAAAAAGGATAGAAGCCGACAGAAAATATTCCAGTTTTCCGCTATACTCGCCGCCAATTTGCATGCAATTGGAAGACAATGGACGCACTTGAATCAATTCGTGGTTTCCTGCGTTGTGAAACCCCCGATAGCTGGATTGCCGCTGCGTTAGCCGATCAGGAAACCATGCTGATCGACCACGCTCACTGCGAGCAGAAAGCTGCTGCCACGGCGATGTCTTTGATGTATCGCTATCCCGATCGAACTGAGCTGCTGATCAAAATGGCCCGTCTGGCGCGTGAAGAGCTGGTCCACTTTGAGCAGGTTCTGCATTTGATGACCAAACGTGGTATCGAATTTCGTCACCTGACTGCTGCCCGTTATGCCTCGGGCCTGCGTGATCACATGAGTAAGCAGGAGCCGCAGCGCCTGATTGATGTGCTGATTATCGGTGCTTATGTCGAGGCGCGCTCCTGTGAACGCTTTGCCAGGATTGCCCCTCATCTGGATGAGGAGCTGGGCGCTTTTTATACCAGCCTGCTGAAAAGTGAAGGGCGCCATTACCTTAATTACCTCAAACTGGCGCGGCTTTACGCTAAAGCGCCAATTGATGAGCGTGTGGCCTATTTCGCCGATATTGAAGCTGAGCTGATTCTGTCCGGCGACGAGCAGTTCCGTTTTCATAGCGGTACGCCTATCGCTGCCTGAATGCAGGTAGTTGCGATCGGTGGTGGCCATATAGCCAGATCCGGTAATGACGCGAAAAACGTTATATAGGTGAAGCGGACTTCCGCAAAGGCCTGACATACACTGCCATGCCTGGCCGTAAAGGGGCTATCAGTCAGTGACAGCGTTGGCTGTCGATAGCCCGGATAAGAATAGCAGTAGTGAGAGTGAAGACAGCCGTGACAGTACAACGTGCAGATATCAAGCAAGCGCTATCTCAACGTATTCTCGTTCTGGATGGTGGTATGGGCACCATGATCCAGCAGTACAAGCTGGCAGAAGAGGCCTTTCGTGGTGAGCGCTTTGCCGACTGGCACAAAGACATCAAGGGTAATAACGACCTGCTGGTGCTGACGCAGCCCGAGGTAATTTCCGCTATTCATCGAGCTTATCTGGAAGCCGGTGCGGATATTCTCGAAACCAATACCTTTAATGCTACCCGTATTGCTATGGCTGACTACGACATGGAGTCGTTGTCCCATGAGATTAACCTGGAGGCTGCGCGCCTCTGCCGTCAGCTGGCCGATGAGTTTACGGCGGCCAACCCGGCCAAACCCCGCTTTGTGGCGGGGGTGCTTGGCCCGACCAACCGTACTGCCTCCATTTCACCGGATGTGAATGACCCCGGCTATCGCAACGTCAGCTTTGATCAGCTGGTGGAAGCCTACACCGAGTCGATTGATGCGCTGGTCAAAGGCGGCTCCGATCTGATTCTGATCGAAACGATCTTCGATACCCTCAATGCCAAGGCCGCCATCTTCGCCTGCCGTCAGTATTTCGCGAAGCAGGGTGTTGAGCTGCCGGTCATGATCTCCGGCACCATCACAGATGCCTCCGGCCGTACTCTGTCCGGACAGACCACCGAAGCCTTCTACAATTCTGTCGCTCACGCTGATCCGGTGTCGGTCGGTTTGAACTGCGCCCTCGGTCCCAAGGATTTGCGCCAGTACATTGAAGAGCTAAGCCGTGTGGCGGCAACGTATGTATCCGCTCACCCCAATGCCGGTTTGCCCAACGAGTTTGGTGAATACGACGAAACACCAGAGGAAATGCTCTCTGAAGTAGGGCAGTGGGTCGATGAAGGTTTCATCAACATTCTGGGTGGTTGTTGCGGTACGACACCGGAGCACATCAAAGCCTTTGCTGACTTTGTGGCTGGCAAGACACCCCGTGCGATTCCCAGGATCGAGCCTGCATGCCGTCTCGCTGGTCTGGAGCCGGTGACGATTGCCGAGGACAGCCTGTTCGTGAACGTCGGTGAGCGTACCAACGTTACCGGTTCGGCCATGTTTAAACGCCTGATCAAGGAAGGCCTTTACGATGAGGCGCTGGTTGTGGCCCGTCAGCAGGTTGAAAACGGTGCTCAGGTCATCGATATCAACATGGATGAGGGCATGCTGGACGCGGAAGCGGCCATGGTACGGTTCCTCAATCTGATCGCCGGTGAGCCTGACATTGCCAAAGTGCCCATCATGATCGACTCCTCCAAGTGGGAGGTTATCGAGGCAGGCCTCAAGTGCATTCAGGGCAAGGGTATCGTCAACTCCATCTCCCTCAAGGAAGGTGAAGAGAAGTTTATCCATCAGGCCAGACTGGTACGCGCCTATGGCGCTGCGGTGATCGTGATGGCATTCGATGAGGTCGGGCAGGCTGATACCGAAGCGCGCAAGATCGAAATCTGTACCCGCTCCTACAATATTCTGACCAGGCAGCTGGGCTTCCCGCCTGAAGACATCATCTTCGACCCGAATATTTTCGCTATCGCTACCGGGATTGAAGAGCACAACAACTACGCCGTTGACTTCATCCAGGCCTGCCGCATCATCAAGCAGACCTTGCCCTATGCCAAAATTTCCGGCGGTGTTTCCAACGTATCCTTCTCCTTCCGCGGCAATAATCCGGTACGTGAAGCCATTCACTCGGTGTTCCTCTATTACGCCATCCGTGAAGGCATGACGATGGGTATTGTCAACGCCGGTCAGCTGGCGATTTATGAAGATATTCCGGCCGAGCTGCGTGATGCGGTGGAAGATGCCGTACTGAACCGTCGTGACGATGCGACCGAACGCCTGCTGGATATTGCGCCGCGATACAACAGCACTGGTGAGGCGGCTGACAACAAACAGGATCAGGAATGGCGTAGTTGGGAGGTCAACAAGCGCTTGTCGCATGCACTGGTCAAAGGGATTGCCGACTTTATTGATGAGGATGTGGAGGAGGCTCGTCACCATTTCTCCCGTCCACTTGAACTGATTGAAGGGCCGTTGATGGACGGCATGGGGATCGTCGGCGATTTGTTTGGCGCCGGTAAGATGTTCCTGCCGCAGGTGGTGAAGTCAGCGCGTGTCATGAAGAAAGCGGTGGCCTATCTGATGCCCTTTATCGAGGAAGAAAAACGTCAGAATCAGGAGCTGGCCGGTACGTCCAGCGCTGCTGGCAAGGTGCTGATGGCCACCGTTAAAGGGGACGTCCACGATATTGGCAAGAACATTGTTGGCGTCGTACTGCAGTGTAATAACTACGAAATTATCGATCTGGGTGTGATGGTTCCCGCCGAGAAAATCCTGCGTACTGCCAGGGAAGAGAAGGTGGATGTTATCGGACTGTCAGGCTTGATCACGCCGTCCCTTGATGAAATGGTTCACATGGCCAAGGAAATGCAGCGTCAGGGTTTCGATATTCCCTTGCTGATCGGCGGCGCTACGACCTCGAAGATTCACACCGCGGTGAAGATTGACCAGAACTACCAGAATAATCAGGTGGTCTATGTACCTAACGCATCCCGTTGCGTAGGAGTGGTCAGCCAGCTGCTGAGCAAGGTCCATCACGACCGTTTCGTCAAAGAAGTACAAACGGAATATGAAGAGCTGCGTGAGCGTCATCGTAACAAGCGTGGCGATGCGCGTCGGGTGACACTGGAGAAGGCCCGTAATAATCCGGAGCCTATCGACTGGCCAGCCTATCAGCCGCCTGTCCCGAGGCAGCTGGGATTGCAGGTTATTGAATCACTGGATCTGGCGGTATTGCGAGACTATATCGACTGGACACCGTTCTTTGCTTCCTGGGAGCTGGCGGGCAAATATCCACGTATTCTCACCGATGAAGTGGTTGGCGAGGAGGCCACACGGCTATTTGCCGATGCCAACGCCATGCTGGATCAGGTCATCAGTGAAAAATGGCTGACGGCCCGTGCAGTGTTTGAGCTGTTTCCGGCGAACCGCCGTGGTGATGACATCGTTATCTGGACGGATGAGACCCGTTCAGAGGAACGTATGGTGGTGCATCATCTGCGCCAGCAAACCGAGAAGATTGCTGGCAAATATAACCACTGCCTCTCTGACTATGTCGCCCCCGAAGACGGCCCTGTGGACTACATCGGCGCCTTTGCCGTCTGCGCTGGTGAAGGGATTGATCCCTGGGTTGCCAAATTCGAAGCAGATCATGATGACTACAGGAGCATCATGCTGAAAGCGCTGGCAGACCGTCTGGCAGAGGCTTTTGCCGAGTACCTGCATGAGCAGGTGCGCAAGGTGCATTGGGGCTATGCGCCTGAAGAAAACCTGAGCAATGAAGATCTGATCCGGGAAAAATACCAGGGCATTCGGCCTGCTCCCGGTTATCCAGCATGCCCCGACCACACTGAAAAGAAACTGATGTGGCAGTTGCTGGATGCGGAAGCCAAAGCAGGGATCAGCCTGACCGAGTCCATGGCGATGTTCCCCACCGCGGCCGTTTCCGGCTGGTATTTCAGCCACCCGCAGTCTGGTTATTTCGGCATTGGCAAGATCAGTGAAGATCAGGTGGAAGACTATGCACACCGCACCGGCATGGAAAAACGCGTTGCCGAACGCTGGTTATCACCCAATCTGGGCTATGAGCCTGAGGATTGATTGAGCCCGGCAACCTCGAACCGTTGTGAAGAAGCGGAGCCCGAAAGGCTCCGCTTTTTTGTTGTTTTTTTGATTGGTTGATTGTGGCAGTCAGTTAAGGCTGCCTTTTGCTGATGGCAGTACGTCGTCTTCGGCCTGCTCGAAAAATCCCAGATGCCCCACCAGTTGGTACAGATAGGTCGTCAGTGCCGCCAGCCCAAGGAACTTTAGAGTATGGTGCACCTCATTCTGCGGAAACGCATTGAAGAAGGTGTACATACCGGCGTACAGCATGAACAGGATCAGCGTCCACTGGCTCCAGGCATGGCTGCCCAGTCGATAACGTTCAGTTATGGCCAGGCCTGCGATGCCTGCCAGAATGCCAATGGCCGCACCTATCAGGGTATCGATAGGCCAATGCGCACCCACCATCACCCGGCTTAATCCCACTAGGCTTAATAACATCAGCGCGCCAATGCGTTGCCATGGCTGGCGACTGATGCTGATCAGCATGGCCGCCAGAACACCGGCGGTAGCGGTATGACCTGAGGGGAAGCTGCCAGCCGTCAGGGTCGGGCCAATGATATGCAGCTGCTCCAGCGGAAATACTCCGGCAGGGCGCGAAACAGGCAGACCGTGTTTGGTCAGCTGTACTGCAAGTGTGGCCATCACAGCAGCCATCAGTGTGGCGGGCAGCAGCCGGGGATGGCGAAAGGCAAACAGCAGTAGGATGGTCATGCTGACGCGTGCATCACCCACCTCCGTCATGGTTTGCCAGAAAGCATCCGGTATCCAGCGGCCGACCGCATTGAGTCCGAGAAACAAGCAGTGATATCCCTGAGTTACCCAAAGCAGCAAGGCGACGATGAGCAGTACCGGAGGTATGCGATACAGGTAGCCGTCGGTGTGACGGTTTGCAGGAGACAGGCGTGAAGTATCAACGGGATGTGTGTTCAGCAGGTTCATCAACATGGCGAAGTCTTCCTTCACTGACGCTGAGAGAGAGTGGCAGGGGAGGCGGGCATGCGTGCCAGCACAATGCCACCCTGGTGATAAAGAATGGTTGCCTCTGCCGCTGGAAAACGCTCCAGCAGTTCGGGCAGATGATCCGCTTTGGTCAGTACCACATCACCAGCCTGCGGATCGCCTGACGGTGTGGGAGCACCGCGGTAGAGGCTGAAGCTCGGCATATGGATCTTGTAGGCCACCACGGTTGAGGTTTGTAGCTGCCGGGCTTGCAGAGCGGCTTGCTTGACGGGAGTTTGCTGCAGATGGCCAATCGCTGGCAGAAGCAGCTGGCTGGCGAACAGCGTCTGTAATAAGCCGGCTGTGGTAAGACGCTGCCAGGGGGCAAGTCTCCTCAAGGCGGAAGGTGGCCAGAACAGCAGGGCTGTCAGTCCGGTCAGCAGCGCCGCCATCAGCAGATAACCCTGATTCAGTACTTCAGGAGCCTGAGACAGCATCTGTCGCTGATAGGCATTGTGCTGACTGCTGCCAAGGTGAGGTGCATAGAGCACCAGACCAATCTGCAAGGCAAAGAAGAGGATCGGGAGCAGCAGCTGCCAGCGCCGAATGATGACCTGCCGATACTTGGCCATGAGCACAATCAAAGGAGTCACCCCATAGAGGATGTAGTGGGGCAGCTGTGTTTGTGACAGGGAGAAAAGCACCATGACCACGGCAAACCAGATAATCAGCAGGCGCTCCAGAGGCCGTTTCCACAGTGAGCAGCCATGGCGTAAAAGTGTCAGCAGGGCACCGGTGTAAGGCAGCATAATCAGCGGCAGTACCAGCAGGTAGTAATACCAGTGGCCGCCGTGTCCTTCCATGGTGCTGGTCAGACGGTTGAGGTTGTGCCCGATCAGGAAGCCCCTGAAGAAGCCCATACCCTGTTGCTGCCATACCAGAATCAACCAGGGCACCAGCACTACGGCGAGAATGAGCCAGCCAGTAGGATTGAGCACCGCCTTTGACCAGTCTCGCAGACGACCATAGCTGGTGAACCAGATCAGACTGGCTACAAAGGGGATTGCCGCGGCAACAGGACCTTTGGTCAGCATGCCCAGGCTCAGCCAGAGCCAGGTACGGTAAAGTAGCGTTTTTTTGCCGGATGACTGGTAGCGATAAAGGTCAAAGAAACTCAGGGCGATGAACAGATTCAGCAGTGCATCGGCTGTTGCGGCTCTGCCAATCAGCATGATCCAGAGGGTTGAGCTGAAAATCAGTACAGCCACCATGGCACTGCGCCGGTTGATGAACTCTTTGCTGAAGTAATAGATGCTGGCTGCCCATCCGATGGCGCTGAGGGCAGAGTGCAGGCGCAAAGTGGTCTCATTCAGGCCAAACAGCAGGACGTTCGCTGCCTGAAACCAGTAAGTAAGAATGGGTTTATCATAACGCGGCACCCCATCCAGATAGGTCGCCGACCAGATGCCAGAGTGGATCATTTCGCGTGTCGCTTCGGAAAAGGCGCCTTCATCAACGTCAAACAGAGGTACGTTGCCTAATCCCAGGCTGAATGCAGCGAGGACATAAAGCGTCATTAATGCCAGCGGCCACCATGGGTGTTGTGTTCTCACCTTAACTTTCCTCTTCAGCGCAGCGTGACTGCGCGGCGACAGGGGAAGAGGGAGGGGCAGACGTCGGAACGTTTGGCTGCCATCCCTGTGCGAACTGTGCAGTACTGGTCTGGCGGACAACAAAGTGGCGGCCATCCGCCGCCTGATAGAAGGTCCTGCTGAGCATCTCGGCGAGAATACCTGAGGTCAGGAACTGCAATGACATCAGAATCAGCAGAACCGCGACGATCAGTAGTGGACGATGGCCAATGTCTTCACCCAGGACGAATTTCACCATCAGGAGCCAGGTCATCATCAGACCTCCGAGGGTGCCAACGGCCAGGCCAATGGAGCCGAAGAAGTGCCCGGGTCTGGCACGAAAGCGCAGAAAAAAGAACACGGACAGCAGATCAATGATGACTCTGAAGGTGCGGCTGAGACCGTACTTTGACTGACCGAACTGGCGAGCATGATGGCGTACCACCGTTTCGCCGATGCGATGAGGCGCAGTAACACCTGCCACCCATACCGGGATGAAGCGATGCATTTCACCGTAGAGACGAATCTGTTTGAGAATGTGGGCGCGATACACCTTCAGGCTGCAACCATAGTCATGCAGCTGTACGCCGGTAATGCGGGCAATCAGGGCATTGGCCAGACGGGAAGGGAGTTTGCGCTTGAGGGCGGCATCCTGTCTGTCCTTCCGCCAGCCTTGCAGCAGGTCGAGATCACGTTCCAGTAACTCATCGACCATGCGCGGAATGTCAGCGGCATCGTTCTGTAGATCCCCGTCCATAGTGACAATCAGCTCGCCCCGCGCCTGATCAATACCTGCCTGCATGGCTGCCGTCTGGCCAAAATTGCGTTGCAGCTCAACAATGCAGACATGCTTACCGTATTGCGTCTGAGCTTCGTGCAGAGCGCTGGCAGTGCCATCAGGGCTGCCATCATCCACACATATGACTTCCCATTGTCCGCGGTAGCCTTCCATGGCTGATGACACCATCGCCAGCATGGCGGTGATGTTGAGTGCCTCTTTATAGAGGGGAATGACAATCGACAGAGAAGGGCGTGAAGCGAGCGTCATGGCGACAGGTATCTTCCAACAGCAAATGATGTGCTGACAGATACCAAGCCAACATTAAATGAACATTACGTATTTATGGATGAATCTTGACAGTGCCCCTGGCGGTGGGGGTGATCAGCAGCGCTATAGGCACGGTCAGGAGGATGACACTGAGCATATAGATGTGCACATTGACGGCCGCCAGCAGGGTCGTCGAAGTCGCGACCCCGAAGGGTGCCAGAGCAAATACCATAGCGGCCTCAAAGGTGCCGCTTCCACCCAGCCCGTGAATGGGTAATACGCTGCTGATATCAGCAGAGATAACGGCAAGCAGGCACTGCAGCGGAGCGATCGGCACAAAACTCAGCATCAGCAGGGTCAGCACGGCGAGTTTCAGGCTCCAGAGCCCGGCTGTCATCAGATAGAGTCGGGTAAGCTGAGCATTGGAAGGAACCGGGTAGCTCAGCAGGCGCACAACCAGTCGCCGCAAAGATGAACCCGGCAGATCGCTGCTAATAAGCTGATTACGGTGCAGGTGCAGCAGGTGCAGCGCCAGCACAGGGGTCATCAGTAAGGCCACGGGTAGCAGGGTAAATATCCAGCCAAAACTGATACAAAGCATCAGGGACAACAGCAGCAATAACCAGTGCAGATCCATCAGGCGTAACCACAACAGCCCGACGGCGGACTGACTGTAGGGCATGGCAAACGTACGCTTCATCAGGACCGGAAAGGAGGCCTCGCCCAGACGCATGGGGATCAGAATGTTAAGGGCGTTGTGCAGAAAGTTGATACGGATATAGGAAGGGAAAGGGTGTCCGGCTGTCCGGCCCAGCAAGTAGAAAACACGATAGGCGCGCAGCAGGTAACTGAGTAAGGTGAGGCAGACAAAAACGCCGACCTGCGCCGGTGGTAACAACTGCCATGCAGCCAGCACTCGGTTCCAGCCAAGATCGTATTGAACCCAGAGAATCAGGCCCAGACAAAGGGCAATCGCCAGGCACCACTGCATGATTTGCTTCATTGCGTTGATCTTTACTGCCAGTAAACTGCCTGCGGTTTTCCGCTGTGAGACAGTCGTGGGGTGGGCGGGACAGGTTATATCAGCATCTCATCGTCTTCCTGTTTCTCAACAGCGGCGATCGTTGCAACTTTCTCTGATCGTAAATACCTTGTCAGATCGTTGATACGCTCCTGAGGCTGTTTAGCCTAGGTTGCCATGATGACGGATTGGCGACATAGTGTCAGCTGCTGTCGTGATGTGCATTAATGCAGCTATTGTTTTTGGTTAATTATCATAATGAAAAAATACGTTGACGTTACAGGTTGAAAACGACTTTAATAAGTCGGTCTTCTAAAGACATAAAGAGACAATTCGTATGACCATGACTATCCGATCCCAAGCATCAGTGTATTGCGTCGCCCACCGACGTAATTGCAATACTGATCGCCCGTTCGCCGGATAGTCATCATCCAATCGGCCGCGGGAAATGCACGTGGCCGTCAGAAATACCCCCTTCTTTTTGATCAGGCTAAGTGTATTTCTCGCGCTATTTAAAGCGGAGAGAAGAAATGAATATTGTTGGCCTGATTCTGGTTGCCTACACCAAGCTAAAAAACAAAGCGAATAACGACCTGACATTTCAGCAGGTAAAACATTTGCCACCACACTTGCTCAAAGATATTGGCCTGTACCGCGACGGCGGCGCAGTTCGGCCTCTCTCGGGCGTCAGTGAGCAGCACGAGCAGAAGCTGACTGCAGCCACTGCAACCGAGGCAAAGCGCAGTGCTATTGAGGCGAAAGGTTCTTCTGGCGAGGTGCTGTTGCAGTGTCAGAGTAGATTGAAAAGTGCTGGTGATTAGTCTCGCCGCGGCTGCAGGATGTAGTCGCGGCAATTTCGTTGATCGAATCACTGCAGGATAAGATGGGATTCGGGAAAAGAGCAGGCTGCCTGAGGCACTGCTCTTTTTTATTTGTTCATTATTTAATACAGCTCAACAGGGAAATAGGCTTATCTCCCATTGAGGGTATTAGCCTTACGTCTTATTTGTCCGGATTATTGCTACCCATTTATTGCTGGGCACTATAGTATTTTTCGACTGTGAAATTTGCTCTCGCATCCAGCCAGCAACAGACCCAAAAGGTCCTGTTGAGAGAACGAATTAGTATGCCGGGCAACCCCCGACGTTCTCCTTGAACCGATGAGTGATCTGCAGAGTTCCCCACTTTTGATGGCAGCAATGGATAGCTGACATGACCGTCATATGTGTCATGTCGCGGTACATCATGCCTTCAGATGCTGGTGATGCTGATCTTCAGGTGTTCTCAATCTGGTCAATTTGGCTTATCCAGCCTGCATGATGCATTGCCAGCACTTGTCCCATGATATTCGGTTGAAATCATAGGGAAGATGACGGGCAATCACTGATCCTGAAAAATTGGGTACACAGGCGTAGTCAAGCGCCGACCCTGACAACCATAAAAACGAAGGAAACATCATGTCCATCTCACGTCGTACCCTTCTGGCCATTGCTACCTGTGCTGTACTGTCACCTCTTGCACACGCTGACTATAAAGCTGAATACACCGTATCCACTGTGCTGCCCAGTGCATTTCCCTGGGGACAGGCTGCGGACAAATGGGTTGAGCTGGTAAAAGAGCGCTCCGGCGGCCGTATCAACATGAAGATTTACTCCAATTCCCAACTGGTTTCTGGCGATCAGACCAAAGAGTTTTCAGCGATGCGCTCTGGCCTGATCGACATGGCGGTCGGCTCAACCATCAACTGGTCACCCCAGGTGCCTGAGCTGAACCTGTTCTCGCTGCCATTCCTGATGCCTGACAACAATGCCATTGATGCCATCACTCAGGGCGAGGCGGGAAAAATGGTATTTTCTGCCATCGAAAAGCGCGGTGTGACGCCTCTGGCCTGGGGTGAGAATGGCTTCCGCGAGCTGTCCAACTCCAAGCATGCGATCAGTCAGCCGGAAGATCTGAAAGGGCTGAAAATCCGCGTTGTTGGTTCGCCATTGTTCCAGGACACCTTTACCGCACTGGGTGCCAACCCGACCCAGATGAGCTGGGCTGATGCCAAACCCGCACTGACCACTGGTGCGGTGGACGGACAGGAAAACCCACTGTCGGTATTCGATGTGGCGCGTATTGATCAGGTCGGCCAGAAGTACCTGACACAGTGGCATTACATGGCTGATCCGCTGGTATTTGCCGTCAGCACGCGCGTGTGGCGTGAGTTCAGCCCTGAAGATCAGCAGTTACTGAAGCAGGCCGCTGAGGATGCCGGTAAATGGGAAATTGAAAAGTCTCGCGCAGAAGTCGCAGATACGCTGGCAAAAATTCGTGAGCGTGGTGTTGAAGTGACCGACCTGAATGCCGAACAGCATGATGCCTTTGTTAAAGCGACCGGGTCTGTCTATCAGAAGTGGACACCTCAGGTTGGCGAAGCACTGTTGAAGGCTGCTCAGGACGCCATCGCCAAGCGTCCGCAATAACCCCCTGCTAATGTAGAAGTCGGATCGCCGGGTCACCGGCGGTCCAGTAATTGGAGTTATTCCATGTCAGAGCGACGACCTGGAGCCCGCCTCGAAGCCATTCTGGCTGCCCTGGCTCTATCCATCATCTGTCTTATCAGTCTCGCCAACGTAGTGGTTCGTTACGCTACTGATGCTTCTTTTGCATTTACTGAAGAATTCTCGGTTTTCCTGCTGGTGGTCATGACCTTTGCTGGCGCAGCTGTCGCCGCACGGCAAAACGCTCATATTCGCATTGAGCTGATCGAGCACCTGTTACCACGCAACTGGCTGCCGCTGGTGTACGTGCTGCAATGGCTGGCCGGGGTAACCGTGCTGGCAATCGTGATCTGGTATGGCAGCACCTTTGCGTTAGAAGAGTATCAGTGGGATTCCCTTTCCCCCGGGCTGGGTTTGCCAAACTGGATCTACGTCATCTGGCTGCCTGTCCTGGCGCTGGCCATCCTGTTGCGAATGACCTTGAGTCTGCGTGATCGTTTGAGCGCACATCGGGGAGGTCATGATGAGTCCTGATCTGCTGATGATTCTGGCGTTCATGCTGGCGCTGTTTTTAGGTGTGCCGGTAGCCTTCGCGCTCGGACTGGGCGGTGTCGTTGGCATTCTCAGTGGTCTGAGTACCGACATGCTGGCTACCCTGGGGACAAACACTTACAATAGTGTGGCCAAGTACCCGCTGATAGCCATTCCCCTGTTTATCCTGACCGGAGCGATTTTTGAGCGGGCGGGGGTGGCGGCCAGTCTGGTACGCTTCGCCCAGGCGATTATTGGCCCACGTCACGGTGGTCTTGCCGTTGTTGCCATTCTTGTGTGCCTGATCATGGGTGGCATGAGTGGCTCTGGCCCGGCTGATGCGGCGGCGGTGGCCATGGTCATGCTGCCCAGCATGAAGCGCGCCGGTTATCCGCAAGCCTTCTCGGCCTCACTTATCGCCGCCTCATCATCGACGGCGATACTGATTCCTCCTTCAATCGCCCTGATTCTCTATTCCATCGTGGTCCCCGGTGTTGACCTGCGAGCCCTGTTTGCTGCCGGATTATTCCCGGGCATTCTGGCAGGTCTGTCTTTGCTGTTACCAGCCTGGTGGCTGGCCAAGCGCAATGGCTGGGAGTCACCCGAGGCATCTGAGCGACCACCACTTGGCAAGAGTTTTCGCGAAGCGATCCCCGCCTTGCTGGCGCCAGTCATCATTCTCGGTGGCTTGCGTTCGGGACTGTTTACGCCGACGGAAGCCGCGGTTGTGGCCGTGGCGTATGGTGTCATAGTCGGTGTAGTGATCTATCGTAGCCTGAGCCTGCGCGGTATGTGGGAGCTGCTGGAAGAGTCGGCAGTGACCTCAGGCGTGGTGATGCTGATCATTGCGCTGGCAGGAATCTTTGCCTGGGCAGGCACTACACTGGGCACATTCCAGCATCTGGCGCAGGCACTGTTGTCCCTGTCAGAGAATGGCTGGACCTTACTGGTGCTGGTGATGGTTCTGGTGTTACTGGCGGGGATGCTGCTGGATGCGGTATCCATTTATCTCATCCTGATCCCCATCGTTTTGCCGCTGATGCAGCATTTTGGCTGGAATCCGGTCTGGTTCGGCATTCTGCTGGCGATGAACATCGCTATTGGTCAGTTCACTCCACCGGTAGCGGTAAACCTGATGGTCACGACCCGGATTGCCGGTATTCGCCTGGAGCAGACCGTCGGCTGGACGCTGATCTTTATCCTCGCCATGCTGCTCAGTCTGGTACTGGTGATGCTGGTCCCCGGCATTGCTTTGTGGTTGCCCGACAAGCTTGGCTATGTCGTCGGTAACTGGTAACTCATAAAAGCGTTGTTAATCTGAAACAAACAAACCGCCAGCTGGCGGTTTGTTTGTTTAGTGCAGTGGGAAATGGCTATTAGATATTTTCCACCTTACAAGCAGCAGCGGTGAACAGTACATCAGTAGAGCTGTTCAGAGCGGTTTCGGCTGAGTCTTGTAGCACGCCGATGATAAAGCCGATGGCAACGACCTGCATGGCAACATCGTTGGAGATACCAAACAGGCTGCAGGCCAGCGGGATCAGCAGCAGTGAGCCACCCGCTACGCCGGACGCGCCACAGGCGGCAATCGAGGCGACCACGCTCAGCAGCAGGGCTGTCAGCAGGTCTACCTGAATGCCCAGCGTATGAGCTGCGGCCAGAGACAGTACGGTAATGGTGATGGCTGCGCCTGCCATGTTGATGGTGGCACCCAGTGGAATGGAGACAGAGTAGGTGTCTTCATGCAGATCCAGTCGTTTGCACAGGTCCAGGTTGACCGGGATGTTGGCGGCAGAGCTGCGGGTGAAAAAGGCGGTCACGCCACTTTCACGCAGGCATTTCAGTACCAGCGGATAGGGGTTGCGGCGCAGTTTGAAGAATACGATCAGCGGGTTCACCACCAGCGCAATCAGCAGCATGGAACCGATCAGAACAATCAGAAGATGGCTGTAACCCTGCAGGGCGGCAAAGCCGGTTTCAGCAAAAGTGCTGGTAACCAGACCGAAGATGCCGATGGGAGCAAAGCGAATCACCAGCCTGACGATGGCCGATACGCCGTCCGCAACATCCTTCAACACCTTGCGTGTGCTTTCGCTACCCTGACGCAGGGTAATACCCAGACCGACAGCCCAGGCCAGAATGCCGATAAAATTACCGGTCATCAGGGCATTGATGGGGTTATCAACGACGCGGAACAGCAACGTATGCAGCACTTCGCCAATACCCTGGGGGGCGGTGGCTTCAGCTCCCTTGCTGACCAGTTCCAGGGTGGTAGGGAAGAGGAAACTCATGGCCACGGCTACCAGTGCGGCGCTGAACGTACCGAACAGATAAAGATAGAGAATGGGGCGAATATGGGTTTCGCTGCCCTGACGATGATTGGCAATGGACGAGGCCACCAGTACGAAGACCAGAATGGGAGCGACCGCTTTTAGGGCGCTGACGAACAGGGAGCCAAGCAGGCCAACCGAGGTCGCAGTGGGCGGGGAGATTTGCGCCAGACCTATTCCCAGAATGATCCCGATCAGAATCTGAACGACCAAACCGGGTGCTCGACGAGAAGAGACAGAGGCAGATTGTAAATGGCTCATAGTTTTCCTTCTTGTAATAGATCCTTCTACGCATGTTGACAGCCTAGAGTGCAACGCCGGGTTGCTTCCTCAGGCGGCGCCACTTTATAGCAGAACTTCTGGTGAAGACAGGAATAAACTCGGTCCATTGATGAAAATCACTAATCAAATACCCACAGTGATGAAAATATGTAGTGAAAAGTGACGTTAGTTGATTTTTGTTCGGTTATGGCGTGGCGAAATAAAAAACGCCATGAACAAGGTGGCCATGGCGTGGGGGAGGGGGACGATGCCCCCAAGGAAGAGACGTGTATAAATCTGATCTGTAAGTGCAACCGGTGAGCATGATGCTGAGCGATGATCTCACCTCATATCAGGTAGCCAGTTGCCGCTGACGCCACAGGCGAGTCATCGCAAGACCAATGGAGGCGGCGATAATAAGCCCCCCTCCGAGAAGTGCGTAGCCGCCGAGGGCTTCGCCGAGAAATGACACACCCAGAATGATGGTCACCACCGGCTCAAGGGTCGACAAAATAGCTGCCAGAGTAGGCCCAACCAGTTTAAGGCCG